>JAKOUL010000062.1 GCA_029776735.1 Dictyoglomota bacterium
TTCTACAGGTAACCATAGAGGATGCTTTAGAAGCCGAGAGGTTATTTTCAGTACTTATGGGGAGTAATGTGGAAGAGAGAAGAGCTTTCATTGAGCAAAAAGCTAAATTTGTAAGAAATCTTGATATTTAAGAAAACATATGCTTTGTAAGAAAAAAGAGATCATAAGAGAAGATGAAAATGTATGTACTTTGAAGATAGATTGCAAAAAGGATAATCTTTGTGAAGTTTTAAAAACTTTTGGAATACAAGAAGTATATAAAGGAGATCAGAATCTACTTTGGGATGCTTTAGTGACAGATGTAGCTCTTCATAAGGCTATTTATCCTGAGATCCCATTTAAAACCTTTTTACATGATGAGAAATTCGGTACAGGAGATCATAGACTTGTTCCTTTTTATAAAGATTCAGGAAAATACGTAATTACTGAAGACTATGCTCAAAAGATTACGGGAGCAGTATATATAAATCAGGATATTTCATACGGGCTTTTTTATGCTACACCTATAGAACCTGTGGAATATCAAGAATTGGGCTTTCATCTTTCTTGGATTGCAGATTTCTGGAGAGAGTATAAACCAAAGATAGAAGAAGACAGGGAGTTTATAAATGCATTAGAAGAGTTAGGATTCTCTTGGGATTATGATCATATTTCAGAAGTGACTAAATGCGGTGAGACGGCTAATAAAGATGCTCTTTATAATCTCTTTCAGAAAAATTCTAAGGCAGAGATTTATTATCTTTTCTCAAAGTCCTTAGGGTGGTATGGAGTAGTTCCTAAATATCTTGAAGAAGTAAGTCTTTCAAGTGTTTATATTGATGAAGAACTTGTGAAGCATATTTCTCATCTTTTCAGCTTAGGTGTGAGAGGGCTCCTAAAGCAAGTCAAGGATAAAGAGATAAAAAAAGAAATAATAAAGAGAGCAAAGAAAGTCTACAGTTTTGGAAAAGAAATTATAGAAAACAATAAGGATCTTTCTATCACAGATTTTCAAGTCAGACTTTCCCAGAAGATTTTGAGTGATATCTTTAATGATGACTTAAAAGTTGATTTTTCAAGAACTTCAGAATTATTGCGAATAAATTCTATATCTGATTTTGAAGATAAAGACTTCTTTTTCTTTTTTAATCTTAGCTTGGGGTATCCTGAAGAATTTGCTAATGCTTACAACACGGCATTAAATAAAGCAAAACTTCCCCTCAAAAGGATTATGATGAAAAATAATTCTCTTGAACTTCCTTATTTTCTTGAGGTCTTCTCTTTAAGAGAGGGAAGATGGATTCTTACCAGATGTAACATTGAGGTAAAAAATCAAGATAACCCTTATATAAGGATATTCTCACCTTATTGTGCAATGGAGACCTTTGTTAGTAAGGAAGATTTGAGAAGTGCAAGAAGCTTTTTAAATACTCTTTATTCTTCTGGAAAGTTTCCATACGGCTTTGCTTTGATAGGTAAAGCAGGACCCTTTATGACTGAAATGAGAAGAGTTCCTAAAGTACTTGCAGTACCCGAAAAAGGTTCCAAATATGCTCCTATGGTAGATTATTTTTTGGGAGAGTTAAAAAGAAGTGTAAATAATATTCCCGATAGTCATCTTATAAGAATAAAACTGAATTTTCTTGACAATCTCAGGTATCTTGGGAAGATTAAATTCTCCCTTCCTAAATTTCTATCTCTTTATTTTTCTAAGCAGGAAATGTATGCTGATGAGATTTCAAGTCTCTGGAGAGAAAAAGTAGAGGAGGTATCTAAGGTTTTAAATTTCGTCTCAGGCATAGAAGCCGGAGAGTATTTTCATTTAGGGAAGATTATATTATATGAAAAAGGATTATTAGAAGATTTAGGTAAAAGTAAGAAATTCTTTGATAAGTTGAAGGAAAAAGGATACGATAATATTTTTAGAGATTTTCCCTTCTCTAATAAGTTTTTGAGTGTGCTGAAGGATCTTATAGAAGAAAGAGATAAAGTAATAGAAGAGATAAGAAAGAAAAAGAAAGAAGCCTCATCACAACTTCACCAGGAGAGACATTTTGTAGAATATAAAATAATTCTTCTCTTTGGAGCTCTTTTAAGAAGTCTCTTCCTTTTTAAGGAATCTTTATCCTACCTTAACTTTCGTCCATACTCTATAATGATCTACTTAGTTTCTCCAGATTTCTTTAAAGTACTGACTGATAATGCAGAAATTTATTTAGAAAAGGTAGAGTTTAAGACTTAGTTACGAATTGTGGGCAACTATTTTCTGCTTTTACAGGAATTCCAAAGCACATTCCCCGAGAAGGATCGTTAGGATTTGCTTGGAAAAACTTACAGTTTTTACATTTACGTTCCTCGGCCATCGTTACACCCCTCCCTAAGAACATTTTCCTAATTATATTTTATCACTTTTTATTGTTGGAAAAATTCAATTTTTGAGTTATAAATACTTTAAATTTAAACTTATTTAAGAAAAGAGGATTTGAAATATGATAGAAAGATTAAGAGAGCTTCTTGAAAATGTAAAAGAAGGTAATCTTTCAGTAGATGATGCTATGGAGAAGTTAAAAAGTTTACCTTATGAAGATATAGATTTTGCCAAGATAGATCATCTAAGGACAATTATTAAGGGGTTTCCTGAGGTTATTTTTTCTCAAGGGAAAACTCCCCAGCAAGTGGTAATAATAATGGAAAATCTTCTTGAGAAGAATAATAGAGTGATAGCAACAAGAGCAAGTCTTGAAGTTTTTGATAACGTTAAGAAAAGGATTCCTGATGCAGTCTATAATGAAACAGCAAGGATAATAACCGTATTAAGAGAAGAAATCAATAAAAAAGGGAAGATAGTAGTTGCCTGTGCTGGAACAGCAGATCTTCCTGTAGCAGAGGAGGCATCAATAACTGCAGAAATTATGGGAAGCTATGTAGATAAAATTTATGATATAGGAGTTTCTGGACTCCATAGACTCTTAAGTAATCTTGAGAGATTTTACTCTGCTAATGCGGTGGTAGTGGTGGCTGGTATGGAAGGAGCTCTTGCCTCTGTAGTGGGGGGCTTAATACCAAGACCTATAATAGCTGTACCTACCAGTGTTGGATATGGTGCAAACTTTAATGGTCTTTCAGCTCTTTTGACGATGCTTAATAGTTGTGTACCTGGTGTAGCTGTAGTTAATATTGACAATGGATTTGGAGCAGGCTATCTTGCTAATATGATAAATCTTATGGTGGAGGATAAAAAGTGAGAATTATTTATTTTGACTGTTTCTCAGGAATCTCTGGTGATATGATTCTTGGTGCTCTTTTAGACGCTGGGGTTGATGTGGAAACTTGGAAGAAAGAACTTGATAAGATCCCTATTGATGAATATAAACTTGAGATTTCAAAAAAGAAGAAAGGTGCTCTCTATGGTACTGATGTGGATGTTATTATAGAAGATCAGGTTTCTCACAGACATTTATCAGAGCTCTTAGATATTTTAGATAGAAGCACTCTTTCAAAAAATATAAAAGAAAAAGGAAAAGAGATTTTTTATAAGATTGCAGAGGCAGAGTCAAAGATTCATGGAGAGCCTATTGAAGAGGTTCATTTCCATGAGATTGGTGCTATTGATACTATTATAGATGTATTAGGATCTCTTATTGCTTTAGAACTTTTAGAGATTGAGACTATTTATTCTTCTCCGCTTCCTCTTGGCAGGGGCTTTGTAGATACTTCTCATGGTAGGATTCCTGTTCCTGCTCCTGCTACTTTGGAAATTTTGAAGGGAGTACCTGTATATGTAGATGATAGAGAAGGAGAACTTGTTACTCCCACTGGAGCTGCTATTATTTCTACACTTTCCTGCTCTTTTGGTGATATGCCTCATATGAGATTAGAAAAGATAGGATATGGGGCTGGTAAAAAAGACTTCTCAGTTCCAAATCTTCTTAGAGTATTTATGGGAGAGAAAATAGAGAGTTTCTCTAAAGAGAAGAATGTAATGTTAGAGACTAATATTGATGATATGAATCCTCAAATCCTTGGATATCTTACAGAGAAACTCTTCAAAGAGGGTGCTCTTGATGTTTTTATCACTCCAGTTTATATGAAGAAGGGAAGACCAGGAATGCTTCTAACGGTTATTACTACGTCTGAGCTTGAAGATAGAATTTCTGAAATTATCTTTAGAGAAACTACTACTTTGGGTATTAGGAAATATTATGTAGATAAAAAGTTTATGGAGAGAGAGATTAAAGAAATAGATACTTCTTGGGGAAAAGTAAGATATAAAAAGGCAAAATATAATAATATTGAAAAGGCGTATCCAGAATATGAGGATTGTAAAAAGATAGCCGAAAGGGAAAATATTCCAATTAAAGATATCATCTTTGAAATAAAAAAGTTATTAGAAGAAAAGGGAGAATAAAAAATGATAGTAATTATTGATTTTGGATCTCAATATACTCAGCTTATTGCTCGGAGATTTAGAGAGATGGGGGTATATTCTGAGATTTTTCCTCCCACAGTTAAAATCAAAGATCTTAAAGAAAAAGATCTGGAAGGTATTGTTCTTTCTGGAGGTCCAAATAGTGTATATGAAACGAAATTTCCTTTAGATCCAGAAATTTTCTCAGGAGAGGTGCCAGTTTTAGGTGTCTGCTTCGGATTTCATCTTATGATTCAGTTTTTAGGTGGTAAAGTGGTAAAAGGAGAGAAAGGAGAATTTGGACTTACAAAAATACATATAGTTAAAGATTCTCCTTTATTTAATTCTCTTTCAAAGGAAGAAAAGGTATGGATGAGTCATTATGATATAGTAAAAAGCTTACCAGAAAAATTTGAGCCTTTGGCATATTCTGAAAATAATTATATAGCAGCGGCTCAGTTCTTAGAGAAGTCCTTTTATGCAGTTCAGTTTCATCCAGAGGTTACTCATACAGAAAAAGGGAAATTGATACTTGAAAATTTTGCTTTTAAAATTTGTAATGCTAAAAAGAACTGGAATCTTGGGAGATTTGTTGAAGAAAAAATAAAAGAGGTAAGAGAAAAAGTAAGAGATGAAAAAGTACTTCTTGCAGTAAGTGGTGGGGTAGATTCTTCCACATTAGCAGTATTTCTTCAAAAAGCAATAGGAAAGCAATTAACAGCGATTTTTGTAGATCATGGATTACTTAGAAAGGGAGAAAAAGAAGAAGTCTATCATGCATTGACATCTCTTGGCGTAAATCTTGTAACTGTAGAATCTGAGGAAAGATTTTTAAATAAGTTAAAGGGAGTTGTAGATCCAGAAGAAAAAAGAAAGATTATTGGAAATGAGTTTATTGAAGTTTTTAAAGAAGAAGCAGAAAAGAGAGGTCCATTTAAATTTCTTGCTCAAGGGACATTGTATCCTGATGTAATAGAAAGTGCGGCTTCTTCCACAGGAGTAGCTGCAAAGATAAAGACCCATCATAATGTGGGTGGTCTTCCTGAAGATCTTGGATTTGAACTTATTGAGCCTTTTCGTTTTCTCTTTAAAGATGAGGTAAGAGAAGTAGCTGAGATTCTTGGTCTTCCAGATAATATAATTAACAGACAACCTTTTCCTGGACCTGGATTAGCAGTAAGAATTTTGGGAGAAGTAACAAAGGATAAACTTGAACTTTTGAGAATGGCTGATGCTATCTTACAAGAAGAGATAAAGAAGTGGGAGGGATATGATGAAATATGGCAATCTTTTGCAATTCTTCTTCCTATAAGAACAGTAGGAGTTAAAGGGGATTTTAGATCTTATGAATATGTAATTGCCTTAAGAATTGTGAAAAGTGAGGATGGTATGACTGCTAATTTTGTAGAAGTTCCTTATGGTATTCTTGGAAAGATTGTAAGAAGAATTACTAATGAAGTTAAGGGAATAAATAGGGTGGTTTATGATCTTACTGATAAACCCCCAGCAACCATTGAATGGGAGTAGTAGATACTAAAATGCCATTAAAGTTACTAAAAATAATATGTTAAGAGATTATTTCTTTTACTAGTAGGAACAAATACTGTCATTAGAATTTAACCAAGGATTTTAAGTAATAGAGTTTGTTGTATAATATAGACGTATGTTTTTTAAATAGAATACTAACTACTTATTTTATGGGAAAAGGAAGTATTCTTTAGGATAGTGCTAAATGTGTGTATTTGCAAATAGATTCATCAATGCAGATAGTGTCATGGGAATTTAGAATTTAGGGGGGTAATTATGCAGATAGAATACATATTTATTAGCTCAGAACAAGTATCATTTAAGACTTTTTTAAAAAGTATATTTGGTAATGTCTCAGAAAAATATTTCAAAGTCGAATTAGAAGAAAAAGAATATAAGGTGTTCTATAACTATATTACAAGCAAAAGTGAATCGTTAGATACACAGGAATTTATGTATTTTTTAACAATCTCAATGGATGAACAGGAAGAAGAAAAATGTGCTGAAGTTCTTAATTCGGCAAACAAAAAGATCTTGGGTAATAAAGATAAAAAGCAATATCATGTAATCCGTACTTATGATGGTGTATCTAAGTATTATTGTGACCATGCATATCCGCAGCTGAATGAGTTTGAGCGCAATATTCGGAATTTGATATTTAAAATCCTGACTAAAGCTTTTGGCTCCAAATGGTTTGAGAGAACAGCAACAGATGAACAAAAAAAGAAACTTAGTCGATGCAAGAAATCACTGAGAGAGGAAATTCTGTATGAAATGAGCATCAAAGATCTTGAAGATTACCTGTTCACTCCTATGCGTGATGTTTCCTGCGAGCAAATGATAGACAATATTTTATCTGAGGATAATATTACTCAGATGACAAAGGAACAAATTGAATTAAAGCTCAAAGATGCCAGACCAAAATCTTTATGGGAACGGCAATTCGCTCCCAAGATTTCAATAGATCAACTTCAAGAAAATTTAGAAAGGATTCGTCATCTAAGAAATAAAGTTGCACATGCCAAAGTTTTTACATGTGAGGATTTTTATAACTGTCAGAGTATTACTAAGAATCTAAATAAAAAAATTCGACAGGCAATAGACGAAGTTTCAGTCAAGGAATATAATGTTTCAGAAACTGTCCAGATAATTACTAGACTTGGTTATATGTGGGAGTCTGCTTTTTCAAAAGCTGTTGAATCTAATTTAGAAATACCGAAGGCATTGTTAGAGATGGGTTCTTCTATAAAAAAAGTGTACCAAGCACTAAATAATATGCCTTCACTGAAGGAGAGCGGTGCACTAAACCAATTAGCAGAAATAACTTCTACTATTTCCGCATTACAAAAGGCTTCTGTATTAGAGTTCCAAAAAATGCAAGATGTAATTAGGTCTGTATCATTTTCACCTTTGACAATCCGGTTTCCAAAAAACTTTCAGTCAATATCAAAGTTTAAACTTCCCATAAATGGACCTGAAAATGAGGCGGACAAAGATGATGATTTTCCAAAGGATGAAACAAACCCTGAAATGAAAGATAATGATGATAGTAATGATTGCTAAAATCTATATTGCAAAATGGAAAAGATTTATTTAGCTGCCAAACGTGATAGTAATATGGTCAAAAAAATTATAAATTTAGAAAGATAGATAATAATAATGTAATAAGATAAAATAATAAGAATAATTGAAATTAAAGGTAAAAACTTAAGATAAAATTTAATGATTGAATGGGAGTGAAAAGGAGGATTTTAAAATGGAAGATTTAAAAGATTGGTTAGGAGAGAAACAGCTTGGGAAGACTGCTAAGCTCTTAAAGGAAAGAGGGTTTAGCGTACATATTGCAGAAAATAGAGAAGAAGCTAAAAAAATTGTTCTTGATTTGATCCCTAAGAATGCAAGTATTGGAATAGGAGGGAGCATTACTATAAGAGAGATAGGAGTTATTGAAGAGCTTGAAAGAGCAGGGAATAAGGTGATGGATCACTGGAAGCAAGGATTATCTCCTGAAGAAGAATTTGAGATAAGAAGGGCTGAACTTATGACTGATGTCTTCCTATCCAGTATAAATGCTTTGACTCTTTCTGGTCAGCTTGTAAATATGGAATCCACGGGAAATAGAGTGGCAGCTCAGATTTTTGGTCCAAAAATGGTAATTGTAGTGGTAGGAAGAAACAAATTAGTATCAGATTTAGCTGCCGCCATATGGAGAATTAAAAATATAGCTACTCCACTTAATGCAAAGAGATTAAATCTTGATCTTCCTTGTGTAGAAGAAGGATATTGTATAGATTGTAACCATCCTAAAAAGATATGTAGGATAACTACAATCTTTGATGCTCCTCCAGCTAAAACTTCTTTTCATGTAATCTTGGTTAATGAAGAATTAGGATTCTAAGGAAAAACATAGACAAAGAAAGGAATAAGAAATAGGGCAGGTATTAAATTTGCTATCTTTATTTGCTTTATATTTAAGAGATTTAATGCTATTCCTAAAACTAAAATACCACCTACTGCAGTCATCTCTTGTACTACTAAGTCAGTTAGAAAAGGGTTTAATACTCTGGCAAAAAGAGTAATACTTCCTTGAACTATAAGAACTGGAAAAGCAGAGAATATTACACCTATTCCTAAGGCAGATGCTAAAGCAATGGAAGCTGTGCCATCAAGTAAAGATTTGGTGTAAAGAATTTGAGGAATCTGTCCAAGTCCATCTTGAAGAGATCCCATTATAGTCATGGGTCCTATACAATATAAAAGACTTGCTGTAAGAAATCCTTTTGCGAAAATATTCTGCTCTTTTGCAAATTTTCCCTCTATTTTTATTGAGAATTTTTCTAAAGCTTCATGTATTCCAATTAATTCTCCAATAACTCCTCCAATTACCATACTGAAAACAAGAGCCAAAAACTTCTCTCCTTTTAGAGCCATCTGCATTCCTAAAGCCATACAGATAAGTCCTAATGCTTCCATTAGGAGCGTCTGAAGTCCGGATGGAATTTTCTCTTTTAAAATCATTCCTATAAATCCACCAATAATGATTGCTGTGGCATTTATTATTGTTCCCATATTCTCACCTTGGTCTTTCTTGAATTACTTCTACTAACTCCTTTGCCTTTTCAAGGAATCCTTTTATTTCAGGATAATTTATTTGATAGTATACAGATTTCCCTTCTCTTCGCGTTCTTAGTAATTTTACTCTTTTTAAAAGTGTTAAATGTTGTGATAAATTGGGCTGTCTTACATCTAACATCTTAATTAGCTCAGAAACAGTAGCAGGTTTTTCTGCTAATATAAAGATAATTTTAATTCTCAAAGGATGTGCAAGAATGTGCAATATATCTGCCATATTTTGGAGGGTCTCTTCAGATACTTTTGGAGAAGATCCTTTTTGAGAAAACATCTTTATCCCTCCTTTCTTTTAATGAATTAATAATATTTTAACATAAAAAAAGAAAAAATTTCAAAGCTTATTAAAAATCTTTTGTTTTTGTTATAATCTTTAGTTAAAGACTTTTTTGTGACAGGAGGAAGGGAAAAATGCTCTACCCTATTGACAGTGAAACAAGGGAAACCAAAGATTTATCTGGGATATGGGAGTTTAGAATTAATGAAAAGGGTGATCCTATTCTTATGCCAGTTCCTGCAAGTTATAATGATGTAACTCAAGATCCAAAAATAAGGGATCATGTGGGTAAGGTTTGGTATAAAACAAAGTTCTTTATTCCTTACTATTGGAAAGAAAAAAGGGTATTTATAAGAGTGGGATCAGCCACTCATTATGCAGAAGTTTTTATAAATAGTGAGAAAGTTGTAGAGCATAAAGGTGGTTTTTTACCTTTTGAGACAGAAATTTCAGAAGTATTAAAATTTGGATCTGAGAATGAAGTAATAATAGTTGCAGATAACACTTTAACTTGGGACACTTTACCTCCTGGGGAGCTAAAGATTAAAGAAGATCCGATACATTCTAAAATACTGGATTATCATTTTGATTTTTTTAATTATTCAGGGATTCATAGACCTGTAATTCTTTATACAACTCCTAAGGATTATATTCAAGATATCAAAATTGTTACTGAAATAGACGGTAAAAAGGGTATTGTTAGCTATGAGGTTAAAAGCATTAATAATAATGTAGCTGTAACTTTAAGAGACAAGGAAGGTAATAAAGTTGCTTTCAATAAGGGAGAAAAGGGTGTTTTAGAAGTAGAAGATGCAAAATTATGGGAGCCAGGGAATCCTTATCTTTATACATTAGAAACTAAAGTTTATGATAATGATGAACCCATTGACTCTTATAGAGTAAATATTGGAATAAGAACCGTCAAAGTTGATGGAAAGAGATTCCTTATAAATGAAAAACCTTTTTATTTTAAAGGGTTTGGTAAGCATGAAGATGCGGATATAAGAGGTAAAGGATTGGACCATGTGATAAATATTAAAGACTTTAATCTTCTAAAGTGGATTGGGGCTAATTCTTTTAGAACCTCTCATTATCCTTATAGTGAGGAAATATTGTTTTTAGCAGATAGATATGGAATAGCAGTAATAGAAGAAGTCCCTGCTGTAGGAATGAATCTATGGAATCCTCATGAGAAAGTGTTTACAGATGGCAGAGTGGATTCTAAGACTTTGGAGCATCATCTTCAAGTTATAAGAGGGCTTATAGAAAGGGATAAAAACCATCCTTCTGTTGTGATGTGGAGTGTTGCTAATGAAGCAGCAACATATGAGGAAGGAGCAGAGGAATATTTCAAAAAAGTCACTGATGAAACAAGAAAACTTGATTCTACAAGACCTATTACTATTGTTGAAAGTGCATCTTACTCAGAGACAAAAGTCAGTCAATATGTAGATGTAGTATGTATAAACCGTTATTACTCTTGGTATACTGATTCTGGAAATTTGGATGTGATCTACCCTCAATTGAGGCAAGAATTAAAAGATTGGTATAATAAGTTTAAAAAGCCTATAATTCTTTCTGAATTTGGAGCAGATGCTATTTTAGGTTTTCATCAGGATCCTCCTGTTATGTTTACCGAGGAATATCAATGGGAGATGATAAGAAGATTTCAAGAAGTGCTTGATGAATTTGATTTTGTTATAGGAGAGCATATATGGAATTTTGCTGATTTTATGACGAAACAGGAAGTTCACAGAGTTGTAGGGAATAGAAAGGGTATTTTTACAAGACAAAGGCAACCAAAACTGGCAGCTCACTTTGTAAGAGAAAGATGGCATAAGATTCCTGATTTCTGGGAAAAATAGAATTATTGACAAGGGTTTTTATATTGTCTATAGTATGCTAAGTATAAAAATTAGTTTATGGAGATAAAAAGAATATGTTTGATAATTTAACAGGAAGATTGCAAGATATCTTTAAAAAACTGAGAGGAAAAGGAAAACTCTCAGAGAAAGATATAGAAGAAGTACTAAGAGAGATAAGGCAAGCTCTTTTAGAGGCTGATGTTCATTATAAGGTAGTTAAAAATCTTCTGAATAATGTAAAAGAGAAGGCTCTTCAGGAGGATGTATTAAAGAGTGTTACACCTGCGGAACAGATTATAAGGATTCTCTATTATGAGCTTACAGAGATTTTGGGGAAAGAAAGGGCAGGAGTAAACTTTGGTCCTAAAAAACCTGGAATTATTTTTCTTGTAGGACTTCAGGGTTCAGGAAAAACTACCACTGCAGCAAAACTTGCTTACAAATTTTCTCAAGAACAAAAAAAAGTGGCACTTGTTGGGGCAGATACCTTTAGACCTGCTGCTGTTAAACAACTTCAGGTTTTAGGAGAGAAAATAAAAGCACCAGTATATGCGACGGGTAGTAATGCAGAAGAAATAATAGAAGGGGCTATAAAGTTTGGAAAGGAAAGGCTTGTAGATGCACTAATTGTGGATACTACAGGAAGACTTCATATAGATGAGGAAATGATGGAAGAACTTATTAAACTAAATAATAAATTTTCCCCTTCTGAGATTCTTCTTGTGGTAGATGGAATGACAGGTCAAGATGCTGTAAACATTGCAGAAAAATTTAATGAAAGAATTCCTATTACGGGGATAATTTTGACAAAACTTGATGGAGATGCGAGAGGTGGCGCTGCACTTTCAATCAGGGCTGTAACAGGAAAACCCATAAAATTTATAGGTGTAGGGGAAAAGATAAGTGATTTAGAATATTTTTATCCAGATAGGCTTGCTTCTCGGATTTTGGGTATGGGAGATATGTCTTCCTTAGTAGAAAAGATAGAACAGAATATAGAAATAGAAAAAATGGCTCAGATGGAAGAAAAACTTAGAAAATCAAAATTTGATTTTGAAGATTTTTATATACAACTTAAAGAAATAAAGAAAGTAGGTACTTTTGAACAAATATTAGATATGTTGCCTGGAGTTCCTAAAAATAAGATAGATCCAAATCTTGGAGAGAAAGAGATCAAAAAATTTCTTGCTATAATAGAATCAATGACGATGGAAGAGAGAAGAGATCCTTCTATTATTAATGGTAGTAGAAGGCTAAGAATAGCTAAGGGTAGTGGTACCTCAGTTCAAGATGTAAATAGACTATTGAAGCAATATTTTCAGACTTTAGAAATTATAAAGCAGTTGAACAAAGGAAAAAAGTCTGTTTTCCCTTTTCTTAGATAAGTTATAAAAGGAGGTGAATAAAGTTGGTAAGACTTCGTCTAACAAGAATCGGTGCAAAAAATAAACCAGCATATAGAATAGTAGCTATAGATAGTAGACAACCAAGAGATGGCAAACATATAGAGATATTGGGGTTCTATGATCCTAAGACTGATCCAGCTACTGTTCAACTTAAAGAAGATAGAATTTTGTATTGGCTTAGTAAAGGAGCACAGCCTTCCGATACTGTTCTGAGATTACTTAAAAAGTATGGTGTGTGGGATAAATTTATTAGTATGAAAAGTCTTGTATAAAGGGGGCTTTGGTTTTAATGAAAGAGCTCTTAGAGTATATTATCAAAGCGATTGTGCAGAAACCTGAGGAAGTTGAGGTTAGGGAAGTAGAAGGGACAAAATCTGTAATTCTTGAGGTGAAAGTGGCCCCAGAGGATAGAGGTAGGGTTATTGGAAAACAGGGACAAACTGTAAAAGCTCTTCAAACTATCGTAAGGGTAGCAGGCTTGAAAAAGGGTAAAAAGGTTGTAATTGAAGTTTTACAATAGAAATGCCTTCACGATTGATAAGAATAGCTAAAATTGGAGAGCCATTTGGTATTAGAGGTGGTATAAAGATTTGGTCCTTCTTTGATCCAATATTAAATTTAAAGAAGGGACAAATGCTATATCTTTCTTGTGGAGATACTTTGCTTGTTAAGGAGGAATTGGCTCTTGAACTTGTGAGAGAACATAATAAAGGATTTGTAGTCTATTTTTCAGGAATAGATACAAGGGAAAAAGCAGAAAAGATCAAGGGGAATTGGCTTCTTCTTGATGAGAGTGAGTTACCAGAACTTCCAGAATGGCAATTTTATAGTTTTCAGATCATAGGGCTTCCAGTATATGAAATAAGTGGAGAATATTTGGGAACTATTAGAGAGATTATAGAGACAGGAAGTAATGATGTTTATGTGATAGAAAATGAAGAAGAAGAGCTTTATATCCCTGCTATCAAAGATATAATAATGGAAGTAGACTTAAAAGAAAACAAGATGATAGTGAGATTAATGGAAGAATATTGATGGATATAGATATCATAACAATTTTTCCAGAAATGTTTGAAGGACCTTTGAATGTAAGTTTGATTAAAAGAGCTAAAGAGAAAGGATTGATTAAAATTAGCGTTCATAATCTAAGGGATTTCACGACAGATAGACATAAAAGTGTTGATGATTATCCATATGGTGGTGGTGCGGGGATGGTTATGAAGCCTGAGCCTATATTTAAAGCAGTGAGATCTCTTAGGAGAAAAGAAAGTGAAGTGGTTCTTCTCTCTCCTGTAGGAGAGGTTTTTAATCAGAAATTAGCAGAAGTATTTTCTAAGAAAGAGCATCTAATATTCATATGTGGAAGATATGAAGGAGTAGATGAAAGAGTAAGGACTATAATAAGTAGAGAGATATCTATTGGGGATTATGTATTAAGTGGAGGAGAATTAGCAGCTATGGTGGTAATTGATGTAGTAGTGAGATTAATTCCTGGGGTAGTTGGAGATCCTGACTCTTTAAAAGAAGAATCCTTTCAATGGGGTATTTTAGAATATCCTCATTATACTCACCCAAGAGAAATTGAGGGGCTCAAAGTTCCAGAGGTTCTTCTATCAGGAGATCATGAGAAGATAAGGAGATGGAGAAGAAAAGAAGCTTTAAAAAGGACTCTTTTAAAAAGACCAGATCTTTTGGAAAAAGTGAATCTGGATGGTGAAGATTTAGCTTTACTAAAAGAAATTAATAAAGAACTAAGAAAGGAGGTAAAAGATGGATCTTATAATTCAGAATCTTGAAAAGGAAGTTATGAAAAAGGATTTACCTGAAGTCTGGCCAGGAGATACTGTAAGAGTAAGATATAGGATTGTAGAAGGAGAGAAGGAAAGAGTTCAAGTTTATGAAGGGGTAGTAATTGCCAAAAAACATGGAGGAGTAAGAGAGACTATCACTGTAAGAAAAGTAGTTCAAGGAATTGGAGTAGAAAGAATATTTCCTATCCATTCTCCTTTTGTAGAAAAGATTGAAGTAGTAAAAAGAGGAAAAGTAAGAAGAGCTAAACTGTACTATCTTAGAGAAAGAAAAGGAAAGAGTGCTAAAATTGCTGAGAGGATGGAAAATGAAGGATAAAGTACTGACTTTTATATCTTCTATTCTTACTAAGAGAGAAGAACTGAAAAAGTATGAATGGTATGACCTTTTAGAAACGATAGTATTTGCTTTTATTTTAGCCCTTTTGATTAAGAGCTTTATACTACAGATATCTTATATTCCTACAGGGTCCATGATTCCCACATTAAATGAAAGAGAAGCAGTATTAGTAGTTAGAATTCCGTACTACTTTAGGGAACCTACCAGAGGAGAAATAATTGTTTTTAGGTATCCTCAAGATCCTAAAACAGAGTATGTAAAAAGACTTATTGGGCTTCCTGGAGATACTGTGGAGATTAAAAGTGGAGTAGTATATGTGAATGGAGAAGCTCTGGATGAGCCTTATGTTAAAAATAAAAGTTTTGATGACTATGGTCCAATAAAAGTGCCAGAAGATAATTATTTTGTATTGGGAGATAATAGGCCTGTAAGTGTAGACAGTAGATACTGGGGATTTGTCCCCCAAAAAAATCTTATAGGTAGAGCGATATTTCTTTTATGGCCTCCTCAAAGAATAGGTACTGTGAAATAGGAGAAAG
>JAKOUL010000071.1 GCA_029776735.1 Dictyoglomota bacterium
CATAAATTCCTCTTCTTCAAGCCATTTTCTTTTCTTAACAATCTCATCAAGAAAAAGAGGAACCATTACATATCCGCCGCCCAGTGTAAGCCATCCAATTTTTAAGAAAACAAAAAAAAGACTCCAGATGTTCATAGATGAAATTATATAATACTTTTATCTTCCTAATCTATCCTCCTTAGGGGAATAAAAAACTAATACATTTTTTAAGATCGTATATCATTACCATGATTACTATCCAAAGAAATTTATTATAAGACCTGAATACTATCTTTCTTCAGAATTTCCTCACTAAAAAATTCATCTAATTTTAAAAAAGGGACTTGACAAATTTATAACCACCCCTATAATAATATATAGAAAAAAATAATATATATAAAAATTGTGCAAAATAGGAGGTGGGACCATGTTAAGAAGATATTGGGATCCATTTGATGAAATCAGACATCTTCAGAGAGAAATGGATAGATTATTATCTGATTTCTTCGGAGAAACTCCTGCATTAGAAGAGGGAAGAGGCGCTTTTGCTCCAGCCATTGATATGTATGAAACTGATAAAAATATTATAGTAAAGGTTGAACTTCCAGGATTTAAACCAGAGGATGTAGATATCAGTGTAACAGAGGATAGTGTAACAATCCAAGGAGAGACAAAAGCAGAGGAGGAAGTAAGGAAAGAGGACTTCTATAGAAAAGAAAGAAGACTGGGCAGAATCTATAGAAGAATTGACTTACCAAAGCCTGTAGAGCCAGATAAGAGTGAGGCTTCTTACAAGAATGGAATACTTACTTTGAAACTTACTAAAGCAGCACCTGAAAAGGTTGAAGGAATTAAAATAAAGGTCAAAGAAGAGAAATAGAAAGGAAAGGGGAGGGAATAAATTCCCTCCCTCATTTTTTTAGAACTCAGTTTTTCCAGTAAAATTAAAGTCTTCAATTTTCAAGGTAGGAACCCTTGCAAATCCTACATCAATTGGAACTAAGACTGACTCCTTAGAGATCTCTAAAACCTTTGACAATGCTTCCACAAAACTTTGAGTAAATCTCATATTTTTTAGAGATTTCTGTATCTTTCCATTTTCTATAAGGAATGTCCCGTCTCTGGTCATACCTGTACCAAGAACTCTTACAGGATCAAGAAAGGCATTCACATAATGAAATCTTGTAACTAAAATACCTCTTTCAGTCCCTGCAATAATATCTTCTAAGGATTTATCTCCTGATACAAGAAAGAGATTAGAAGGAAAAGGTCCCCAAGAAGATGATGTGGGAGGAAGAGCATGACCTGTGGATTTTTTACCATCTTTTATTGAGGTAGCAGTATCATAAACAGGTCCTATTACTACGCCATTTTTAATAATATCCACATGTTTCTTAGGCACACCTTCAAAATCTATAGGATATATAATCCCTTTAGGATCATAGCCATCATCATATATACTAACCTTTTCACTTAAAACTTTCTGTCCTAAGGAGAATGCCATAAAAGATCTCTTTTCCTGTACAGATTTAGCATTGAAACTAAAATAAGAAAGCTGTCCTAACATCTCTGCCACTGCAAGAGGTTCAAGAATTACAGTATACATCCCAGGTTCTATATCCTGTGGGTTTTTACTATTCAGACATTTTTCTAAAGCCCTTTCAGAAAGCTCTTCAAAATCAATAGAATGAATATCTTTACCAGCCTCTTCCTGGTATCCAGAACCATCTCCCATATACATTACCTTTCCATGTCCATAAGAAAGAATTCCATAAGCTTCAACTCCTTGTGAATTTACTACTACAAGCTCATCAATCTCCTCTGTTATGGCTCCAAAGGTCTCAAGATTTCTATTTTCTCCCTTTTCTATAAATTTCTTTACAATCTCTGCTCTCTTTTCAGGAGAAGGCTCAAATATATTAACTGGATAAGGAGGAATCTCTTCAGGTTCTGGTAAATAAAGTTCTTCTGTCTCAGGTTGGCTTTCCATAAGTATTTTTATATTCTTAGGTAAACTTTTTATACTATCTTCTTCAATATTACTTGTAGAAAGTACCACTTTCTTTTTTCCTTCGCCTACCCGGACAAAGAGAGTAAGATTATCTTCTGCCACATTCTGATGGATAACATTATTAGCAAAACGGGTAAGATCCTGAGATGATATAAATAAAGATACTTCTTTCTTCTCAAAAGGCAGTTCATCAATGACTTTTTTAAGAAATTCTAAAGCTCTATCTTTTCCCCACATTATTCTCCACCTACCTTTACTTTCCTAAACCTCGCAGGAGAAACTCCATGTCCCACTCTTCCTATCTGCATAGGTTCACCTTTTCCACAATTGGGTACTCCCCAAACTCTCCAAGATTTTTCATCGGCTATAGCATCACAGCTTCTCCAGAACTCATAAGTGATACCTGTATAGTAAGGATTTTTATAGATCTTTCCAAATTTGCCATCTTTTATCTCATAAGCTATCTCACACCCAAAATGGAAATTTAATCTCTTATCATCTATAGACCAATTTCTATTTAGATGCATATATACTCCTTCATCTGTAGATGAGATCAAATCTTCAAAGGACATATCCCCAGGAAGAAGATTTATATTAGTCATTCTTATAATAGGTGTCCTATTCCATCCATCAGCTCTCATAGCTCCATTAGAAGTCTCTCCTAAAAGACTTGCAGTCTCACGAGAAGTAAGATATCCCACAAAAATTCCATTTTTTATGAGGAAGCTTCTCTGAGCAAGGACTCCTTCATCATCATAACCAAAGGATCCAAGTCCATAAGGATGAGTAGCATCAGCTACTATATTTACAATCTCAGCCCCATATTGAAAACTACCTTTTTTATCTAAGGTTAGGAAACTGGTACCTGCAAAGCTTGCCTCCATACCTAAGACTCTATCAAGCTCTGTGGGATGTCCACAAGACTCATGTACTTGTAAAGCAAGCTGAGTACCATCAAGAACAAGCGTAGTAACCATCTCGGGAAGAGGTTCAGCAGAAAGAAGGGCTACTGCCTCTTTTGCAATCTTCTCTGCATGCCCAGGAAAATCAAGCTCTTCTATAAATTCCCATCCTCCTTTTCTAAAATCTCCTCCAAAGGAATTAGGATATGATCTTTTTTGTATATCACTTCCCTCAATAGCATAAGCAGCAATTCCTCCGCCACTCTCTAATATACTCTGTTCTATCTCTGCTCCCTCACTACTTAAAAAGACCTTATCCTCTTTAAAAAACTCCATTGCTGCTTCTGTAATACTTATTCCTTTAACTTCTCTCATGATCCGATCTGCTGTAAATAAAACATCAAGTTTCTTCTCCCATGGTACAGAAAAGGGATCAATCTTATAAGAGCTTTTCCAAGTCGCTTTCACGGGTTTTACAGGGGCTAATGTAACTTTCTTTTTATTTACCATAGAACTTGCTTTTGCTATTTGAAATGCCTTTTCTACAACCTTTTTATAATTAGAAAAATCAAAAGATGAAGCAAATCCCCATGCTCCTTTATAAAGGATTCTTACTCCATATCCATAAGTTTCATTAATATTTGCAGTCTCTAAAATCCCATTTTTTACACCAATCTCTTCAACTTGCCTCCTGACAACCCGTACATCTGCATAATCCACACCTAAAAGAGACGCATAATTTAAGATCTCTTTACCGATACCAATCAAACTTCTCACTCCTTTCTTACAAATCTATTATTATTTTTTCCCTTTTATCAAAGAGGGAAAGTTTTTTAAAACCTAAATTTTTAGCAATCTCATAAGCTTTTCCTACATCCCTCCCAGCATCTTCAGGATTATGAGCATCAGCTCCAAAAGTAAGAGGTATATTATAAGGGGCAAGAATTTTTAGAAGTTCAGGAGAAGGGTATAACTCCTTAATAGGTTTTCTCCACCCAGCAGTATTTAGCTCTAATGAAATGTTGGAATCCACTATTAATTTTGCAATTTTATCATACATATCAAAGATATTTGATGGAGATCTTCCTCCCCAAAGCTTTACCAAATCAAGGTGAGCTACCACATCAAAAAGCTTACTTTTTATCAATCTCTCCACCTTATCAAAATAATCCTCAAAGATCTCTTTAATATCCCTTTCTGTCCAGCGAGGATCATTAGGATCTATATCAAATCCAAAGCCGTGATCTATAAAATGTACAGATCCCAGTACATAATCAAAAAAATTATATTCTGAAAGAAGTTCCTTTATCTCTTTTTCTTTCTCAGGAAAATAGTCCATTTCAATTCCTATTTTTACATTATACTTTTCTTTTAGGAAAAAGAGAAATTCTTTATAATCCTCTAATGTACTGTCACACCAAGATGCTGTTATAGGTATATGATCATAGATAGGTCTAAACTCTTTAAATCTATGCCCGTGCTCTGATACTCCTATCTCATCTATACCATTCTCTTTAGCATTTTTGTAAAATTTTAGCCACCAATTTTCTTCAAAAGGTCCTCTTTCAAGATGCATGTGATAATCTATGAGCATGTATTTAGCCTCCTAAAAGATATTTAGTTTATAAACTAAATATCTTTTATTTTATAATAACCTATGCTAAAATGATAACGTGGATTTTTATTATTTGAATATGGGGGGATCTATGAAAGAGCTTATGCAATTTTTAGATAGAATTAAGCCTGAATTTGAAAATCTTCCTACCGCTCTACTCAATTCAGAAAGATTCATAAAAAATTTAAAGGCAGAAAAATCTACAGGGGTTATTCTTTACACTGATGAGAAAAATCAAGGGATAGTTTTTATCTATGATGGTGAGGCATTCTTTGCAAGGGTAGAAAATACAGAAAAATTAGAAGATATTACAGCCATAGATTTTCTTATGAGGCAAATCCAACAAGGATTTGGAAAAGTTACCTATTATTCTACAGATAAAGTATGGATTCTTGTACTTTCTGCCATATGTATAGGAGAACCTCTTTATAAAGATCTTGATACTAATACCATAATTCCCATTAAATTTTTTACCTCTCTCCAGAATAGAGATTTCAGTGGGGTAGTGATTTATAATAGCGCCAATGAGCTTAAGTTCTGGATATTTAAAAAAGGAAAACCCATGAATACGCCTCCAGTGATTCTTCCACCTTATGGTTTTATAAGTGTATATGCCTTAGAGGGTGTAGAGGTTAAAGATCACTTTGTGTTCTGGGAAGAGGAATCAAGAAAGAAGATTTTAGAGTTCTCAGAAAAACTTCTCTCTAATATTGCAAAAACATTAGTAGAAAAATGGGGACAAAATACCACAGAGCTTATTCTCTTACCATTAGAAAGTTATCAGGGACCTTTAAAGATTCAATTTGATAAAAAAACATGGGCTTGTAAGATAGAATCTGATGAGGAACTCCGTTATTTAGCTAAAGAGATTGAAAGAGTGTATGCAAGGCTATTAAGAGCTATAAGAGAAAGAGAAGAGATCGTTGCAGAAAATGTTGAATTTTATGCTTTTAATCTCCTTCAAGAAGAAGATATTTTGTGGCCACCTACAGAAGAAAACATATTTAGAAGATAATATTTAAGAGGGAGAGTAAAACTCTCCCTCTTTTTTCAAAGATTTCCTTTAATAGTTTCTACCAAAGAATCTACATCAAGCCCTTGAAGTTTGTAAACACTATCAGGTTTTCCAGAAAGTCCATATTCTTTCACTCCAAGCTTCTTAAACTTTACCGTATATCCTCCTTCAAGAAGAGCTTCTCCTATAATACTTCCAATTCCTGTATGAATATTATGATCTTCATATGTCACTATAAATCCTGTACTTGCTGCTTCTTTTAAAGCATCCCAATCTATTTCTTTGGGAGATGTAAAGTTAAAGACTTTTACCTTTATTCCCATATCCTTTAATTTCTCCCAAGCCTG
>JAKOUL010000076.1 GCA_029776735.1 Dictyoglomota bacterium
TATCATCCAAAAGTCCCACAAGATTTCCCTCATAAGAATTTTCTTGAAAGTCTATATATTTATCAATAGAATATAAAGTGAAGAGGGAAATATCTAAAACTTTCCCATCTTTAAAGTAGTTTTGAAATCTTCTTTCTCTGAATTCTTTTCTTTCTTCTATGCTTCTATCTCTTGCTAAAGGACTTCTAGGAATCTTATATACATTTTTTGAAAATCTTCCTACAATCCGTAGAAGAGAGTCAAGCTCATCTCCTATGTATATTCCTACAATGTGATCAGGAGCTACGATAGAAATCTTGTGGTATTTTAAGATTCTTCCTAATCTTCCCTTTATAAGGCCACAGGTATTAATGATAATAAGTTCGGAGAAATTTGTAGCCTTATCAAGAAGTTTTCTTACTCCTACGATTATTTGTAGAAATTTTCCTACAGGGTTAATCTCACCTACAAAATACCAATCTTCTATGGAAAGATCATCTGAAAAGGTTTCTTTTTGAGGAAAGCTTAAAGAAATGGTACCTGGTACACCAATATCTGCCTGCCCTAAGTCCGCATTAATGATTGCTACTTTTAATCCATGTTTTATTCCTTCTTTAGCAAGATATTTTACAAAGGTGCTTTTTCCTACATCGGGCAGTCCTAAAACTATAACAGTTCCTTTTTGGGATAAAATACTTTCAACTGTTTTTTCCCAAGGGACAGAGATGTCTAACATTAGAATTCTGTAATTTTGGGCACATTATTAAAAAGTTCTTCAAGTCCATAAAACTCCCTTGCTCTTGGGGAAAATACATGTATTATTACATCGTTGTAGTCAAGTATAGTCCAGCCTGTGCCTTCTTTTCCTTCTATTCCCCGTGGTATATAGCCTAACTTTTCCATCTCTTCTTCAATATTTCTTTGAATTGCTTTTCTTTGAACAGGAGTCATACCTGTACATATGATAATAAAATCTGCAATCCCTGAGATTTTTGTTACATCAATGATTACTACATTTTCTGCTTTTTTATCAGAAGCCATCTTAGCGATCAGTAAGGCTTTCTCTTTACTTTCCAATAACTTCATCACTCCTCCTTTCGCTCAGAAACTTTAAATTTTTCATTTACCAACGCTCTCGTTTTAGTTTCATCAGGGATAACATAACTTATTCCATCTATAGTCTCTGGTGTCCCTGGTAAAACCATAGTGTTTATATCATCTTCTGTGATATTCAAAAACTTTGAACCAATAACAATGCCCTCTAATAAAGAGACATTTGTTTCTAAAGTAGAGCCTGCCAAAGACACATATTGAGGGAGATTTAAGAGAGTTATCTTTTCTTTTACCTCTTTAAATAAAGCTTTTAAGAATTTTTGTTGCCTTTCTATTCTTGAAAGATCCCCCATAGTATCATGTCTAAATCGCACATATCCTAAAGCCTCTTTCCCATTAAGATGATGCACTCCAGGAGTTAAATCAACTAAAAATTTATCAGTTTTATCTCTATAGTACATTCTTTTTTCTACCTCAATATCTACACCACCTAAACTATCTATTAGCTTTTCGAAATCTTGAAAATTTACCTTTGCATAATAATGTATAGGTATACCTAATAAATTTTCAATAGTTTTAAGAGATAGATTTACTCCTCCATAAGCATAGGCATGATTTATCTTTGTATAACCTTTATCAGGTATTAAAACACGGGTATCTCTTGGAATAGACAGAATATTCACTTTTTTATTTACTAAATCTAAGGAGATAACCATAATAGTATCAGATCTTCCTGGATCATCCTTTCTTTCATCTACTCCAAAAAGTGCTATATTTATCTTCTGGACCTTATCAAAGGCCACATCCATAAACTCTATCTTTTCTAAGGATGGATAATCTTTGCTGGAAGTAAAGTTATAGCTATCTTGAATATAGATGTAGCCACCTATACCAACTGCTACAATCACTATAAATAATATTAGAACTCCTAATATTATTAATTTCCACTTCTTCATATGTCTTCTCCTCTTACATTAGTATTTACATTTCCTTTTATTATACAATAAAAGAAGCTCCTCAAACCTGAGGAGCTTCTTCTATTATTAATTAAACCTCTTAATCTCTATATTTCATAAATTAGATGCGGTTTCTTCTCTCTCTTGGTCTATCATCTCTTGGTCTTTCTTCTCTCGCTTTTGCTTCATTAACAATGATTTTCCTTCCCTTTAACTCACTATTGTTAAGGTCAGTGATCATTTTCTGGGCTGCTGCATCATCTACTTCTACAAATCCAAATCCCTTGGATCTTCCTGTATTTCTGTCAGAGATAATTCTTACAGAGTATACAGTACCATAAGTTGCAAATACAGCCTTTAATTCATCTTCTGTTGTAGACCAAGGTAAATTACCTACATATAGAGTCTTACTCATTTTTTCACCTCATGGAAAAATTTTAAGATTTTTTGGGGAAGCTTTTTACGGGAGCATTCCGGAACCCCTTAGAAACTCTGGATCTTTGATACCCTCGGTAACCGTCACCTCACTTTCCTGTCTGAGGAATAAAAAGAGCTTAAGATACATCTTTACAGATGTCTTAAGCTCTTTTCTACAGATCTTCATTTTCTCTCAAATAGCACCATTCCATAATTAAAGTAATCTTTTAGAATAAAATAGCATAATTTAAAAAAAATGTAAATATAATTTCTTAGAAAAGATATAAATAGTATTTATTGAGAATAGTTTCTAAGGAGATTTTTTTGTGCCCTTGAAAATTAAGTGGAAGTTAAATATCATATGTTTAATTTTCTTTTTGGAGGATATAAGATGAGAATTGCAAATTGTAAGTCTGGAGAAAGAAGATTTATAGGTCTTGAATATGAAGGGAAGATGCTTAATTTTTCTAAGGCTTTGAGTATGTACTCTACTCTTTATGAGAATTCTATTAAGAATTTTTATAATATTGATGAACTCTTATATATAGATAAATTATACTCTTATATTGAAAAAATCCTTAATTTTATTTTGGAACA
>JAKOUL010000080.1 GCA_029776735.1 Dictyoglomota bacterium
ACTTATGGTCGCAAAGACTCCTATATTGATCTTGGAGGAAGAATTGTGTTTGAAGATAAAAACTCTAAGGGAGAAATGGTATCAAGGATTATTGCTGATGATAGTTCTCAAGTTTATAGTAGAGGTGAAATCATAGGAAAAGCCCAAGATACAAAAGGCTTCTTAGATTGTAGAGGAATTATTTTGAATAAAGAAGCCAGAATAGTTGCTATCCCCATCTTAGATGCTCAGGATCCTGAGAGTGAACTTTCCCATGAAGCTGCTATAGGACCTATTGCAGAGGAGGAAATAGAATATTTAACTACAAGAGGCTTTAATAAAGATGAAGCTATGTCAACTATCACTCGTGGATTCTTAAGCCTTGAAATACCAGGTCTACCCAAAGTAGCAAAAGATCAAATAAATAATACAGTAGCACAACTTGAGAAAGCTGGGCTATAATATTTATAATGGAAGAAAAATTTGAGGCAATTTTTCAAGAAAAGTTAGAAGATTTAAAAATATCTCTATCCCCTCTTCAGAAGAAAAAATTTCTCCTTTACCTTAAAGCTCTTCAGGATTGGAATAGAAGAATAAACCTCACTTCTATTGATGAGGAAGAAGAGATTATATTAAAACACTTTGTAGATTCCTTATCATGTATTATTCCTATAAAAGAAGAGCCCATTGAAAAAGTCATTGACATAGGCACTGGTGCAGGTTTTCCAGGGATACCCTTAAAAATACTCAATTCTCATTGGAAAATTACTCTTCTTGAGTCCCAAAAGAAAAAAATTCTTTTTCTTGAAGAAATAGTGCGGATTTTAGAACTTACCGATGTTAATATCATATGGGATAGAGCTGAAAATCTCGCTCAAAATCAAGATTACAGAGAAAAATATGATCTATCTCTTGCAAGGGGTGTTGCAAAGCCTAATATAGTATTGGAATACTCCATACCATTTCTAAAAATCTCTGGGATTTTTCTTGCTCAAGCTACAGAGAAAAAACTCCCTGAATGGGAAACCCATGTAAAAGTAGCAGAACTCCTCGGTGGTAAACTGGAAAAAACCTTAAGCATATCTTTTGATAATATATGTCGGACATTTTTAATTTTTCGAAAAGAATTTCCAACCCCCTCAAAATTTCCCAGAAGACCGGGAATACCTGAGAAAAGACCGCTCTCATTATAAATTTCTTGTATTGATTTTATTAAAATAATCAATTAAAATAGAATCTAAACTGTAAGGCAAAGGAGGCAAATAGGTGTCAATAGAAATCAAAAAGGTAACCACAAAAAAAGAGAAAAAAGATTTTATCATGTTTCCATTTGAATTGTATAAAAATGATCCTCTCTGGGTACCACCTCTTATTTCGGATATGAAAAAAATTGTAGATGGATCCGGGAGTTTACTCTTTCAAAGTGGACCTCATGAGCTTTTTAATGCCTATATAAATGACAAAATTGTAGGAAGAATAGCAGTAGGAATTGATGAGAAAATGAATAAATTAAAAGATAAAAAAGAAGGTTATGTCACTCTTTTTGAGTGTATAAATGACAAAAATGTAGCATTTGAACTTCTCAAGACCTCAGAAAACTGGCTGAAAGAAATGGGCATGGAGGCAATGGTAGGACCAGTCTCTCCTACTAATGGAGATGACTTCCGAGGAATGTTGGTAGAAAACTTTGAAGATCCTCCTATGATATATACCACCTATAATCCTTCATATTATGTGGGTTTTTTTGAAGAATATGGTTTTGAGAGAGAACATATTTTCGCTGCTTTCAAATATGACTTAAAAAAACTTCCTTTAGATGAATCTATAAAACCCATAGAATATGCTAAAAAAAAGTATAACTTTATTACAAGACATGCAGACTACTCAAGAATACCTGAAGAATCAAAAGTCCTTCAATATATTCTTAAAGAATCTCTAATTCCTTTAGAATATGACTATTTAATACCCCCTACAGAGGAAGAAATGCTCGCCTTATGTAAGGATTTAGCAAAATTTATACCTCCAGGCTTTGTACAGATGGCTTTCTCCGATGGAGAACCTGTAGGTTTTGCAGTAACCATGCCTGATTACAATCAGGTACTCAAAAGAATAAATGGAAGGCTCTTTCCTATTGGATGGCTAAAATTTCTCTTGTATAAGAATAAAATAAACCGCACAAGAGTATTTTTAGTTTTTGTAGTTCCTAAATTTCAATCTAAAGGTGTTCCTGAAGCCTTATTTATTGAACTTTTGAGATGTGCCAGAGAGAAAGGTTATGTCTTTGCGGAAGGGTCTACTATAAATATTAACAATAAAAAAATGTGTAGAGAAGCAGAAGCAGTAGGAGGAGTACTTTACAGAAAGTTCGCACTCTATAGAAAGAAAAATCAGGAGGTAAATTAAATGGAAATTCTTATCAAAAATGGCTTTATATTTCCTATTACTTCCCCACATTTTCAAGGAGATATTCTTATAAAAGATGGGAAAATTGAAGCTATAGGGATAAACTTACAAAATCCTAATGCAGAAATTATAGATGCAAAGGGTAAATTTATTTTACCAGGATTTATAGATGCTCATTCTCATATTGGACTTTTTGAGGAGGGTGTAGGAAACTATTACCAGGATGGAAACGAGGCTACAGATCCTGTAACTCCTCATGTAAAAGCTATAGATGCTTTCAACCCTGATGATTCTGCTATAGATAAAGCTCTTTCTGGAGGAATAACTTGTGTAATGGTCCTTCCTGGCTCTGCAAATCCTATTGGAGGGCAAGGTTCTATAATAAAATTTAAATCAAAGATTGTAGATGAGATGATTGTCAAAGAAATTGCAGGACTTAAAATGGCATTAGGAGAAAATCCCAAGAGAGTTTACGGACAAAAAAACCAGATGCCTTCTACAAGGCTTGGTACAGCAGCTATTATTAGGAATTACTTCTTTAAAGTTCAGGATTATATTAATAAGAAAAGAGAAACAGAGAAAGAAGAAAAAACATTTTTAGAAAGAGATTTAAAATATGAAATAGGAGAGAAGGTACTTAAAGGAGAGATCCCTGCAAGAATCCATGCACATAGAAAGGATGATATCCTAACTGCCATAAGAATCTCAGAGGAATTTGATTTTAAATTAGTGATAGAGCATGCTACAGAGGCGTATAAAATTGCTGATTACATAAAAAGCAAAAATATACCTTTAATCCTTGGACCTCTCTTTGGATTTAATACTAAGTTAGAGCTCAAAGATAAAACTTATGAGGCTATAAAAATATTAAATGAAAAAGGAATTTTAACTTCTCTAATGTGTGATCACCCTGTAATTCATTTAGAGCATGCCAATATTCAAGCAGGAACTGCATTAAGGTATGGAGCAAATGAAGATGATCTCTTAAAAATGTTAACTATAAATCCTGCAAAAATATTGGGTATTGATGATAAAGTTGGATCTCTTGAGAAGGGGAAAGATGCGGATATAGTAATATGGTCAGCACATCCTTTTGACATGAGATCAAGAGTAGAAAAAGTCTTCATAGAAGGTAAAGAAGTATATAAAGAATAGATTATAATTACTTAGTAAACTTGACTTTATAAAGAAATTTCTTATACTTATATAAAGTTTTTATTCAAAATACGTAAAAAAGGAGTAATAGAATTATGGAAATAAGAAGAAAACTTAACATGGAGGAATGTGAAGGGCTTGCTGATGTCTTTAAATCTCTCTCAAGTTTTGTGAGGATTCATATATTATGTACTCTTAGCGAAGGAGAGAAAAGCGCTGGAGAGATAGCAAAAGTGATAAATGCATCTTTTGCTAATACTTCTCAAAATCTTAAAGATCTTTACAATTTAGGACTTTTAAAGAAAAGACGTGTGGGACAACATGTTTATTATTCTTTAGCAGATGACTCAGTACTTGAACTTTTAGAGTTAGTTTATAAACTTAGATATAAAACTTCGTTAAAAACTAATAAAGGCTAAAAATCTTAAGGGGGGAAAGCAAAAGCTTTCCCCCCTTTCTTTTCTTAGAAACCAATAGAACCAGAGACTGCTGCAGCAACAGGAATTGTTAGATCTTCAGGTTCAAAAACTACTCCTAAATCCACTTTTATAATATGCAAATCTATACCAGCCCCAAAGGTATAAAACACAGGTTGGAAATCCGTATCAAGAATTGCCCCACCTCTTCCTAATAGCATTAATAATGGCTGTTCTATACCTACTCTATAGAATATAGGTTGGAAGCTACTATCAAGCTCAGCATCAATAGCAAGCCTTGTGTTAAGAACAGGAACCTTTACAAAAACTCCTACTTTAGTAGATAGCTGTGGCAAAGTCACATCAAAAGGACCAACAGTTTCAGATGATTGAGTAGTAACTAATTCACCATTAGTATCAAAATATCCCTCTTCTATACTACTTGTAATTTTCCCTTCCAATGGGGTAGCATATGCATTCTTAAAGACTAAACCTACCGCTATAAATGGCGAAAATTTTAAATATGTTCCAGCATCTATTGCTAAATACCTTTGCTCAATCAATGAATATGTTCTTCTGTAATAATTATTATCATTATAGGTCTCTGTTAATTCTGCTATACTTGCTCCAAGTGGAGTAGCATATGCCGTAACTGAAGTTCCTAAATTTACAGTATCATTTACTCTTAGATTAGCACCAATATTTAATTTTACTCCAAGGATATCAATTGCTGGAATAGCTACCGTCACTGCTCCATTCAAGTTAGCATCTCCTGTTAAATTCACAGATACATCAACAGCAGTTTCTGTAAGATCAGCAGAAGGATTTGAGTATTTATAATAATCTGCATTTACATCTCCATCTCCAAATAGAGTTATTCCAATTTTACTAATACCAAGATTTAGATATCCTCCGAGAGAAAGCATAGATTGGATTTCTCCATCTGGTGGCTCTTCCCCCTGTTCAAGAGCTTGGATATACTCATTTAAAGTCTGGAAATTTTGTATATTAGTTTCATCAAGAGGGGTTACTCCTACACCAAGCTTTAAAGCTAAGTGGGAGTATTCTCCCATTAATGCAGGGTTAAAAATTGCAGCAGTAGGCGAATCAGCAAGAGCAGTCATTGCTCCTGCCATACCCATAGCCCTTGGATCATATAAGAGATCTTTAAAAGAAAAAGAAGTTGTTACAGCAAAGGAAACCTCGGTAAGGAAAATTAAGGAAATCACTGTGAAAAGAATTAAGTACTTTTTCATTATATCTCACCTCTCCTCAAAAATCTTTAAATCTCCATTTTAATTATATCCTAAAAAATATAAATAAAGAAAGTGATTTATGTCACACTTTTTATATGTGATATAATGAGAAAAATGAAAAAACACTTGGAGGAATGCAATAGAGAGGAGGAAGATATCTATGCAAGGAAATAATCCCTTTAAAGACCATGTATTCCACATAGTGGATTGCTTTCACAAAGAAAGCTCTCGTTTTTCTATGCAATGGGGAGCATGGGTACCAAGGGTAGATATCTATGAGACTGATGACAAGATTATTCTTTTGGTTGAGATAGCTGGCGTGAGGAAAGAAGACATTGATCTTACTTTTCAAGAAGGGAAATTGATATTAAGAGGTACCAGGCAAGAAAGATATATAGCAGATCCTGAGATATATTATCAGATGGAAATAAATTTCGGACCCTTTGAAAGGGTGATTTATCTCCCTGCAGAAGTTGACCCGGAAAAAGCTGAAGCGGTATACAGAGATGGTTTTCTGGAGATTGCTCTTCCCAAAAAGTAAAGAAAGGAGGGTTAAAGACATGGAAAATAAAGAACTAACACAACTCCAAGATATACCAGAGATACTTCCTATATTACCATTGAGAGAAACGGTAGTATATCCTCAAATGCTCATACCTCTTGTGGTAGGAAGAGACAAGAGCATAAAGTTGGTAGAAGATGCCCTTTCAGGAAACAAACTTATAGGACTTTGTATGCAGAAAAATCCTGTAGAAGAACCCACCCCTGAAGATATTCATAGAATAGGAACTGTAGGTGTTATAGTAAGAAGCCTACGCTTTCCTGATAATACTCTTAGGCTTTTTGTACAAGGGCTTCAAAGAATACGAGTCATTGAATTTTCGCAAATTGACCCTTATTTTCAAGCAAAAGTAGAAGTAATAGAGGAAAAGGTTGAAAAAAATGTTGAAATAGAAGGATTAATGAGAAACCTTCTTAACCTATTCCAGAAAATGGCATCCCTAATACCTCAATTCCCAGAGGAACTTCTTATCAATGCCATGAATATACAAGAACCAGGAAGGCTCGCAGATTTTATCGCTTTCAATTCAAATCTTAATGTAAATGAAAAGCAAGAAATCCTTGAAACCATTGATGTGAAAGAAAGATTACAAAAAGTAACTTATTACTTGATGCGAGAATTAGAAATTCTGGAGATAGCTAATAAAATACAAAATGAGGTAAAAGATGAGATAGAGAAAAGTCAGAAAGAGTATTTCCTAAGGCAACAGATGAGAGCTATACAAAAAGAATTAGGAGAAACAGATCCAAGAGAGATGGAAATAAATGAGCTTAGGCAAAAATTGCAAGACGCAAAACTTCCTCCTGAAGCCATGAAAGAAGCAGAAAGAGAACTTGAAAGACTTGAACAGATGCCTCCTGGCTCTGCAGAATACACAGTATCAAGAACTTACTTAGATTGGCTTATCAGTCTACCTTGGGCACAATCTACAGAAGATAACTTAGATATTAGTAAAGCAGAAGAAGTACTTAATGAAGACCATTATGACTTAGAAAAGGTAAAAGAAAGAATCTTAGAATATTTAGCAGTAAGAAAATTAAAAAGCGATATGAAAGGTCCTATTCTTTGTTTTGTAGGACCTCCAGGAGTTGGAAAAACTTCCTTAGGAAAATCTATTGCAAGAGCCTTAGGAAGGAAATTTGTAAGAATATCCTTAGGTGGGATTAGAGATGAGGCTGAAATAAGAGGGCACAGAAGAACTTATGTGGGTGCTCTTCCTGGCAGAATAATCCAGGGAATAAGAAAAGCAGAGTCAAACAATCCTGTATTTATGCTTGATGAAATTGATAAAATAGGCTCAGATTTTAGAGGAGATCCGTCAGCTGCTCTATTAGAAGTCCTTGATCCTGAACAGAATAATACATTTGTAGATAATTATTTAGGAGTCCCTTTTGATCTTTCAAAAGTAATGTTTATAACAACAGCAAACGTACTTTATACTATTCCACCAGCTCTCTTAGATAGAATGGAGGTATTGGAACTTCCTGGATACACTGAATACCAAAAACTTGGAATAGCAAAAGGCTTCTTAATTCCAAGACAGCTACAAGAGCATGGCTTAGAAAAAGACCAGCTGGAGATAACTGACGAAGCATTAAGTAAGATTATTAGAGAATACACCAGAGAGGCGGGAGTTAGAAATTTAGAAAGAGAAATAGCTACTATTTGCAGAAAGGTAGCAAAGGGAATAGCAGAGAGAAGTGTAAATGAGAAAGTTACAGTTTCTGCTGAAGATATACCTAAATATTTAGGTCCTGAAATATATTCTTTTGGAATGAAGGGCGAAAAAGATGAGATAGGCGTAGCCACTGGACTCGCCTGGACTGAAACAGGTGGAGATATACTTTTTGTAGAGGCTCTTCTTGTAGAAGGTAAAGGAAATCTCATTCTCACAGGAAAACTTGGAGAGGTTATGCAAGAGTCAGCAAAAGCAGCACTCTCTTATGTAAGATCAAAGCTTAATGATCTAAATGTAAACTATGAAATTCTTGAGAAATCTGATATTCATGTTCACGTCCCTTCTGGAGGAATTCCAAAAGATGGACCTTCTGCAGGTGTTACTATTGCAACTGCTATAGCTTCTGCATTAACAAAACGTCCTGTCAAAAAAGATACTGGAATGACTGGTGAAATAACTCTAAGAGGAAAAGTACTACCAGTAGGTGGAATAAGAGAAAAAGTACTTGCAGCCCATAGAGCAGGACTTACTGCTGTAATAATGCCTAAGGAAAATGAAAAGGACTTAGAAGAGATTCCAGAAGAAGTAAAAAGAGATATTACTTTCTATTTTGTAGAACATGCTGATGAGGTCCTGAATCTTGCCCTTTTGGAGGTGAAAGAGAGTGCTGAGCAGAGAAGTACTTAAAGATTTAGGGAATCTTCATTTTTCCCCTTATTTGATTACTTCACTATATTTAAATGTATCCCCTTTGGTAAATCCTAAAGGGGAATATAAAATCATATGGAAAAGTCTCAGAAAAAATGTTCTTGAGTCTCTGAATTTAGATGGAGAAATTAAAAAATCCGTTTTAGAAGACCTTGAGAAGATTGAGCATATTATTGACCAAGGCTCTTTTGATTCTGCTAACACTATTATTTTATTCAGTTGTAGCGCAAAAAATTGGAGCTATATGATTCCCCTTTATCCATCTTTAAAAAACAAACTTATAGTAGATAAAGATCCATATACACGCCCTTTATCCCATCTTTTAATTGCCAACAGCCCCTATTATTTAGTCATAATCTCAAAGGGAAATGCAAGAATTTTTAAATACTTTTTAGGAGAGATAACGGAAGAAGGAGAGATAAAAAAAGAGATACCAAAAAAACACAAACAGGGTGGATGGGAAGCTACAAATTGGCAAAGATGGCATGAGACACATGTATTATGGCATTTTAAAGAGGTGGTAGATTTTTTAGATAAGAAAGTAGAAGCAAAAGAAAAAATCATATTAGGAAGCACCTCCCCTAAGAATATCTCTGAGTTTTTGGATATCCTTCCTAAAAGATTAAGGGAGTTAATAATAGGTGAGATAAGTATAGATATAGAATCTCCTATTAAAGAGATATTAGAGAAAGCTTTGGAATTTATAGAAAAATATGAAGAATCAGAAATAAGCGATTTAACAGACTCGCTAATTGTAACCTCCGCCAAGGGAAAAGAGGCTACTTTAGGCATAGAAAATGTAGCTTATGCCGTACATGAAAAAAGGGTACAAACTATCTTAGTTGATAATAGTTTTGAACTGTCAGGATTTCAGTGTCCGTCTTGTGCCTTCATAAGTTCATACCTTGAAGAATGTCCCTTCTGTAATAAACCTATGGATAAAAGGGCAGATATTGTAGATGAACTCATAGAAGAAGCAATAATTAATGGGGCAGAGTTAAAATATATTAAAAACAGTGAATTAAGTAACAAGATTCAAAATATAGGTTCATTTTTAAGATACTAAAATTGTGGGGAGGTATTTATGCCTCCCCACAAAAAAGTATAAACCTGGTATAAATTTATAGTTTTTCTGCTACATAAGCTGTTAAATCAGCTAATCTGCATGCATAACCCCATTCATTATCATACCAGGCAAACACTTTCACAAGATTCTTTCCAATCACTATGGTAGAAGGAAGATCTACCACTGTAGAATATGTGGTTCCTTTGAAATCCATAGAAACAAGCTCTTCCTCAGTAACGCCAAGAATTCCTTTCATTCTTCCTTCTGCTGCCTTTTTAAATGCTCCGTTTATCTCTTCTACTGTTACTTCTTTCTGCAACACACATACTAAATCTGTTACAGAAACTGTTGGTGTAGGAACTCTCAAAGCGACTCCATGCAGTTTACCATTAAGTTCTGGGATCACACTTCCAATAGCTTTTGCTGCACCAGTACTTGTAGGGATTATGTTCAAAGCTGCTGCTCTTGCTCTTCTTAAATCCTTATGAGGAAGATCAAGAATTTTTTGATCATTAGTATAAGAGTGAATTGTAGTCATAAGTCCTTTTTCTATTCCAAAGTTGTCAAGAAGTACTTTTGCCACCGGTGCTAAACTATTTGTAGTACAAGAAGCATTAGAGATAATATTATGCTTTGCAGGATCATATTTTTCCTCATTTACACCCATAACTATAGTAATATCTTCGCCTTTTGCAGGAGCAGAAATTATTATTTTCTTAGTTCCACCAGAGGTAATATGTACCTTTGCTTTTTCTGCATCAGTAAAAAGACCTGTAGATTCTATAACTATATCTGCACCTAAACTCTTCCAAGGAATATTTGCTGGATCCTTTTCAGCAAATACTCGGATATCCCTTCCATCTATTATTACAGAAGTATCAGTATATTTTACCTCCCCTCTATATACTCCATAATTGGAGTCATATTTAAAAAGGTGCGCCAAAGTTTTTGTATCAGTTATATCATTAACAGCCACCACTTCAACTTCATTAGCATGACGCTCCAATAAAGCCTTTAAAACCTGACGTCCAATTCTTCCAAACCCATTAATACCTACCTTAACAGTCATAATACACCTCCTCCAATCGTTAAATTTTTCTTCAATTTCAAATTACATTATATCACGCTCTTTAATATATAATTGTTAAAAAGTTTTAAAAACTTATATACTTAAGCTTAATATTTTTCCAGGGATATAAACAACTTTTTTAAGCTCCTTATTATCAAGATACCTTTTCACATTCTCTCTTTGAAGTGCCAAGTTAAGAACTTCTTCCTGAGTTAAGTCCACACTTACAACAATCTTATCTCTAACCCTTCCATTAATCTGAATAACAACAGTAACAATTTCCTCTTTTATAATCTCAGGATCATAAGTAGGCCACTTTTGCATATGAACACTATAATCATATCCGAGTTCATGCCATAATTCTTCTGTAATATGAGGTACAAAAGGAGAAAGAAGGATTATTGTATTTTTAATTGACTCCTCAAAGGCAGGTGTTTTCCCATATTTTCTTTTATGCTCTGTTAAAAGATTGGTAAGCTCCATAATAGCCGCTACTGCTGTGTTAAACTTAAAATTCTCTATATCTTCAGTAACTTTCTTAATAGTTTTATGTAATTTTCTTCTTACAATCTTCTCTTCTTCCTCATCAATTTGAGGTTCTATCTCTGCATCCTCCAGTACCAGCCTCCAGAATCTATTCAAAAACCTATTGGCTCCTTCTACTCCTTCATCACTCCACTCTACATCTACCTCAGGAGGTGCCACAAATAATATAAATAGACGAGCAGTATCAGCACCATAATTTTTCACCATATAATCCACAGAAACAATATTTCCTAAAGATTTTGACATTATTTCTCCATCTTTATATACCATTCCCTGAGTAAAAAGTCTCTTAAAAGGCTCTCTAACAGGACTATATCCTGCATCATAAAGGACCTTAGTTATAAATCTTGAATAGAGAAGATGAAGTATAGCATGTTCTATTCCACCTATATATTGATCCACAGGCAGCCAATATTCTGCTTTTTCCTTAGAAAAAGGTTCCTTATCATTATGAGGGTCAGTATATCTAAAATAATACCATGATGAATCTACAAAAGTAGCAAGAGTATCAGTTTCTCTACGTGCATCCCATCCACATTTAGGACACTTAGTATTTACAAACTCAGGTACCTTTGCTAAAGGGCTTTCACCTGTTCCTATAGGCTCAAAATCAGAAATTTCAGGAAGCTTTACAGGAAGATCTTCGTAAGGTACAGGTACAACTCCACATTTTGGACAATAAATTACAGGGATAGGAGCCCCCCAGTATCTCTGCCTAGAAATAAGCCAGTCCCTTAATCTATACTGTACCTTTCTTTTACCAATACCCAAGTCCTCAAATTTTTCAGCAATTACCTTCCAAAACTCTGAACTTTTCATTCCATTATACTTATCTGAATTGATCATAACTCCCTCATCCTCGTATGGTAAATTAGGTTCTTTGCCTTCTTCAGGAGTTATTACAGCTTTTATAAGCAAATTATGTGCCAGTGCAAATTCATAATCCCGACCATCATGAGCAGGTACTGCCATTATGGCACCTGTTCCATAAGTAGCAAGCACATAATCCGCTACATAAATAGGAAGGAGCTTTTTAGTTAGAGGATGGATAGCATAACTTCCGGTAAATATCCCTGTCTTTTCCTTCTCAGGGACAATCCTCTCAAGTTCACTTTTATTCTTTGCTCTCTTTACATATTCCCTTACTTCTTCCAAATGTTCTGGCTTTGTAATTTTTTCTACTAAAGGATGTTCTGGCGCAAGAACTACAAAAGTAACACCATAGATTGTATCTGGTCTTGTGGTAAAAACATATATCTTATCCTCTTTACCATCTATCTCAAAATAAAATTCCAATCCTTCAGATTTTCCAATCCAGTTTTTCTGCATTAATTTAACTTTTTCAGGCCAATATTCTAAAGTATCTAAATCCTTTAAAAGTTCTTCTGCATAATCAGTGATTTTAAAGAACCACTGTTCAAATTCCTTTCTCTCAACTACAGATTTACATCTCCAACATCTTCCATCTATGACCTCTTCGTTAGCAAGTACTGTTTTACAGCTGGGGCACCAATTAGCAGGAGCCTTTTTCCTATAAGCAAGGCCTCTCTCATAAAGCTTCAGAAAGATCCATTGAGTCCATCTGTAATAATCAGGGGCACAAGCTGTAACTTCTCTATCCCAATCATATACTACCCCCATCTTGAAAAGCTGCTCTTTCATACGGGATATATTTCCATATGTCCAGTCCTTAGGATGCACCTTACGTTTTATAGCAGCATTCTCTGCAGGCTGACCAAAAGCATCCCATCCCATAGGATTCAGTACATTATAACCACGCATATTATAAAAGCGTGCTACCACATCACCAATGGTATAATTCCTCATATGTCCCATATGGAGATCACCAGATGGATAAGGAAACATCACTAAAGTGTAATATTTTGGCTTATCTTTTTTCTCAGTCACATAATATAATTTATCCTCATCCCACTTTTTTTGCCATTTTGGTTCTATATCTTGTGGATTATATCTTTTCATTCTTTCTCTCCCTCTCTTTTCAAAAATTTCCTTTATCTTCTAATTATATAAAAGGAAGAAAGTAGGAACAATATTCATAAAATTAAAAACCAAAATTTATGTAGGAGTATATTATACCTGCCTCTCCTGAATCGGTTCCTTGCCAAACAGGAAAAGCAAAACCAAAGTATAAATCAAAAGGAATATCTAAAAGAGTAGTAAAACTACTCTTGAGCTCTAAGCCTAATCCAAGGTTTAAATTCTTCCAAGAGACACTTTCAATGTCCTCCCAAACCCCTCCAAATTCAGAGAAGGCATTGAAATCCATCCCTCTCAATATAAAAAGATTTAAAAACTTAAGTTCCTGATCTCTTAATAAAGGAATATTCCAGTTCAAGAATAAGGAAGCCTTTAAATTTCCATAATAACCTAACATTAGAGATTTCCAATCAGAAAGATTGAGTTTATCATATAAAGAAGCATTTCCACTCACATATCCTATTTGAGAGGAAACTTGAAGATAACTATGAGGGAAAATCAGAAAATCCTTATCCAGAAACCATCTTATTCTATAAAAATCAAATCCTGATGAGCTAAAGCCTATTCTTAAATCCCATGTATTTATTAAGGCTTTCGTATATAGATCTCCAAGCCTTGTTAGAGAAAAATTAAGATACCCTTTATTATTCAAAAATTCATTGTAAGAAAGGGATAAATCAAGAACATAAGCTTTCTCCAATTCGTTACCACTATTACCTAAATTAAATTTTCTCCAAATATTTTTAGTATAAGATATCTTTCCTGCATATATATCAGGATCTAACCATATAAATTGAAAAAGTAAACTATCCTCCTTTGGCAAAGAGTAAAGAAAAGCAAAATTTAGACCCTGATAATTTCCTTGGTAAAATCCTTCTAACATCACTAAGAAATTTAGAGGATCATAAAATTCTATATGATATGAAGCAATAAAAACTTCTCCAGTAAAAAGGTCAAAACTAAGAGAAGGCAGCATACTATAATAAAAGACATAAGCATCCAATGGAACTTCTCTCTTAGAAGTGTAAATTATCTTTCTTGGATACCAATTATTTATTCTATTAGCATCGGGAATTTTTGAATCTGGATCTAAAACTACAGTTTTTACAGGAGAGTAAGATTCTACTTCCAATGGATTTTCTGTTCCATTATAAATAACTTTTTCCTCCTGACCATTTTCATATATTATTTTTATCTCTACAGGAAGAAAAATCTCTCCATTATTTTTTATATAGATTTGATTTTCCCATTTTCCACCTTTATAGTAAGAAATTACCTTGTTAATCTCAAAATCTACTTTTCCTTTAGAATAGAACCAACTCTTGAAAAAAGCCTCTAAATCTTTCCCAGTATATTTCTCAAGAGAATTTTTAATATCCTCAGTACTTGCAATCTTACCTTTAAAATCATTAAAAATATTACTTAAATACTTATCAAAATTTCCCTCTCCAAGTTCTGAAGCTAATGCTCTTATAGCAAGATAAGACTTATTATAAATTTTATCACTATATCCATTGGCGTAACTTTCCCAGTACTCTTTTACTACCTCTTCATCCCATCCATCCTTTAAGTAGTAAAGATACGGGAGTTCCACTTGAGTCTCTCTCAAATTCATATTTCCCATAAGATAATCCTTTAAGAAATTAACAAAATAATCATCCCCAAGATCAGGGAAAAGATTCGCACCCTTCCCACCATATTTTCTTTCAAAATAAGTTATAGAAAGATACTGAGCAAAACCTTCAGATATCCAATTTTCCCTATCAAAGTCAACGCCAATTCCAATACCCCACCAGAGATGAGCAATTTCATGAGCAAGGAGCCATTCATTTATTCTCTCTAAGAGAAACGGGGATATAAGATCTGAGGAGTAAAATACACTATTTCCAAGAAGGACAAGACCATCAGCTGTCATACCCCAAAGTCCTGTAATCTGTCCTTCTACTATATTTATTCTTTTATGTCCTGAAGACCCATAAAGATTAGAATAATAACCAATGGCTTCTCGGGCATAAGAGGCAAGAAGCCTTGCCTTATATTCTCTTCCGGGATAATAGTATACATATATCTCAGGCTCATTATTATCTAAAAGTTTATAAACTCCATAAATTCTACTAAGAGCAATAGGAACAGATCTTCTTGGAGAAGTATTTTCTCCTACTATCTTCTTCCATCCCCCCACAACCTCTTCTTTTACCATATCCATTCCCAAAGCTACAGTGAAATCAGAAGGTACCATAAGCTCTAAATAGAAATTACTTGATGGAAGCCTTCCTCCTTTATCCCATTCACCATTAATATAAGGAAGTTCATATGGAAACCAGCCAAATCTCCAAACAAAAGCATCTTTTGCATAAGACATATCACCTAAGTAAGTACTTGGAAATTTTGTTCTAAAATAGATGGTTAATTTAAAAGATTCAGAAGGTAAGATTTTATAAGGGAGTTTCACTTTCAAATAGTTATCTTTTAAGGAATAGTTGGAACTTAAAATTTTACCATCCTCAAAAGAATAAGAAACAGGATTATTATTCTCATCTACTACTTTTTCTATCTCTGTAAAACCAGGATCAAAACCATTTACATATTGAGAATCTTGTAATACATCATGCAAATAAGGATTCTTTTCTTTTAAAAGATTCGCAGAAAGATAAAAATAGATTTCAGAAAGTTCTGAAGGAGTATTATTTACATATTCTACTTCTACCCTCCCACTTATTATTTTCTCATTTGGAGAAAGCTGAGCATATATCTTATAATTAGAAGAAGTTTCAGCATAGGAAAAGGTTATAAGTAAAGAGACTATTAAAAGGAGAAAAAATATTTTCTTCATAGTCCTACCTTCTTTCCTTCTGTAGACGATTTCCTCCTCCCAAAACTTAACTTCATAGTAAGCACTCTATCAGTAGAGAAAATCCTTGCTGCTATAAAGATTAAAATCAAAAATACTATTAGCATATAGATAATACCATAAAGGATCACATTATAATTTCTCAAAAGAACATTCTGAGAAGCCACAAAAGGATGTGTGAAAGGTATAGCCATCACAATAATTTTAATGGGAAGAGAAAGAGAATTTATATCTGAAAACATGGAAAGAAAATAAGGAATCATTACAAGAAGTACCATCGGCAAGGACATACTTTGAGCACCTTTCAAATCTTCTGCTAAAACGCCCAAAATTGTAGAGAGAGCTAAAGCACATAATATGGCTAAGAATAAAGAAACTCCTAAAAGAGTATATCCATAAGGGGTGAACTGAAGACCTAATTTTTGAATCAAATCAGTACTATTTATCTCTACTCCTCCTGTAATTCCACTCATAAAGGATCTATATCCAAACATATAAATTAATGCAGAGATAAGTCCCACAATACCTGCTCCTAACATTTTAGCAACTACAATCTGTCTTCTACTGATAGGTACTGTAAGAAGTGTCTCTAATGTTTTATCTTGTTTTTCCACAGCAATAGCAGAAAGTACCATCTGAGAAGAATACATTATTACGATCATAAGAATAATAGGGATAAAAATAGACTGCATTTGAACAAAATTAGTTACTTCGGCAGAAGAACCCTCTGCCATTTTATCTCTTACTATGACATATTCTTTACTTCTTATAGGATTTTTAAGCTCTTCTGGATCTATATTAGGAATCTTTTCTTTTAGGAAATTATTAGAGATATATCTATTTAAAGCATTAACCACCTGATTGACCATCTCCGAATTTACAGTACTACCTATAGAAAAACTTCTTATAATAGAATAGACTTCTATCTCCATAGGAGAGAATTTTGATATGGATTGTCCAAATCCATCAGGTATGACTAATAAAAAATTAATATCATTATTTTTTGCATAATCTATTGCCTTCTCTTTATTTTTTTCTTCTACTAAGTTATTCATCAAATTTACTTTGAAACCTGCAAAAGATAGATTATTTAAAACTTCTTTTGAAAGAGAAGAATCATCAAGATTAAGTACATAAACATCTCTAAGTTTTATTCCTTTTTCTATTTCACCTTTGGTAATACTTCCCATAAAATTAAAAAGCAAAAGAGTAAAAACCAAAGAGATTATCAGCTGAGCAGTAACAAGCTCTTTAATCTCTTTTTTAAGTAAATTATTAAATTTCTTCATTGAACAACCCTCCTAAATACCTCTTCTAAATTCTTAGCAGAATATTTATCCTTTAGCTCTTCCGATGTACCTATCTCAAGGATTTTACCTTTATCAATAAGAGCCACTCTATCTGATAAGAATTCTATCTCTAACATGTTATGAGAAGAAAGAAGCACAGAAGTTCCTTCTTTCACATATTCCCTTACGAGTTCTCTGATCTCTAAAGCATTTATTACATCAAGTCCTGATGTAGGTTCATCAAGTATAGCAAGTATAGGTTTTGTCATAAGTGCCCTTGCAATAAGAAGTTTTCTTACCATTCCCTTACTATAAATCCCTATTTTATCATTTAATCTATCTCCTAATTCAGAAATTTCCTCGGCTCTTTTTACAAAAATATCCACATCTTTAGGATCTACTGCATAAAAGTTTGCCATAAATCTTAAGTAATCAATACCTTTCATGTTTTTGTATGCTCCAGCTTCTTCAGGTAGATAGCTTATATTTTCTCTTACAAAATCAGGATACTTTGACAAATCTTTCCCCATGAAAAGCACTCTTCCTTCAGAAACAGAAAGAAGAGTTGCAATTATTCTCAATGTTGTACTCTTTCCTGCTCCGTTAGGACCTATAAGAGCAAAAACCTCTCCTTTTTTTACTTCAAAATTTACTCCCTTTAAGGCCTCAAATTTCCCATAATATTTCTTCAAATTCTCAACTTGTAAAATAAAATCCAAAGAAGAATCACCTCCTAAAGGAATTTTTTCGCAGGTACATTATAAATTATATAATAATTTCATTAAAAGTTTTTGAAAATTTCCTACTTGAAAAATTTTTGCATATAAATTAGAATTTTTTATGACTAAATGAAAAATTTTTGCAACAGAGGTATAGAAACGTGAAAGAGGATTTAAAAATCCATGGATTAAGATTAAGCAAGCCGAGACTTGCAGTCCTTGAATTCTTTGAGAAGAACAAAACAGGTCATTTTTCTATTAATGAAATCTACGAGGAAATAAAGAAACAAAACCAAAAAGCATCTTACACATCTGTATATCGTACATGTAAACTTTTAGAAAAACTTGGTTTTTTAAGACAAATCTCCTTTGAGGAAAGACATATTCATTATGAAAGCAATTTAGTACCTTATATACATTTTCAGTGCCTTTCTTGTGGAAAAGTAATAGAAGAAGATTTAGAGCATCCAGAAAAGATCTTAGAAATATTAAATATAAAAGATAAAAATTTTCAGATAACTTCCTTCAGGATTCATATTCTTGGGTTATGTGAAGAATGCCAAAATAAAGCTCAAAAAGAGGAGGACTTATGATTAAAAGTCTTATAGACCTTAAAAAGGGAGAAAAAGGTAAGATAACATCAATAAAGGGAGGAGAGAGTAAGCTCTTAAGACTTGCAGAACTTGGGGTTAACCCTGGGGAAGAAATTTTAGTGAGTCAAAAATCCATGGGTCCTATAATCATAAAGGTAAAAGATACAAACATTGCTTTAGGAGAAGGACTTGCAGAGAACATATATGTAGAGGTTGTGGACCATGGAGAAGACCAAAATTAGAGTAGCTCTTGCAGGAAATCCCAATGTAGGGAAAAGTACTTTATTTAATCAACTTACAGGATTAAACCAACATACAGGAAACTGGCCTGGGAAAACTGTAGAAAAAAAGGTAGGATATGTAGAAAAGGACTCCACTTTAATAGAGATCACTGATCTTCCTGGTACTTATAGCCTTACTGCACACTCTATAGAGGAGGTTGTTGCAAGAGAATTTATTATAAAAGAAAAACCCGATATTACAGTAGTTGTATTAGATGCCTCAGCCTTGGAAAGAAATCTATATCTCCTTTTACAGATTATGGAACTTAGTTCAAATGTCATAGTAGTACTAAATATGTTAGATATCTTAAAAGAAAAAAAATATAAATTGGATACAGAAAAGCTCCAGCAGAAACTTGGTGTACCTGTTATATCTACTATTGCTAGTAAAGGAATAGGAATAGACAACTTGGTAGAAAAAATTATAGATGTATATAAAAATAAAAATTTAAATCCTATGAAAATAGAGTATCCTGAACTGGAAGATACCTTAAAAAAGATTGAAGCTCTTTTACCAGAAAAAATAGAAGAATATCCAAAAAGATGGGCTGCGATAAAACTATTAGAGGGAGATCCTCTAATAGTTGAACTTTGCAAGAAATATGAGGGATGGGAAGAGATTAAAAAGATCGTAGAAAAAAAAGAGGAAAACCCAGTGAAAGTTGCATCTGCAAGATATTCCTTGATAAAAAATATTTTAAAAGATGTATTAGAAAAACCAACAAATCAAGTAATAACATGGACTGATAGATTAGATGATATTCTTACCCATAGGATATGGGGGCTCCCTATTGCAATTCTTATAATATTTTCCATCTTTTATTTTACTTATTCCTTAAAGGAAGCCATAAGTACCCCTTGGGATAACTTCTTAGGACTTATAGGATTAGGATTGAATAATCTTTTCTCTTTCTTACCTGAATGGCTTAAAAATCTCCTTATAGGAGGCATATGGCAAGGAGTTGCAAATGTACTTTCCTTTACCCCATTAATAGTAATATTCTTCTTTTTTCTTGCTCTTCTTGAGGATACCGGATACTTAGCAAGACTTGCCTTTGTTACTGACCGAATAATGCATATATTAGGACTTCATGGAAAGGCTTTTATACCATTAGTTATGAGTTTTGGCTGTAATGTACCTGGGGTAATGGCTACAAGAACCTTAGAGAATGAAAAGGATAGACTATTACTTATAATGGTTAACTCTTTTATCCCATGTGTTCCAAGAATTTTAGTAGCGTCATTCTTTTTAAGCATATTTTTTCCTAAATACGCTCCTATCTTACTTTTAGTCCTTTATCTTATTAGTTTTCTCTCTATAATGATAAGTGGAAGAATTTTACAAAGAAGAGTTCTAAAAACTTCTTTTTCTCCTCTTCTTATGGAGCTTCCCCTATATAAGCTACCTAATATAAAAATAGTTTCTCTTTATGTCTGGGATAAATTAAAATCCTTCTTAGTTAGAGCAGGAACAGTAATGGTAATTCTATCAGGAATTACATGGATTTTATCCCATATCCCTTCTGGAAATATTGAAAACTCTATTCTTGCTAATATTGGAAAAACTCTCATGCCTTTATTTTCTCCTTTAGGATTTAACTGGCAACTTACCACAGGATTAATTTCAGGTTTTGTAGCAAAAGAAGCAAGTCTTTCTACCCTTGGTTCTATTTACGGAGCAAGTGGAAATGCATTAGGAAAACTCCTTTTAAAGGATCTCTCCCCCATTACTGCTTTTAGCTTTTTGGTATTTCAGCTTCTGTATATACCTTGTGCAGCAACTATTGCTACTATTTATAAAGAGACTAATTCTTTAAAATGGACTCTTATAACTATATTTTATTCCTTAACTTATGCCTATTTATTTACTTTAATTATTCACACAGGAATTACACTTTTAGTGAGGTAAAAATGATTGAAAAAGTACTTGAATATATAAAAAATCATGAGATTGTAGATATTAAAAAGCTGAAGAAGGATTTAAATGTATCTAATGAGGAATGGGATCTTATCCTTCTTCAGCTCCAAGATTTAGGATTTATTATAGAAAAAGGATCCTCAAACCAGTGTAACCAATGTGCTTATTCTAAAATTTGTTCTCAAGGATGTCTGAAATCTGAGACCTTATTTCTTTTATTACCTCCAAAGGATTAGGACTTTTTGTTATTGGTCTCCCAATTACTAAATAGTCTGCACCTTTTTCCATTGCCTCCCTTGGAGTCATTACTCTTTGTTGGTCATCTTTAATATCTCTACTTAATCTAATTCCAGGGGTCACAATAAGCATAGGTCTTCGCAAATTATTTCTTAAAAGTTCAATCTCCCAAGGAGATGCTATAACTCCATCAAGTTCGGTCTCCTGAGCAAGTTGAGCAAAGAATAAAACCTGCTCTGAGAGAGATCTGGATATTCCCCAGCTTCTTCTTAAAGTCTCCTCATTGAAACTTGTAAGAACAGTCACTCCAAGAAGATAAGGATACTCTGTTTTTCTTGAACTTCTGAATTCCTTTATCACCTTAGCAGATTCTTTTAACATTTCTTCCCCACCTAAAATATGGAGGGTAATCATAAAAGGATCAAGGGAAAGAAGCCTTTCAAGAGTTCGTACTACAGTATTTGGAATATCAAAAAGTTTAAGATCAATAAAGACATTTGCTCCCATTTCCCTCAAAGCCTTTACTACATGGGGACCAGCTACTGAGAAAAGTTCCAAACCAACCTTAAAGTTCTTTGCATGAGAGATAAGAGATTCTGCTATATTTAACGCCTCTTTCTCCTCAGGAAAATCAAGTGCTACAATAAGAGGGTCAAACTGTTTCATAATTTTAAACCTCCTCTTTATTTTTATGAGCAAAACCAATAAGATCAATTAACTTTTCGGTTTCAAAATAACTTTCTAATTCTTGTACACTTTTCATTCCTATCCAAGGATCTCTAAAATTAGCACTTCCAATCTCCACCAAGGAAGCACCTGCCAAAATAAACTCCATCACATCAGAAAAAGATGTTACTCCTCCACAGCCTATAATAGGAAGAATATTTTCCTCATATAATTCCCATACCTGTCTTAAAACTAAAGGTTTTACAGCAGGACCAGAATATCCGGCAAAAATTCTCTTAAATGCAGGTTTTCTTTTTCTCCAATCTATTGCAAGCCCCAAAAAGGTATTAAAAGCAACTACTGCTTCCCCACCTGAATCTTTTACAGCCTTTGTTAATCCCAAAATATCTATAGCTTGTGGTGTTAATTTAACCCAAACAGGTTTATCGCTTATATCTACAACTTTTCTGGTTATTTCTTTAACTGTCTCCAGATCAATACCAAAAAGCATCCCTCCTTCATCCACATTAGGGCAAGAAAGATTTAGTTCAATCCCTGATATCTTAAGATCTTTTATCTCCTTTGCTACCTCACAATATTCTTCCTCTTTTTCTCCAGCAATACTAACAATTACATGAGTATTTAAATTCTCAAGAAAAGGAGACTCTTCTTCTATAAATTTTTCAACCCCAGGATTTTCTAAACCTATAGAATTCAAAATTCCTGCATAAGATTCCCATATCCGAGGAGGTGGATTTCCCTTGCGAGGCTTTAAAGTTATACTTTTTGTAACAATACCGCCTAAAATATTTATATCGTAATAATCCATAAGCTCTCTTCCAAAGCCACATGTCCCCGATGCAAGTAGTATAGGATTTTTAAATGTTAGACTTCCAACTTTAACCTCTAAATTACTCATTAAAACTAACCTCTAACGCTGAAAAAATAGGTCCTTCCTTACATATATGAAGCATTTTATCTTTTCCTTCTACTACACAACTAAGACAGATTCCTATACCACATGCCATCCTTTCTTCTAAGGAGAATATAAGTTTATCTTTTTTATCTACTCTTTTATAAAGCTCTTTCAACATAGGTAGAGGTCCACAAGAAATTATTTTGCTAAAAGAATAAAGATCCTCAGGAATAAAATCCAATATCTTCCCCTTATAACCTAAACTTCCATCCTCCGTAGAAATAATCATTTCTTTACTGTATTTACTAAAATTTTCATACACTTCTTCTGGCATATATGAGGAAAAACCAAGGAAAGAATAAAAATCAACTTTATCCTTATAGAAACTTATAAGAAAATTTAATGGAGAAATCCCCATTCCTCCACCTAATAAAAGAATTTTTTCTCTCTCTTTTAACAGGGGAAAATAATTTCCAAGAGGAGCAATAAAAGAAATTTTTTCTCTTCCTTTCTTTCTGCTTAGAAGTTCTGTACCTCTTCCTACTATTTGATAAAGAAATACTATACGATTTTCAGACACATCGTAGAAACTCATAGGTCTTCTTAAAAAAGGATCAAAAGTGTCAGATATAAGAAGCATGGCAAATTGACCAGGGTAGATAATACAATCTCCTATATCAGCCTTAACTTTTAAAAGAAAAATCTTATTATTTAAGTTTCTATTTTCAAGGATTTCTCCTATAAATTCCCTCACCTCATAATCTTCCCTTCTTTAAATACTATTCTTCCTTCAACAAAAGTCATAATAGGCCATCCTTTTAATGTCCAACCATGAAAAGGTGTATTCTTCCCCTTTGAGAAGAATTTTCCCTTATCCACAGTTTTTTCCAGTGAAAGATCAATAAGAGTAAAATTTGCAGGAACATTTTCTTCTAATGGAATATAAGGAATATTTAATATTTTAGCTGGATTATAACTCATTTTTTTAAAGAGTTTTACAAGAGAAATCTTATTTTGGAAGTATCCATAAGTGATAATCAGTGGTACAGCAGTCTCAAGCCCTGAAATTCCAAATTCTGCTAAGTTATACTCTACCATCTTATCATCTAAATGATGCGGAGCATGATCTGTAGCAATTACATCAATTAGATCGTTTTTTATACCGTCCCATAAAGCTTCCTGGTCTTCTTTTGTTCTTAATGGTGGATTTACTTTTGTATTAGTATCATAATTGCTTTTCTTCATATCCTCCTCTGTAAGTACTAAATGATGAGGAGTTACTTCACAAGTTACATTTATTCCCTTTTCTTTAGCCCACTTAATCATTTCAAGACTCTGCCAACAAGAAACATGAGCTATATGAAGGTTGCCGTCTGTTAGAGAGGAAAGGAAAATATCTCTTGCTACCATTGATGTCTCTGCTACCCATGGAATTCCTTTCAGACCTAATAAAGTTGCAGTTTTCCCCCAATTAATACTTCCTTCTTGAGATAAGTTACTATCTTCCGCATGCTCAATAATAGATACACCAAACATCTTTGAATATTCTAATGCACACCTGAGAACCTCACTATTTTGTACACAAGCCCCATCATCTGAAAATGCTTTTGCTCCTGCTAAGAACATATCCCCCATCTCAGAAATTTCTTTTCCTTCTCTTTTTTTTGTGATAGTTCCTATAGGATAAATTCTTATAAGTCCAGCTTTATCTGCTTTTTCATAGATAAATTCAATCATTGATTTATCATCTATAGGGGGTTCTGTATTAGGCATACATGCTATAGATGTAAAACCACCTGCAACAGCAGCCATAGAACCTGTTTCAATAGTTTCTTTCCACTCAAAACCAGGCTCTCTCAGATGAACATGCATATCAGTAAGAGATGGAACCACTACTTTATCTCTACCATCTATGATATCTATATCACCATTAGTACTAATATCTTTACCAATCTTTTTTATAATTCCATTTTCTATATAGATATCTCCTTCTTCTTCCATATCTCTTTCAGGATAAACTAATTTCACATCATGAATTAGCATCTTCATCGCCCTTACCTCCCAACATGAGATAAAGCAAAGCCATCCTAACTGCAACCCCATTTGTTACCTGCTCATTAATGACTGAGATAATACTATCTGCTACCTCTGAGGAAATTTCAACCCCTCTATTCATAGGTCCAGGATGCATAACTAAAGCATCTTTCTTAGCTTTTCTTAATCTCTCAGGAGTCACACCAAAAAGCATATGATACTCTCTTAAGCTCGGGAAAAGACCTTTCTTTTGTCTTTCCAGTTGAAGCCTCAATATATATATAATGTCAGCATCTTCTAAGGCAGTATCTAAATCATAGGTGACCTCTACCTTAAGGTCTTGTACATAAGGAGGAATTAAGGTACTTGGACCACATACCACTACAGAACTTCCCAATTTTTCCCAAGCATAAATATTTGATCTTGCAACTCTACTATGAAATACATCTCCAATAATTGCTACTTTTAAATTATCAAGCCTCTTCTTTTTCTCATATACTGTAAAAACATCTAAAAGAGCCTGAGTAGGATGCTCATGCATTCCATCACCAGCATTTATAATCTTTGCCTTTATATTTTTAGCCAAAAAATTAGGAACTCCTGAAGCACTATGTCTTACAATGAACATATCTATACCCATAGCTTCTAAAGTTTTCACAGTATCAAGAAGAGTTTCACCTTTTTGTACACTGCTTGTGGATGAAGCAATACTTATGGTATCTGCACTGAGATATTTTGCGGCAAGTTCAAAAGAAGATCTTGTGCGAGTACTGGGTTCATAAAATAGAGTACATATGGTTCTACCACGAAGTGTAGGGACTTTTTTTATAGTCCTCTTTAATATATCCTTCATGGAACTTGAAGTTTCAACAATAAGCTCAATCTCTTCCTTAGTAAGATCTTCAATACCGATCAAAGCTTCCCTATTCAGCATAAATATCACTTATCCTCCTTCCATTCGCCTATCACTACCTCATCTACACCATCAACTTCTTCAAGCCTTACTTCTATCTGCTCTTTCTTGGAAGTAGGAACATTCTTACCTACATAATCTGCTCTAATAGGAAACTCTCTATGTCCTCTATCCACAAGAACTGCAAGTTGAACAGTCCTTGGTCTTCCTATATCTATCAAAGCATCAAGAGCAGACCTCACTGTTCTCCCTGTATATAAGACATCATCCACAAGAATTACATCTTTATCATCTACAGAAAATTCTATCTCTGTTTTTTCCACCTTAGGTTGATCTAATCTCAGATTTAAATCATCCCTGTAAAGAGTAATATCAAGACTTCCTACAGGAATATCACTTTTTTCAATCTCTTCCAAATAATTTTTTAACCTTTTTGCAAGAGGAACTCCCCTTCTTCTTATTCCTACTAAAACAATATTCTCTACACCTTTATTTCTTTCTACAATTTCATATGCAATTCTTCTTAAAGCCCTCAAAATGGCATCTTTATCCATAATTTTCGCCTTTTCCTGAAAATACATAAAAACCCTCCTTTCATATATAATAAAAAAGCGGGCATACCCACTTTTCATGGACATGCCCGCTTACTCTTTAACTTTGCTTCTATATCTTTATTCAATCTTCCTCCCTTTTTAGCCTCGCCGGGCTAAATTAAAGGTCATATCATTATATTAGAGATAAAAAATTATGTCAAGCTAAAAGATCACACCTCAATAAATCCTTCTCCTAAAATCATTTAGACAATTCACAGGAATGGTTCTTTTAGGATTCCCAGCATATTGGCAACCTGCTGCTACTGGTATTATTATTGTAGCTGTTATATTTGGTCAGTACCGTAAAAGAAAAATGGGTTTAATTCAATAAGTTTTAAATTTAAATAGGGCTAAAATTATAGAATTAAGAAGAGATATATCAAGTTTACCCTTATGGAAAATTCTTCAGCTTCTTTCTGAAGAAAGACAGGGAAATCTCAGGTAAGAAGGATAAAGGAAAAATAGCAGAAGTATTTTTAAAGACGGAAAAATTGTTTATTCAAAAGACTATTTTTAAAGAAAAAAATCCCTTGGCAATTCTTTAATAGGAAATAAAATATAGACAGAAATCAGGCTTCAAAAGGTTTTTAGAATCTCCAAAATATTACCCACATTTTAATACACAGAGGGGGCAAATAACATAGGTGATGGAAAAAGAAAATTATAACCAGCACTTTTTCTCCTTATTCTTATCTGCTTCTTCCTTCCTTTTATCCATTTATCCTGTGCTGGGGAAGAATTTGCAAATCTTAACGGTATTCAATTAGTGACAGGATTTACCATTGAAACTCCAAATCTATCTTCTGATCTTTATAGTGGATCTAAGAACTCTCAAAATTATGAGAAAATAGATCCTGAACCCTTAGCTATTTTAGCTTTCATTGTAGCTATCTTAGGATTGATACTAACTTTAATAAAAGGCCATAGACATTTAATTTTACTTACTCTTCTTGGAGTTATAGTGGTTATATCTTTATTATTCCTTGAATCCAAGATGGACAACGAAGCATTGAAAAATGGATTAGAAGTAAAGTATGACATAGGCTTTTGGGGATCTCTACTTCTTTTTCTTATCTCAACAGGGCTAAATTGGTATCTTTTTTCTCAAAGAGAGCCTATGGGAGAGTCTTAATTATGAAAAACCCTTGGGATGAACTTATTAATATAGTTTTGTAGCATATGGTTGAAAAGTTTATGTATTTATTTTTTTTAAAATTCTATTTTTGGAATATAATTAAAATAATACTGATCTTAAATAATAATTTAGGAGGTGCAGATATGAAAGAAAAAAGAGAACCTGTGGTACTTGAAAATTTTGGCGAAAAGATTTTTGGTGTTATCCATATCCCTGAAAAGACCCCTGCTCCTTTTGTGCTTTTCTGTCATGGATTTACAGGTACTAAGATAGAACCACATCGCATCTTTGTAAAAGCTGCTGAAGCTTTAACAAAAGAAGGCATAGGTGCCTTAAGAATTGATTTCAGAGGATCAGGAGATAGTGAAGGTTCCTTCAAGGATATGACTGTAGAAGGAGAGGTCTCTGATGCTATGGCAGCATTGGATCTCCTCACCAAAAGTGACCTTGTAGACAAAGATAGGATAGGAATATTAGGACTTTCTATGGGCGGAGCAGTAGCAAGTATGGTCTCAGGAAGGAATCCTCTTGTTAAATCCTGTGTGCTCTGGTCTGCAGTATGCCATTTTAACATATTCTTTAGTAATCCAGAAGAAGCTCAAAAGATAAAAGATTACGGTGAATTTATAGATCTTGGTGGAAATCCATTAGGGAAAAATTTCTTAGCAGAGATACCAAACCTAAAACCTTTAGAAGAATTAAAGAAAAGAAGTCTTCCTGTTTTAATAATTCATGGAAGTGGAGATCTAGTAGTACCAATTCAGCATGCTTATGACTACTATAACGGGATAAAGGATTCCCACAAGGCAAAACTTGAGATAATTAAAGACTCAGATCATACTTTCAATTCTATTGAGTGGGAAACTCAGGCTATTGAAAAAAGTGTAAATTGGTTTAAAGAAACTCTATAAAAGATTAAGGGTAGGGGGCATAAATGCCCCCTACTTTTCTATCCTTTTACGTATTTTTCAGGATTTTTTTCAAACTCTATTTTACAAGCCTTATTACAAAAATAATATTTCTTCCCTTTATACTCAGAAACTGCTGGTGGATTCTTTTCATCCACCTCCATCCCACAAACAGGATCTTTCGCCATTTTTCACCTCCTTACATAGAAGCTTTAAATCCTCTTAATCTTAAGGAATTAGAGACTACAAAGACAGAGCTAAATGCCATAGATATTCCAGCAATCATAGGATTAAGAAGTATCCCTATAAATGGATAAAGCACTCCTGCTGCAATAGGTATTCCTATTACATTGTAAATAAATGCCCAGAACAAATTTCCTTTTATAGTATTTAAAGTCTTTTGACTTAGTTCTAATGCTCTTACAACTCCTTTTAGATCGCCACTCATTAGAATAATATCAGAAACTTCTATAGCCACATCAGTACCAGATCCTATAGCAATACTTAGATCCGCCTGAGATAGCACAGGAGCATCATTTATTCCATCCCCAACCATAGCTACTTTTTTACCATGATTCTGAAGTTCTTTTACCTTATTTACCTTATCTTCTGGCAAAACCTCAGCAAAAAAGTATGAAAATCCTAATTTCTCTGCAATTCTCTTCGCTGATATAAAGTTATCTCCTGTAATTATACCCACCTCATATCCCATAACTTTAAGCTTTTCTACTACTTCTTTTGCTTCTTCCTTTAACTCATCTTGAAAAGAAAGGAACCCTATAGGCTTCGTATCTTCACTTACCATTACTACTGTTTTAGCTTCATTAATCAGACTCTCAGATATTTCTTTTATCTTTTCCTCAAAGCCATTATATTTTCCAACAAAATATTTTTTATCCTCTAAGTATCCTTCTAAGCCCTTCCCAGGAATCTCCTTTATATTATTTATAGGTAAAGGAGAAATTCCCAATTTCTTTACGTCTTCCACAATAGCTTTTGCTATGGGGTGTTCTGAAAATCTTTCTAAAGAATAAGCAATCTCTAAAATCCTATCCTTATCAATCTCATCTAAAGGGATAACATCTTTTAGCATTAGTTTTCCATAAGTTAATGTCCCTGTCTTATCAAAAATAACAGTATCAATTTTATTTGTTTTTTCAAGAACTTCTGCATTTCTTATAAGTATTCCCATTTGAGCCCCTTTTCCTACACCTACTATTAATGCAGTAGGTGTAGCAAGTCCTAAAGCACAAGGACATGCAATAATCAAAACTGAAACAAAATTTACCAAAGCATACTTAAAAGATGGGGAAGGACCAAAGAAATACCATATTAAAAATGTCGTAATAGAAATAGTAATTACTGTAGGGACAAAAATACTTGCAATTTTATCCACAAGCCTCTGAATAGGAGCTTTACTACCTTGGGCTTCTTCTACAAGCCTAATTATTTGAGATAAGGTGGTCTCAGCTCCTACTTTCTCTGCTTCAATTTTTAAAACCCCATTTAAGTTAACAGTACCAGCAAAAACCCTATCCCCAATTTTTTTATCTACAGGAATACTTTCTCCTGTAAGCATAGACTCATCTACCGAAGAAAAACCTTCTATTACTTTCCCATCTACAGGAACTCTTTCCGAAGGTTTTATAAGAATTATATCTCCCTTTACTACTTCATCTACAGAAATCTCTATAAATTCTTCTCCTCTTTTAACAAAAGTGGTCATAGGTTTTAAAGAGATCAAATTTTTAATTGACTGAGAAGTTTTACTTTTTGCTTTAGCCTCTAAATATCTACCCAGAAGAATAAATGTGATAATTACAGTAGAAGTATCATAGTAAACCTCAGGAGATATTCCCATACCTGAGAAGAAAGATGGATAAAAAGTAACAAGAACACTGTAAAGATAGGCAGCTGTAGTTCCTAAAGCCACTAAAGTATTCATATCTGTAGTTTTGTGTCTTAATGCGGAGAAAGCGAATTTGTAAAATCTATATCCTCCATAAATCTGCACAGGAGTAGCAAGTATAAAAAGAAGTAGAGGAGAAAATTTCAAAAACATACTTCCTACAAATACAGGCATTGTAAAGATCAAACTTATTAGAAATCTTCTTTCTATATCTTTTAATTCTTTTTGTCTGTATTTCTCTTCTACATCTTCCAAACCCTCTTTCTTTGGTTCCAAAGCCTCATAACCTATATTCTTAATTACCTTCTGTACTACCTTATAGCTTGTTAAAGATGGAATATATTCAATATAAAGTTCTTCCTTAGCAAAATTTACATCTGCCTTTACAACTCCATCTATATTCCTTACTGCATCTTCTATCCTCTTAGCACAGCTTGCACAGCTCATTCCAACAATTGGAAGAATGGCTTTAGATGTAATCACTTCATATCCAATATCTTCTATTCTCTTTTTTATCTCAGAGATATTAACATCTTCACCTAAAATCTCTGCTCTTTCCAAAGATAAATTTACATTTACATCCTGAATGCCATCTAATTCTTTTAAGGCATTCTCTATCCTCAATGCACAGGAGGCACAGGTCATACCCGATATAGGTAATTCTACTTTCTTAGTCATATTTAAAACTACCTCCAAATTTTTCTTGTTATATTTTATACCTTTTTAGTAGGAAATCAACTTAAAAATTTTTAAATATTTATAAGTTCTTTTTTAATCTCTTCTTGTACAGTATCTCTGTTATCATAAGTCAAGTAATATATCTTTCCATACTTTTTGAAATCTGGGATAAAATCTCTATGAAGAGAAGCAATAATGTTTTTATCACTTTCTAAGAGTGAATATAGTCTCTCCCTAAATCTATCTGATAAAAACTCCATTTTACCTATCTCGTCCAAAATAAAAACCTCACCTTCTTGACAAAATATATCCTCAATTATGATATTAAACTTATCCATATCAAGAAAATATTTCCCAAATTTATAAGGTGTCTCTTTAAAGATAGAAGCAAAATCAAAACTTTCTCCTGTTTTTAAATCTACAAGGGTAAAACCAACTCTAACATTATCTTTCCTAACTTCTTCTGTAATAAATCCGCAAGTAGTAATTCCTCTTTTAAGACAAAATTCATTTACTTTTTTTAAAAGAGTTGTTTTTCCTATACCCGATTTCCCTGTAACAAATATTTTCATGAATTCACCATTGAATTATAAAAATTTTTGTATTATATCATAGACTAATGTACTTTATTACTATTGATTTTGGGACTACAAATTTCAAAATATTTTTGTGGGATTATAATGGAAAAATAATCCTCAGAAGATCTTTTCCCACACCCATCTTGTCGGATAATACTATTGATCCCTTTGCTATTTTAAAAATTATTAACGACTTTTTTAATAGCTTAGAAAGAAGATACAAAAAAATAGAAGGCATATCGGTAACAGGAATGGGAGAGGCAGGACTTTTAGTAGATAAGAAGGGAAATCCTCTAACTCCAATTTTTTCATGGCTTAGCGAGAAAGGCTCTGAAGAGCTAAAAATTCTTGAGTGTGAAAGAGAAAAGCTCTTCAATATTACAGGCTTAAAAATACTTCCCAAATACTCCTTAGCTAAAATACTCTGGTTAAAAAAATATGAGAAAGAAGTATGGGAAAAAAGCTATAAATGGTTAAATGCTGTTGATTTCATCAACTTCTATCTTACAGATAAGATGGTCACAGATTATACACTTGCCAGTAGAATGCTTCTTTTTGATATCAAAAAGAAAAGATGGTCCAAAGAGATCCTAAAATCTTTTGACATTCCAGAAGAAAAACTTCCCCAAATACAACCTCTTGGAACTATAATAGGAGAAATCAACCCCATTTTATCCAGAAAATTTTCCCTACCTAAGTTTCCCATAATATTAGGAGGACATGATCACCCTGTAGCAAGTTTATCCCTTAATCTTAAAAATTCTCTCCTTGATTCTTGGGGAACAGCAGAAGCCTATTTAATTCATACAAGGGAACCTCTCCTTAAAGAGGACATAAGGAAACTGGGTTTCTCTGTGGGATGTATAAAAGATGATCTCTATTATCTAATAGCAGGGATCCCCTTCTCTGGAGGGATTAAAAAATGGTTAAAGGAAAACATGAGATGGGAAATATTGCCTAAAAAGAAATCAAGCAAAGTTTTATTTTTCCCATACCTTCTTGGAGAAAAACTATCCCAAAAGGATGTCCTTATTAAAGGTTTCTTTTATGGGATAGATCATAACACCACCATCGATGATTTAAAAACAGCTGTATGGGAAGGAGTCTTTTACGAAAGTAGAGATATTATTGAAAATATTAAGAATTTAGGTATAGATATGGAAAAGATTATATTAACAGGGGGAATGAGCAGATTTAAATCCTTAATAGAACTAAAGGCTAATATTTTAAATATACCTCTTTATGTATCTTCAGAAAAAGAACTAACCTCAAAGGGCTTAGCATGGGCTATTGTAAGAGCTGTAAATCCTGAAAATATAGATAACTTTCAAGAAAAGTCCTTTTATATTATAGATCCCAATAGTAAAAAGGAATATGAAGAAAAATTTGAGGAATATAAAAAAATAAAGGACCTGCTGGGGATATAGAGTCCAGCAGGTCCAAGTTGCTAACTTACTTTAAACCTTCCAAAACAGAATTTATGGCAGCCTCAAATTTAGGTCTTGAGGCTTTTATAGACTTTGCTGGATTAGCTACATCTATTTGATCCATCAACTCGGTAAAACCAGGAATTCCTGCTACAGGATTTATTACTACTCTTGTGGCAGCATCCATCAAAATATTGTAGATTTCTTTTCCTCCAACTTTTTCAATTTGATTCTTTACTATCAAGTCTTTTTCTTTATCTGTAGGTAGGAGCGTCCAAAGAAGATATAAAGCTGCAAGCTCAGGTTCTTTTGTAGAAGATGCTATAGCCCAAGCAGAATCGTCTCCTTCATCGGCACTTTTCTTCTTACTATCAGGTCCCTTAGGAAAAGGAACCATTCCAAGTTTGTTTCCTAATGCATCCCTCATAGTACCAAGATCCCAAGGACCCCAATAATCCATGCAGGTAATACCTTTCTGAAATCTTCCTTGAGGATCCTCCCACCAATCTGCAGGTCTCATTTTGTACTTAGTGTCCATATCATATACTGCTTGAAATGCTCTATATGCTTTAGGATTATCCATAGCAAAAATTGGCTTTCCACCTATATATTTAACAATCTCTACGTCATTGCTCCAGAGAAATGGCTGATATGTTCTCCAGCTTGTATAGGCATATTGGTCAATTTTACCATCTCCATTGATATCTTGAGTGAGTTGTTTCCCAAGGTCAAAGAAGGTATTCCATGTCCACTTTCCTTGTTTATAAAGCTCTAAAGGATCAGGAAGCCCTGCCATCTCAAATTTCTCTTTATTGTAGTAGAGAATATAAGGAAATACATTATCATTGTATATATTTGTTACTGCATAAATTTGTCCTCTCCAAGTAAAATAATCCAAGATGGGCTTTCTAAATCCTACTGCATTCACAAGATCCTTGTTTTTGAAATCAATGTATTTATTAAGGGGAAGAAGCATTTTCTTCATCATCCATGTAGGTTTTTGTCTGCTATCTATATAAACTATGTCCGCCCCTGATCCAGAAAGAATAGCTGCGGTTTGTTTTTCCACTTTTGTTTCCCAAGTTACATATACAATTTTTACCTTAGCCCCAGTAATTTTTTCAAACTCCTCCCTTGCTTGTTTAGGAGATCTTACTCCAGGAATACTACTTTTTTCTTCCTCAGGCCAATGTTGCCATACATAAAGAGTTTTCCCTCTATATTTTTGGGTATCAATGTTTAAGGTATAATTTCCAAATTTTACAGAATATACCCTTTGTCCAAATCCAGGAACAAAGCTTAAAAAGGCAAAAAATACTAAGAAAATACTTACAAATAGAGCTTTTTTATTTCTCATCTAATTAAACCCTCCCTACTTAAAAATTTCTAATGAGGTCTCCAAAGTAATTCCTTCAGGGAAAAATTCAAAAATAATTTTTACATCTCTATCTATTTTTTCTACTACATCCTTTCTTATAGTTACTTGAAGATCATTTACGCTGAAATCATCCCACCCCCTAAGGTATGGAGTCCAAGAATCTCTTATAGGTTTTCCATCTTTAGCTCCAAATACTTTTATGGCACACAGACGAGTACCATTAAATGCTATGTAAAAATTAAGATCTCTTGGAACTCCTCTTACTATATTAAAAGGCTTATCCAAAAGAACAGGATTTTTATATTGAACTATTTCTAAAGGATAATCTACACTTTTTGTAAATTTAAAGATTAATGTCCCCAAAGTTCCATATTCTCCAGGTTTCAGAATCTGTTTTATTAAAGAGCTTTTTAATATGACTTTTTCTTTCCCATTAAGTTCATAATCCTTTCCCTTCTCTAATTTTTTAGTTCCAAGATATACATCTTTCAACTCATTTCCATTTAGTTCCATATTTATTTCTTTATCTTTTATATTTTCTGACTCTTTGATAAACAAAACTCCTGGATTTAAGAAGGAATTGGGATTTCCATAAGAAGCATTTATTATAAATCTTATTGAGGTTTCATCTCTCCAGACCCTATTCCTACGATCATAATTACTACCATTGTCCCAATAAAAAGTCGCCATATCATATTTTTTTGCTACCCTAATCAAATTATCATACCAGTACCATTCTGCAGGCTTATTCCCATTAAATAATCCATATTCTCCTATAATAAATGCATAATCTCTAAATTTTTCTTTAACAATCCTAATATCTTTGTCCATCTGTTCTTTATCTGCCTGAGTTCCCCATGTCTTTCTTCCCCACCAATTAGCAGTAAAGTCCCAAGGAGAATAGTAGTGAATACCAATTATAATATTGGGATCTTTTGGTGGAACAAAATATTTCTCAGCCTTATAAGTATCTGTTGATAAAGGAGGAACTACCACAAGTCTTTTATCATTAAATCCTCCAGAATTTCTTATTAATTTTAAGATTTTCTCATTTACTTCATTTTGAATAGCACCTGCAACATCATCAGAATACCCTTCGTATACAGGCTCATTTACTATTTCAAATATCAATTTTTCAGAGTAGTCCTTAAATCTATCTGCAATTTGCATCCATAATTTTTCAAGTTTCTTAATAGTACCTTCTTTATCCTGCTTCATTTCTCCACTTAACCATCGCCAAGAATCGTGATGTACATTTATTATCACATATAAATCTCTATCTAATGCCATTTTCACAACTTCTTCTACTCTGTCCATCCATGCTTTATCCACTTTATAATCAGGGGCTGGTCCCATATGATCCACCCATGTAACAGGTATTCTTACACTCTTAAATCCAATCTTCTTTATATCATCAAATACATAGGATTCGGTTTTAGGATTTCCCCAAGAAGTTTCATCAGGTATCGCATCTAATGAATTACCTAAATTCCAACCAGGATCCATTTCTTTTACTGCCTGGTGAGGGGTCTTATAGTCAAATACACCTTGATATGTAGTCACGTTTGCTCCTCCCATTACAAAAATGAATATTATAAACAAACAAAATGCTACAATCTTTTTCACCCTAAATTCCTCCCCTTATTACTTTACAAACTTTATATCATCTACATATAAAATAGTGTCTCCTGCAGGAGCCCCAGAAACTTCAATAGACATACCCCATATTCTCTTAAGATCAACTGTAAAAGATTTAAGAGGAACAGAGATTTTTGTCCAGGAAGTAGAAACCCCTCCAGTAATAGTAAATTTTTCTGAATATTTTTCTTCCTCATTAGCCTTAGTAGGTGCCTCTACTAATGTAATAAGAAGATTATAATTATCAGATTTTTCTGCTTTTATATAGAACTCTAAGCTATTAAACTGGGAAAGATCAAAAATTTTACTTGTGTTATTTAAATCCCATTTAGTAAAATTTATTCCCATACCAGCCCACCAACTGGTCCAAACAAAATAAATCTTTATACTTTTCTTTCCTGAAAAAGCAATTCCTTCCACTTCTTCTACCTTACAACCTTCTGGAGCAGCCCAAAAACCTAAGGAAGAAAGATTTGATTCCTCTTTTTCTCCATCGTAAATTAATATCTCTTTTGATGTTTGAGAGAATGTTGAAGAAATCAAAAGAGAAAGTAACAAGGCTACCCAAAAAAGCTTTTTCATATAAAACACCTCCTTATTTATATTTAAAAACTTATCCTATAATACCTGTCCTTTCTATGCTTTCCACAAAGAATCTTTGGGTAAATAGATAGAAAATTAACATAGGTAATATCACAAGAATCGCACCTGCATATTGAGGAGGAAGTATCAACAAAGGATCCCAAATCTGAGTTCCACCAGTAATTATTGCTTTAATATTAGCTAAATTTAGACTCAGAGTATATTTTTCAAAATCACCTATATATACTGATGGTTCAAAAACATCATTCCAATGCCAGACCAAAGAAAACAGAAAAACAGTTACCACAGCAGGTATAGAGTTAGGTATGAAGATTCTTACATAAGTTTGAAATGGCGAAGCTCCATCCACATAAGCAGCTTCTTCCAACTCCTGAGACATTCCTCTAAAAAACTGCCTAAATATATATATAAAAAGTCCACTTCTCAACCCACCCCCTAATATAGTAGGTAGTATTATGGGATAATAAGTGTTCAGGAGATTAAGAGGCTCACCTCTTATTAAACTTATAATTCCAAGGATATCAAATCTTTGATAAAAAACATAAAGAGGAATAAGAAGAACCTGCGGAGGAACGATAAGGGTAAAAAGAATAAGGGCAAAGATAAACTCCTTCTCTCTAAATTTAAATCTTGCTAGACCATATCCAATCATAGAGCAACTTATTACATTAAATATAGCTGGTATTATAGAAATTAAAAGGCTATTCTTAAATGCATTAAAGTAGTTCAAAGAGTTAAAAGCAAGCTTAAAATTTTCAAAAGTTAAATGCTTAGGTATCCAAACCACCGTAGGATCTATTAAATCTTCTCTGCTTTTTAATGCCGTACTTAACATAAAAAGTATAGGTCTAATTAATACATAGGATAGTCCTAAAAAAAGCAAAATTTTTAAAATAGAAATTATAATTTTTGATATTCTACGTCTCCATATAGCTATAAGTTCTTCTCTTTGATACATATAAATTTCCTCCCTATTCGTTCATATAGAACACTCTTTTAGAGATAATCCATATCACTACAAGAAGTAAAATACCAATAATAAGAAAATAGAGCCACGCTATAGCAGCGCTGTAGCCATGTTGCAGTCTTCCAAAAGCTACGTCTAAGATATATCTAAGTACACTGTTGCTATAATCTGTAAAGGAATCTATAACTGTATAAACCACGTTTACTAAAATAATCGGAGAAATCATAGGAAGAGTTACTTTCCAAAAAGTCTCCCAAGCTGTAGCACCTTCCACACTTGCTACTTCATATAACGAAGAGGGGATAGATTGTAGTCCTGCTAAGAATATAAGTATCTGTACTCCCGATTTCCATATAATCTCATATATCCTATCTATTGCATCTATTATAGGCAAAATAAAGGGAATATTACCTGTAATACGAATAAGAAATGCTCTAAAATCTATTCCCTGCACGAAAGGAGAATTAGAAAGTGCCATCCCCGCTTGAGCACCAATATTAAATTGTTCCAAAGAATTAGATTCTAATACATAAAGAAGTGCTCCAGACATTACTACCACAGGTAAGAAGAATATAGCCCTAACAAGAGCTCTTCCTCTAAACTTTTGATTGAGAAGAATAGCAATAAATAAGGCAAACATTATTATTAGAGGTATATCAACCAATATATTACCTACTTCTGTAGTTAAATACTGTATAAAGGTAGGATCCTCTCTAATGGCTTTAATGAAATTTCTGAATCCTACAAAAACAACTTTATAACCATCTGGAGAAACATCAAGTTCACTAAAAGCGAATATTATGGATTGTATAAATGGCCATGCAAAAAAGATTAAAAAACCAATTAACCAAGGATATACAAACAATCTTCCGGTTCTTGCTTGTCTTTGAGCTAAAGTCTTCACTTTTTTATTTTTTCTTGCCATATAACATTCCCCCTTAATTTTCACCTAACAAAAATATAAAATCTTCGCCATTAATCTTTTTACCTTTATAATTTACTGCTTTTTTGTTATAGTTAACCACAACTTCTACATTATTCTTGTAAAGAACCCTATAAACACCTTCCATAATTTTTTGATGTTTATCAATAGGAACATTTAAAATATATGAGTACAGATCCTTAATCTTATGGTATTCATTTGCTGCCTGATCAATCCAATCTTTATAATGAGAACTTACCATTTCATTATAAAAACTCTTTTTAAAATAGGAAGAATCTTTATAAATAAAGGTATAGTATGGGATTGCCCCATATTCCACCATTCTTAAAAACTCTTTCTTCTGATTTTCTCTAAGATTCCCAGATTTTCCACTATAAGGAATATATCCATGAATAATCATCTGATAAAAAGGAATAGGCTCTGTCTCAATAGCAAAATTACTGGAATCTAAAGGCATATCTAAAATCATCTTTGCAAAGGGTAAAATATAAAAGTTTCCTGAAGTAAAATTAAAACTATACTTCTCTTTATATGTGCTTAGAGTTTCCTTCCACAAGGTTGCAACTTCTTCTCTTGAAAGAAGGTTTGGGGATTTGTTTTGGGAATATATATAGTTCCCCATATTCTCAATAAGCACATTATCTATCCTATATTTATCAAGATCCCTTAGAAAATTCTTAAGATAAACAGGAAGTTTACTTGGAAGCACTAAAAACCATGGATCATAATCTCTATTTTTCTTTTTAGTTACAGGGTCCCATTTATATAAAAAAGCCACTCCGTTATTTAGATACCTATTGGCATCTCTTGTGACTGAAAATCCATTTCCTTGTTCATAAACTTCAATGATTTCTGCTGTAAACGTTATTTTAATATGATTTTGTTCACAATAATCCAATAGTTTCTTAAAACCCTTTTCTCCTCCTAATTTGGCCTCAAATTTCACTCCATTTGTTATCTTACTCAAATATCCATCAGGTTGATAGCCTTTCATAATAAGATTTACATTTTTTATTCCTTTATCTTTAAGATTTTCCAAGATTTTTATAGTTTCATCAAAAGTAGTAAGGGGAAAAACTTCTACAACAGGAACCCCCACCTTTGTGGTTTTTATTTTTATACCACTAATAATGCTTAGATTAAAAGGTAATTCTTTTTCCTCAATTACTTTCTTCTGTAGTGTTCTATTTCTAATAAGATAATCTCTATAAAATTTTGCCATACTTGAGTAATCTATATCTTTACCTGTAAAAAGAAAATAGTTGATCACTATATCATTTTTAAGAGTGTATGGAGAAAACTTATTTACAAGTACGTCCACCACTTCTCCTGATTGTCCTGTAGATGCCTCACGTTCATATAGGAGAAATTTATGAATATTTCTATAGTTAAAAACAGGATAAACCCTAAAATACGAGGTAGAATTTCCCGCAGCATAACATGCAATACTTGCATCAAGGTCTCCACTTTCTACAACTCCTAAAATACCTAAATCACCTCTTTTAACCCCAAAAACAGGAAGTTTTATTCCTTCTACTTTTGGAGACATATCATATAGAGGAAGACCATAGTCATATCCATATATAGGTATTTCAAAACCTCTTTCTATCCCAACTCTTTGATCAAATCTAACAATAGCACCAGAACCATCAGGGATTATTAAGTAACCATCATCTTTTTTACTTCCCGAAAGGAAATATGGAAGCACCCATATTCTATTTAACTTAAGATCTCCCTCTTCTCTTATAGAATCCATAGGAACTCTTACTTGAAGACCATAAGAGGTAAGAATAAATTCTATAGAAATAGAAAGTCCTTGAGTAGAAAATTCATAGTCAATTCTAACCCCATCCTTAATATTTTTTATTTTAAAGTTACCTCTCATAACTCCTAAGGCATAAGTATTATAGACAGAAGTTCTAGCCTCTTCATCTGCCATCTCTACTACTATATGAGAGGGAATACTAAACTTTGTCACTCCCATAGAGGGATCTTGTTCCCAATCCTGAGGAAATTGGTAGAATATTTTTCCTGTACTTTTATCCTTTATTGCTATGCCTGCTGTCTCTGTATCAAAAAGAAGTGAATATTTTCCATTTTCTGCTACCTGTTGAAAACCCTTATTTTGGCTATAAATAGGCGCTATAAACACAAATATTAATAATAAAATAATGCTATATATATTAATTAACCTACTAATTTTCATACATTCACCTCTCATCCAACCATATATTTGATTTCAAGATATATTGTATATAGAAATTTTGTAAATTGCTGAAATGTAGCAAAAAATACAAGTCCAATAAACATAGCAAATATTATTCCACCTATAGTTAAAAGAGATGTACCTAAGACTTTACTTAGGGTATATTCTTGAAGCTCCATCATACCAGCAAGTATCACAAAAAGAGACCAGATCACTCCTATAGTACTGATTATATAATAAAAAGCTGCTTCATCCAAAGTTAAAACATGGCTTAGTAAGGTCTGAGGTATATATAACAATGCTAAAGGAAAAAGACTATAAACAGTCATAATAAAGATGTCTTTAGTCTTAGCCTTACCATCCATAATTGTAGTAACAGCCCAATTTATTATGACCCAAGCCAAAACAGGAATTAGTACCCTTCCTATTTCAAGAATTACATTAAGTTCTTCAGGTCTATAAGGATTAAAGTGGAATCCTGTCATAACTCTTTTAATAAGAAAAGAAAGAATTATAAAAGGTAGCAAAATTAATGAGGCTTTAAAAGCATTATTTTTTCTTCTTAACTCATAAAAACCGTCAAAAGGATGTACTATTACATAGAACACAAAAAGTATCGTATCCCAAAGTTCATGTCTCTTTACAAAACCTGTAAATTTTTCCTTTATTTTCTTACCAGCAAATTTAATAGTTAAGTATATAAACACTATTAAGCCTAAAAATATATTCATTATTTTTGAAAAATTCTCTCTCATATACTCAATTCTAAAACCCTTCAGAGCTTTAGAATATCCTTTTGGGTAAAAACCAAGCTGGAAACTTTCCATAGCTTCTTTATACTTTTCTTCATGAAGAAAATTTTTGCCAAGTCCTATATAAGCAAGGTCATAATTTGCGTCCATCTTTGCAACTTTATCCCAAATCTCGGTAGCCTTGCCATAATAACCCTGAACATAGAAAGAGTTTGCCTCAAGAACCATTTCTCCAAAAGATGTAGGCTTAAACAAAGTTATAGTTGCTTTATTCTCATCTAATACATATACCTTTCCATTAAAGACCTCTATGGCAGAAGGATATTGAAAGGTTCCAATCTGATTCCCTATATCTCCAAATACAAAAAGAAAATCTCCAAGAGTGTTATAGATAAAAATCTTTCCTACTCTACCATCCAATACGTACAGATTATCTGCGTCATCTAAAGCTATATCTACAATTTCTCCTCTTACAGTAAATCCAAAATACAAATCTCCATAAACATTACCAGTTCTTCCTTCTTGTTTAATAATATTATCTCCTAAAGCATTTAGTCTTTTAACCTGATCAGACCAAGCTCTTACACATCCATAGATAAATCCATCTTTGTCGGTAGCCACATTTCTATACTCAATAGGTATAAATAAAGCAAGTTGTGATCTTTGTTCTCTCGTAAGCACTCTCTTCCAGAAAAGTTCCACAGGATTAACTTCTACCCTATTACTACCAAAGAATCTTTCAAAAGCACCACTTGCACTAAATTGTATAAGCCCTTCCACCACATTTTCTGCAACTACATATATCCTTCCTAATTTATCTACTGCAACTTTTTTTGGAATGTAAGAAAAGTCCTCTTTTATAATGTCTCCCACAGGTTTTCCAACAATCTGATATAAAGAACCATTAGGATTTAAAATCACAATTCTTCCATTTCCAGAATCTGCTACATAAAGTTTTCCATCCTCAGTAACAAATAACCCTGTAGGTGACTTAAAAGTATCTTTTTTACTCTCGTTGTCAAATTCATTAATTATCTTCTTAAGCTTTAGGTCTGACTCCAAAATTACAATTCTATTATTTCCGGTATCTGCCACATATATATCTCCATTTCTTTTATCTATAAAGAGATCTTGGGGAGATACAAAATTCTCTTTGAGTTCTATAGTCTCTCCTGTAACAATTCTCTCAGGTTCAAAACCAGGAAGAGAAGGAATTGGTCTTCTTCTTTCACTGTAAATATAGGTATAGTAAGGAATTGCGCCAAAAGATATATCTACAAGTAAAATCAATATAATAACAAGCTTTAAAATTATTCTTTTATTACCCATGGGACTACTCCTTAATACCTGCAGATTTCATAGTCTCCACTACATTGCTTTGAGTAATAATAAATATAATTAAGGAAGGAAGCATCATAAGTACAGCTGCTGCAGCTGCAGCTCCTGCTCTTACAAAACCACCCTGCTGTATATATGTTAAAGCCAAAGAAAATGGCTTCATTGCCTCATTATGGATATATAATGATGGAGAATAGGTATCATTCCATGTATCTCTAAAAGCAAAAAGAATCAAGGTAAGCCAAGCTGGTTTAACATTTGGCATAATCACATTCCACCATATTTTAAATTCACTTGCTCCATCTATTCTTGCAGATTCAATATAAGAATCTGGTATTTGCTCCATAAATTGTTTCATAAGAAAAAGACCTAAGGTAGCACCTATATAGGGAAGAATCAGACAAAAATATGTATCCAGAAGTTTTAAATTAGCCATAATCAAAAATCTTGGAATATTTGTTACATACCCAGAAAACATCAAAGAGAATACTACTAAATTAAATAAGAATTTACTCCCTGGAAATTTATTTTTTGCTAATGGATATGCTGCCATAGAAGCAATTATCACATGTCCAAAGGTACTTAAAAAACTAATAAATATACTATTGAAAAGATACCTTGCAAAAGGAACAAAGGAGTTACTCATCAGATAAAAAAGATCAGTAAAATTCTTAAGGGTTGGTCTTCTCACAAAAAATCTTGGAGGAAAAAGAAAAAGTTCATCTAAAGGCTTAAAGGCATTCATAATAGAATAAACTAAAGGCATTGCCATAAAAATAGCTACAACTATAAGAACTATAGTTATTAGAATATTTCCCCAAAGTGATCTATTAAGCTTTGTTCTCATCCTAATCACAAAACCTCCTTAGAAATATTAATCAGGCCTTATGATTTTTCTCACTCCCTGATTGATGAGTACTGTGATCAAAAAAAGAATTACAGCAATAGCAGAAGCATATCCCATTTCATACCTTATATTTCCATAATCCCACATATGAAGTACTATAGTATGAGCAGAATAAAGAGGACTTGGAAAACCAATAAGAGTTGCTGATATATCAGCAACTGCAAAAGATGCAGTAACCTGCATAATAGCTCCAAAGATAAGCTGGGGTTTCATAGAAGGTAGTGTTATATACCATAGTTCTTGCCATCTATTTTTTATTCCATCTACTGCTCCTGCCTCATAGAGACTTCTGTCTATGGTCTGAAAACCTGCAATAAAAGCCAAAAAACTTGTCCCAAGACTCATCCAAAGCTGAATTACCATAAGTACATAAAGATTGATATTAGAATCTTGAAGCCAATATATAGGTTCTTTGATTATCCCAAGATTTATGAGAATACCATTGAGTAGCCCATATATATCACCAGAAAAAATGTAAGTCCAAATAAAAAATACCGACGAAGAGAGAGCAGGCGCATAAAAAAGTAGCGTTAGGACTGATCTTACTTTAGGGCTCAGCTCATTTATAAGCCAAGCAAAAAGCAAACAAGCAAAATAGCTGAGTGGTCCAGTAATTAGAGCAAACTTGAAGGTATTCTGAAGAGCAATTAAAAAAACATCATCCTCTAAAAATAGTCTTTTATAATTACTCCAACCTATAAATTTTGGGGCTTGAATTATATTATAATTAGTAAAACTAAGAACAATTGCTATGATTACAGGTATAACTACAAAAACAAAGAAAAGCGTAAAGTATGGAAGAATAAGTAAGTACGACTCTCTATTTTTCTTAATCTCTTTCCATAAATCCCTAAGTTTTTCCCGCATCTTACATAATGCCTCCTAATGCTTCTTAGCTAATTCAAGACCAAACTCTTCTCTCTTTCTATCTATTTCTTTATTTATCTCTTTTGTATACTTCTCTATAGCTTCCCGTGGAAGCTCACCAAGCATTACTACTTCCCTAAAAGCATTATCTAAATGTCTTGAAGTGTAATAACTTCCAGGCACATTAGGAATTTCCCTCAAGTATTTCCATTGTTCTGAAAGCACTTTATAATCAGAAGAAGGCCAAGGGAGATAACTCATTGCTTCCACATTTGCAGTATTATAACGGGCTCCTGCTCCAAGCACTGCCTCAAGTTCCATTCCAAATCTGGCTTGTACTTCGGAAGACAACCACCATTTTACAAATTCCCAAGCTTTATCTACCTTTTTAGATTGTTTAAACATTAAAACTGCACTCCCATTTCCAGCTACACTTCTGTCCATAGAACCATCAGATCTTTTCCTTCCAGGCACTGGAGCTATACTCCAAAGGCCACTTATCTCTGGAGCCGCTACTTTAAACTGATTATAAAGAGTATAGGGAGCTATTCCTATAGGCATTTCTCCTGTCCTAAATCTATTGAAAAAGTCATAATAAAGAGGAGTTCCATAAAGAACATAAAGATTAGTCCATTCTCTAAAAGCATCAACACCTTCTTCACTATTCAGGACACAGCTCTTACCATCTTCAGTGTAATAATTCCCTCCTTTTTGAAGAAGAAGAAGATTAAAAACATCAAAGCTTGTACCTCCAGTTCCTGCTGCAAATTGAAGGTTATAACTCTGCAGCTTAGCAATGACTTTATAAAGTTCGTCCCATGTACTTGGTATATCAATGTTTAACCTTCCTAATATATCTGCCCTATAAAACATTATGGGAAAGTCTTGAGTCATAGGTAAACCATAAACCTTGCCACCAAAACCGTACGGAACAAGAGCATATTTTGCAAACCTATTTTTTATTTCCTCAAATCCAGGAAGTTTTGAGACATCTACCAAAGCTCCTCTAATCCCATAATCTACCGCTAATCCTCTTGACACATTTAAAGCTACATCAGGAGGATTTTCTCCAGCTGCTATAGAGAAAAGAAGAGCGGCATCTGTAGTTATGATGTTTAAATTTACACCTATTCCTGTCTTAGGAGTAAACTCAGTATCAATAAGCATCTTTAAAGTTTCTGCCTGGTCTCTTCCCATCTGAACCCAAACATTTAAAGCTTCTTCTTTACTATAAACAGTACCTATTGCAGTATAATCTTCTATAAAAGAAATAACAAACTTCTTAACACTGTCTACAATCTTCTCAGGCATATTAGGAAGTACCTTTGGAGTTTTAGCATCAGGAAAGGTGATAAGTGTATAATCAATATCTACAGGCTGTTCCCTAATTGTGAGAACCCAAGAGGAAAGAGCAGAAAGATTATCTCTATATCTCTGAAGCCTCTGAGCAATAGTCTCTGGTTCTTTTGCCATTCCTTCAAGCTGAATTGCAATTCTCTCTAAAGTAGCTGCCTCGCTTACTTTTTCTCCCCCAATAGTCTTGATTTTCTCTGCATTTTCTTTTAGAAACTTTGCGTTTTTTTCTAAGGTAGGTATCAGATCTGATATATTTTGCTCCAAAAGATAATCTCTATAGGGATCAGGATTTGGACCTGTAATCATTACAATTTTTGTATAAAGCTGAGATAAATCTATTGAAGCTTGAAGAACATCCCGTATAATCTCCGCTACAGATCCATAAGATACTTTCAGACGTAAAGTATGTTCACCCTCTTTAAGATAAAATAGATAGGGATGACCTACATCATCCTCCAAATAACTAAACTGCCAATTGGTGTCGTATTTAAATTTTATATTTTTAGCTTCTTCAAAAGGAATTTCCCCGTCTATATAAAGGGTTCTTTCTGATGGAATTCCCGGGTTTGCATTTTGTCTAAATTTAAATCCAATTTTATATAACCCCTCCTTAGGAGCCTCAAATCTCCACTCAATCCACTGTCCAGCACTTCTCCAGTTATAACCTCCAATCATATTCAAGACTTTTCTCCGAAAATCATATGGTTCATTTAAAGGATTTGATCTATCAGAGACCGGATATAACGTTGGCTCTGACTTAAATTGTGCCTCTTCTCCTTGGATTTTTATAACGACATCTTCCACAGGTTTGTAGCCTTTTTCTTCATAAGTTTTTTCTAATTCAGAATAACTCTTCAATTTTGGTTTATTAAAAATCTTTATATACTCAATAACTATTGGTTCCCTTACAGAAACAAGTCTAAGAGTATGCATACCCTTAGAAAAGTAAAAAAGAAAGGGTTCTGTATATAAACCATCAGAGTCTTCTATAACCTTCTCTACCCACATAGGAGCTTCTATCTGGACAGGTCTAAGCTCATTTCCCCTATTATCTTTTAAAGGTAAATCTGCATCTTTCCATATTCTTTCAAATCTTACAATTCTTGCTTCATTAAATGGTCTCTTCCCGTCAATAAGGATCTCTCTTTCAATACTTGAGTTTTTACCTTTTACAGGGTAATATTTTATTGCTATGTTATAAAGTCCTTCCTCTTTTATATCAAATTTCCATTCTACAAACCCGCTTTCTCCTATGTATAAAACAGGTTGATTATTTTCAGTAAGATTTGTTACTTTTTCAATTTTGCAGTCTTTAGAATAATTAGAATATCCAACTCCAGGAACAACAATAGTTCTATCAGGACGATCTTTATGTGAATATTGTGAAAGATAAGACTCATAGGAATTCTCTTTACTTATAAGTTCATAAATAACATTAAGTTCTTTAACCGACTGTTCTTCTGCAAAAACTATACTTAAAGTATTTAAAAATACTAAAATAAGAAGAAACTTTTTTATTAGTTCTAAAACTTTTTTTCTCAATCTTGACAACCTCCACTAGGTTGTATTCTAAAAACTAAAAAGCGGGGGGAGAGAGTTAACTCTCTCCCCCAATAAATATTTTTACTTAAGCCCTTCTAATATGGAATCTATTGCTGCTTGGAATTTAGGTTTTAATGCCTTTATAGATTTTGCAGGGTTCGCAGTATCTATCTGGTTTATTAAATCCCAGAACCCAGGAATTCCAGAGATTGGATCTATCTGAGCTCTTGTTGCTGCATCCATTAGTAGATCATAAGTATCTTTTCCACCAACTCTTTCAATTTGAGATTTCACTATTAAATCTCTCTCCTTATCTGTAGGCATCAGCATATAAGTTAACCAAAGTGCTGCAAGCTCTGGATCCTTAGAAGAAGATGCAATTGCCCATGCCCCATCATCTGCCATATCTGCACTTTTCTTCTTACCATCAGGACCCTTAGGAAATGGAACTATGCCTAATTTCTTTCCTAAAGCAGTTCTCATACCAGAAAGTTCCCATGGTCCCCAATAATCCATACAAGTAACACCTTTCTGAAATCTTCCTTGGGGATCCTCCCACCAATCTGCAGGTCTCATCTTATACTTTGCGTCCATATCATATACTGCCTGAAAGGCTCTATACGCTTTAGGACTATCCATAGCAAAAACTGGCTTTCCACCTATATATTTAACAATTTCTACATCATTAGTATAAAGGAATGGTTGAACTACAGCCCATGTAGCATAAGCATATTGATCAATTTTACCATCTCCATTAGTATCTTGCGTCAACTGCTTCCCCATATCAAAGAAAACGTCCCAAGTCCATTTGCCTTTTTTGTAAAGATCAAGAGGATCTTGAAGACCTGCCATTTCAAACTTTTCTTTGTTATAGTAAAGAATATAAGGAAATACATTATCATTATATATATTAGTTATTGCATAAACTTGCCCTCTCCAAGTAAAAAAGTTAGTAGTGCTATCCCTAAGACCAACAGCATTCTTCAGATTTTTATCTTTAAAGTTTATATACTTATTAAGGGGAATAATCATCTTTTTCATCATCCAAGTAGGCTTTTCTCCTGCCCCAATATATACCACGTCTGCTCCAGAACCAGACAAAATTGCAGCACTAAGTTTTGGTCTATAATTTTCCCAAGTGGTATATACGATTTTAACCTTTGCTCCTGTAATCTTTTCAAACTCTTCTCTCACTTCTTTTGAAGATCTTGTCCCAGGAAGACTACTTTTTTCTTCCTCAGGCCAGAACTGCCACATGTAAATTGTTTTTCCCTTATATTTCTGAGTATCAATGTTTAGTGTAAAATTTCCAGATTTAACAGTGTAATATTTTTGAGCGAAAGATGGGAAAATTGATGTGAGTATAAACAAAACGGAAATAAGAAAACCTAAAAAAACCTTCTTCATATTGAACTCCTCCCAAACTTAATTTTAAATTTACCTTTGTAAGACACCTCCTTTTTAATTTTATTGCTATATGAAAAGAACTTCTAACATAAAATTGATGAAAAATAAAATTTTTTTGCATATATTAAAGTTTATTTAAAGCCTAATCTAAATAATAATCCATAAGTAAAATAAAAATATATTGAGAATGGTAAAAATCTATTAGATATAAAAATTTTGCTTTCTAAATTTAAGAGGGGTAACCTGCATATATTTTTTAAAAATTTTTATAAAATAACTTATATTATTGAAACCACATTCTAAAGCGATCTCAGAAACACTCATATCAGTATTTCTCAAAAACTCTATAGCCTTTTCAACCCTTACTTTGTTTATATATTCTACAGGAGTCATCCTTAGAGATTCCTTAAAAATTCTACAAATATAAAACTTACTTATATTAACTTCTTTACTCAGTTCTTCTAATGTAAGATCCTTCTGGTAGTTTTGATTTATGTAATCAAGCAGATCTTTTATTTTTTCAATTTTATATCCAAGTCTTCCTCTATCCTTTACAGGTTCTACATAAAGACTAAAAAGTCTCCAAAATATATCAAAGAGAATACTTTTTATAAGAAGCTCATACCCGTAAGGTTGCTCTTTAAAAGTTTCAATTATTCTTTTTATATCATTTGCAATACTCTCGTCCTTGATATAATTGGGAATGTAAACTTTCCTTTTAATTAAAGGCATAAAATATTCATACTTACACAGATCAGGCTCCTCTGAATATAACAATCTAAGGTCAAATACTATAGCATAACCCATACTACTTTTGATAATTTCTTCTCCTGAATGGATAGAACCACCATTTATAAAAAGAAAATCACCTTTGGAAAGCTTATATTCTTTTCCATCTATATAGAATATTCCCTCTCCTTTCTCCATATAAACAATTTCAAACTCATTATGCCAATGAGGATTTATTACTCCATTTCTATAGATAAATATATCTTCATGAACAAAAAGATGAAAATCTGGCGTTCCATGAAAAACGTCTGATTCTATAAGCTCTCTTTTTCTATACTTCACCCTATATACCTCATATAAATTCTTCTATTACTAAGATTAATTATATAACAAAATATTACTAATAAATCAGAATAGCATAAAAATTTATTCAAAAATATAGAAAAGGATTTATATAGTAAAACATTAGAGAAACCAATTGAAATAGATAGTAAAAGTTTCAAAAGATGGCGGAGAGGGTGGGATTCGAACCCACGGTACAGGTTTAGCCCGTACAACCGCTTAGCAGGCGGCTGCCTTAAACCGACTCGGCCACCTCTCCAAGCAAAGCTCATTATACCATAGAGCATTTACCCTATGCAATAGTAGAAAAGGTAGATCACTTCTTTATTCTAAATCTTTCCACATGGGAAGAATAATCAGGAACAATTCTTTTATATTCATTATGCATAAGAGGTGAAGAAATAAGAAAATCAGCAGAAGCTCTATCACAAGCAACAGGAATATTCCAAACTACGGCAACTCTAAGAAGTGCTTTTATATCTGGATCATGAGGTAGCGGTTCTAATGGATCCCAAAAAAATATAAGAAAGTCAATTTCTCCCTCTGTAATTTTAGCACCAATCTGTTGATCTCCACCAAGAGGTCCACTTTGAAGTTTTATTATAGGAAGTCCCAACTCTTTTTCAAGAATCTCACCTGTAGTACCAGTAGCATACAATTTATGTTTTAAAAGAGTCCCCTGATTAAATCTTGCCCACTCTAAAAGTTCATTTTTTTTGTTATCATGAGCAATAAGAGCAATACTCTTCTGAGCTTCCATGGTAACTTCTTTATATTTCATATCTTCACCCCATCCTCAATAATAAATTAAATGATTGCTAAAAGTTCTTTCTATTCTTCCTCCTTAAGTTCAAAATCATCAATCCATGCCCAATTACCTGTATTCCCTTCCACTATTACACTTATTTTTATCTGTCCGGTAGTTATATTTATCCCACTTATAGTGGGATTGCTCCAGTTCACCCATCCAGTGTTTACAATATCCAATATTTTATCCTCATCACCATATTCACTAACTTTAAGTCTCAATAAATTTTCTCCTCCTCCACCTTGAATCCAAAAACTCACCTTATATGTGCCAGATTTTAGTCCCTTTACAATTTGGTACATTTCAAACTTGAATGGCTTATCAAGCCAATAATTTACAGCATATTCTCCTGATTTTGCATTTTGAGGAGGGCTTGCCTTTTGTACTTTTACAGCATCTCTATCTCCTTCCACAACCCATGGCTCAAAACGTCCAGATTCAAAACTCGGATTTTGAATATAATTTTTCTCTCCCACAACTGAAATATTAGCATATGCTTCTATATCTAAACCTTCTACCATACCTTTTACCTTAAACTCTCCAGGCACTGAAAGAAGCTCTCCTTTTATTTCTTCCCATTTCACATTGAGAGATCTTATAGAATCATCGCTAAATAAAACCTTTACTTTTTCAGGAAGCTTTGGAATCTCTCCAGTGGAGATCTTAATATTTATTGAAGAAAGAACTTCTCTAACTTCTGGCTTTACATAATCTTTATGGTAAACAAGATTAAACACATCCAGAGAAGGTAAAGCATTCCCATTAAAATCAAATAAGGTTTGGTTTTCCCAAGGATCCCCTTCTCCAGCTTTCCAACCTGCTCCTTTTACTGGTATCCAACATCCTTCCCAATAAAATATACCCAGTCCTTTATTATCTGGAATCTGCGATACAACTTCCATTATATCTCTTATTGCAGTTGCTTGTCCCTGAATAGTAGGCTTATAGCCTCCTACCATCTCCATATCCCCACCAAAAATATTAGGATGACCATCAACATCTTGAAGTGTCCAAGCATAAGCAGTTTCAAAAATAGCTATTTCTTTCCCATATCTCTCTGCAACATCATTAAGATTAGCTTTAAGCTCATCAAGAGTACCATGCCAGTAAGGATAATAGGAAACTCCTATCACATCAAAGTCCACTTTCATTCCCATAATATTTCCAAAAAACCATTTAAATAAGCCACTATTACCTCCTTCTGCAAGATGTATAGCGATCTTGATATCTTTGCTAATTCTCCTTACAGATTTTGCTCCTGCATTAAAAAGTTTTACAAATCCATCAAAACCTCCCACATCATCACCAATAAGTTTCCCATCAGGCCATAAAAATCCGTCATTTACTTCATTACCAAGTTGCACCATATCAGGTAGAGCATTATTATCTTTCATATATTTAAGAGTCTTATATGTGAAATCCGAGACTGCATTTACCAAATTTGTACCCTTAAGGTTCTTCCAAGCCTTTGGTTTCTCCTGTTTTCCAGGATCAGCCCACCAATCACTATAATGAAAATCTACAAGAACTTTCATTCCCAGAGTTTTTGCTCTCTTAGCAAGTTCTGTCATCTTTATATAATCGCAATTTCCCCCTCCAAGTGGTTTTCCATTTTCATCGGTGGGATCATTCCATATTCTTACTCTTACCCAGTTTACACCATGATCCTTAAGAATCTGCAGAGCGTCTTTCTCTACACCATTATCATAGAATTTACCACCATTAGATTCTATCTCATAAAGCATAGATATATCTACACCTCTTATAAAATCTGGAGAAAGATTCTCAATAGGATTAACTATTATTTTATCCTGGCTATATCCACTCATTAATAAGACCAATGCCCCTATCAAAATGATTAGACTTAAATAATAATATACTTTTTTTAGCATTTTCTCTCCTCCTCATTATAACTTAACCTTTCACAGCACCTTGAGTAAGTCCGCTTACAATATATTTTTGAAGAGATATAAAAAGTATTGTCATAGGTAGCATTCCTAAGAGAGCTGCAGCCGTAAAAAGACCCCATTCCGTTTGATATGGACCAGTGGAGAAAGTCCATAATCCTACAGCATATGTATAATTCTTAGCATCCTGCAATAGTATTCTGGCAAAGATAAATTCATTAAAGATATTCATAAATGTAAGAATTACTACTACAGTAAGAATAGGTCTTGCAAGAGGTACAACTATCTTATAAAAGGTCTGGAACCTTGTAGCACCATCTATCATAGCAGATTCCTCAAGAGAGTCTGGAATAGTATCATAATATCCCTTTATCAAATACATGTTATAAGCAATATTTCCTAAGTAAACAAAGGTAAGTCCACTTAAAGTATCAAGACCAAGTGCAGGAATAAATTTTCCCAAAAGATTTAAGAGACTGTAAATAGCAATCATATATACAGCACTTGGAAACATTTGAATAAGAAGAAGAGAAAGGATACCGTATCTTCTTCCCCAAAATCTCATTCTACTAAAAGGATATGCAGCAAGAGAACATATTAAAGTAGTGATAATAGCAGCAACGCCCGCTACTACTATAGAATTTCTAACCCATCTTAAGAAATAATGTTTAGTTTTTTGTTTCCATATCTGGTCAACTCTAAAAAGCTCTCCATCTATATGATTAAGATCTCTCTTAACTTCCTCATATGGTATAGAATCCGTTAAATCTTCTGTTTTTTTAGAAACAATATTCATATTTGAACTTACTAAGTTCAAATAATCAGTCTTTATAATATTGTACAGTTCATCTAATTCCGTAATATCTACTTTTTCATTATTTAAAGAGGCATTAAGAAGGCTTTCCCATTTACTATCAAAATCCAAGATTAAACCACCAATTTTTTCCAGGGTACTACTTAGGTTCTTGGAAAATAAATTAAATTTCTCTAAAAAAGTATTATAATCATTAAACCATTTTAATCTATCTGCAGTATTTTCAATTTTAACAACCAAATTATCTCTACCAAAATCTAATATATAGGATGTAGCAAAATCTCTGAATTCTCCTTCAATTGGAGCACAATAGCTTACAATATCAGCTAAATCTACCTTATCCTCTATAGTATTTATTTTCTCTTCTAATTCTCTGATAAAAATATTAATATATTCAAGTTTAGTAGTAGGAACTAAATATTCTTCCTGCTCTTCTATCTCATCTTGAAGAAGTTCTTCTTGCATCTCAAGAAATTCATTCTGTTGTTTTAAAGAAGCAAGCTTTCTTTCTTCTTCCTGAATTGCGCTAATATCTTTTCCTAATTTAGTAAGAAGTGGCGATATTTTTCCATTTAAATTTTCTATAGATACCGATAAAGAAACTAAGTTATTTTGGGAACTACCTCCATAATTCCTTAGATAGCTTAAGATTTCTTTCAAACCATCATTTAGTTCATAAAGATCAGGATATCTATTTAACTTTTCTATAAGTAAACGTGTAGTTTTTATAGACTTTGAAAGGGTAGAATTATTAGACAAATCCTGAGATGATACTGTGATAATTTTTGTATCTTTTATATTTCCTGCAGTTTTTACTTGATCTAAAACTGCTGCTATTTCAGTTTTAATTTCCGAATTAAGTTTTTCATTTATAGAAAGGATCTCTTCTTGTAGTTTTTCATATCTTCCCCAGGACATCTTATATTCCATAGAATTTTTAGCTATTTCAGTTTCTAATTTAGAAAGCTTAATTTCTAAGTTTCCAAAATAGTTCTTGTATGCTTTATTGAGGTCAGAAATAGCCTTTTTATAATCGCTATAAGAAGTAACTTTATAGCCTAAAACTTTCTCAAGATCTTCTTTTAAATAAAGGAACATCGGAGAGTTGTAACTTTCATTGGAAAGAAATTTGTACAGTACTATCTTCAAATGTTCAACATTCTGCCCTTCTGTAGGAAGATTTTTCTCCAAATAACTCTTCAATTCTGTAAGTATAGATAAAGTTCTCTCCTTTATCTCATCCGTCTTTAAAAAGAGTGTATTATTCACATGGTCAAAGGAATTTTTAGCATTTTCATATTTATCTTGCGTTTCTTTTAAGTAACTTTTTAAACTTTGTATATCCTTAGAAATCTCTCCTTCTAATTTTTCTTTTTCCCAAGTATCATAGGGAGGAGTTCTCAGTATAAGATTTTGTAGCTCCTGCGCCAAGACAGGCATATTCTTCTCGGGAGCTATTAAATCCTTGTAATTTTGCAAGGTTAATCTTGAAGAAAAGAGTTTCGTAGAAAAAGCAGCTTCATCTCTTCTTATAGATGTAGATACTACCCAGATAATAGGAAAAAGGATTATCGGTATTAAAATCCACAAAATTATATGGGTAAAAATATACCTTTTCCTTCCTACCATTTTTATTCACCCCTTACCTCTTCAAAAGTTCCAGAGATCTTGAAGTTCAATAAACTTATACCTGCAACCAAGAAGAATATAAGAATGGAGATAGCACTAGCAAAGCCAAATTCTTGTCCTCTACCTTCAAAAGCAAGCTTATACACGTAAGATATTAATATATCTGTATGACCAGCAGGAGTGGTAGCACCTACCATAGGAGGTCCTCCTGAGTTCAATAGATATATAAGGGTAAAATTATTGAAAGTATAAGCGAAACTACTTATAAGAAGAGGTGTCACTACTGTAAGAAGTAATGGAAATGTTATATAACGAAATCTATGCCATCTACCAGCTCCATCTATAGCTGATACTTCATAAAGTTCATCAGGAATAGATTGAAGAGCTCCCAAAGAGATAGTCATCATATATGGAAAAGTAAGCCAGGTATTTACAATAATACAAACTACCCTTGCCCAAAATGGGTCATTAAACCACTTTATAGAATCCATTCCTAAAAAGGGGAGAATTATCTTGTTAAGTATTCCGTAGGTTTCATTGAAGATGCCATTTTTCCAAGTCAAAACTGAGATAAAGTAAGGAACTGCCCAAGGTATAATAAGTAGAGTTCTATAAACATTTCTTCCCTTCAATCTTTTATTATTTAATACTAAAGCAAAAGCAAGTCCTATAGAGAAGGAGAAGACTACAGTAAATAGTGCCCACATAATAGTCCAGATAAACATACTCATAAAAGGACCAGAAACTCTTTCATCAGTAAATATCCTTGAAAAATTTTCAAAGCCCACAAAGGTAGTATATCCAATTAAAAATACCTGATCTCCATTTTCGTCTATATCATAGAAAGAACCTTTATCTTCAATCAAGGTTTTTCCAGTTTTTGCATTAACAATCACCTGTTTCTGAACATTTTTTCCATTCTCTTGTATCTCTCTATAAGTGAGCCTGTAGAGTCTTTCTACAAAGAAAAATTTCCACCCACCATCAGTATCTATTCTAACTCTTAATACCCTACTTGAATTTGGGTCTAAATATTCAGTATTCACAAGGTATCTTTGAATAAGTAAAGTAAAATAATAAGTATTCTTTTCTAAATCAGAATCTTCTAAAGCATAAAGAGGAGCATAAATTTTATCTGGAGAAACAATACGATTTATATCCTTAACAGATGCTGGAAAGGGCTCTATCTTAAAAATTTTTCCTTCTAAATTTACTTCTTCAGAATCAATTTGGGAAAGCTTCCCTTCCCTCAAAAGGACCTCTCTTCCTCTCTGTTTCGTAGGAAGAGGGATACCACCAATATAAAGCTTTCCATCTATATCAAACACTATCAGAAAATCATCGGTAGGCTTTGAATCCTCAAAAACGCTAAAGACCTTAAAGTTTACAGGCTTATCATTGACTACATAGGTGTAATTTGGATCATAAAGAAGTCTCTCAAGAGCTTCCTGTCGTGTAAAGATATGACCCGTCCCATAGTTGGTAAAAGCTGTCTTAATAGTAAAATATATGGGATATAAAACCAGCAAAAAAAGAAAAATAAGAGCAGGAATTGTATATCTATAAGGATAAGCTTTGGGATTAAAAATGAAAAAGTCTATTAAAAAAAGCGCAGCAAGAATTATAATTCCAAGCTCATAATAGGAATTCTGAATAAGATAAACTCCAGAAAAAAGGAAAATTCCATTCATTATAGCAAGTAGAAGCCATAAAAGAACCTTTATAATCTTAGTCAAAGTTTATCCCCTCCTAAATAATATAAAAA
>JAKOUL010000091.1 GCA_029776735.1 Dictyoglomota bacterium
TCTTCTATCTTCTCCTTTGGAAGTTTTAAGTTTTCTCCTATAAAATAGGAGATAGCAGCAACATTTTTTGAATGTCTTACTTGGATTTTGCTCCTAAAGTCTACAATTCTTGCTATTGCTTTAGAAAGAAGTAGAAGTTCATCAAGATCCAGTTGAAGATCATTTTTAAATGAGGAAGGATCAATGGTATCATAGTTTATTTCAAACCAAAAAGCTTCTTTACTGGAGAGGTCTAAAAAGGTATCTACTACATCAGGGTTGAAAATTGCATCTTTTTCTTCCTTTATTTTTTTAATAACTTTAGATTTCTCTTTTAAGATATATTTATCCTTGTCTATATAATTATCTATAAATTCAGCAAGATGTAAGATGTGGCTTTCTATTGGAATTTCCTCTTCCTCATATATGCTCCCCTTTCCAAAATCCCATGGGATATGATGGTATTTTATAATTGCTGCAGGTTTCTCAAGAAAAGGGACGTCTTCAATAAAAATATTTCCCTTTAGTGCATGTTCTGGAATTGTCATATCTTTTTCACTTACTATTTTGCCATCTCCAGCATCATGGAGAAGAGAAGATATGAGGAGGGAATATTTTCGCTCTTCAGAGAGTCCTAAAGCATTAGCTATATTAAGGGATGTGTAGCCCACCCGGGAAGAATGTTTTTTATTTCCAGGTATCTGACTATCCAAGTTTTCCGAAAAAGCAAGCAAAAATACCAAAAGCGACACTTTTTTCTCCATAACTGAAGCAAAATTTTAGCATGGAACCCTTTTTTTGTCAAAATAAAAAGTAAACGTATGTTGCTTAATGTTATATTCAATTTTATTGAATCTTATTCAAAGAATAAAAATATTTATGTGTTAAAAAAATGTTATTTTTAGGCAATATATTTATATGCCCATGGGATTTTTATTTTATAAGGATTTCAATAGTATAATATTCTTATAATCCCCTTAAAAAGGAATAATTAAAAACTTTAAAGGAGGGCTCTTATGCTTGAGACTATAAATATTATAAAATCCAGAGTTAGTGTGAGAAAATATTTGGATAAAGAGATTCCCAAAGAGATTCTTGAGGATATTGTAGATTGTGGAAGGCTTGCTCCTTCAGGAAATAATAGGCAACCATGGACTTTTTTAGTAATTACAGACAAAAACTTGAAAAATAAGCTTGCAGATCTATGTGCTTATGGAAAATTCTTAAGAGAAGCTGGGGCTGCAATTTTAATTTTCTGTGAAAAGGATGCAGATCTTGGCTTGGAAGATGCTTGTGTAGCAGCTGAAAACATTATTATTGCTGCCCAAGCTTATGGGCTTGGAACATGCTGGGTACATTCCTATAGGACGGAACATTCAAAGGCAGTGAAAGATCTTGTAAAATGTCCTCCTAATCTGGAGCTTATAGCAATTCTTGCTGTAGGATATCCTGCAGAGATTCCTTCAAGACCTGAGAAAAAGGAGCTTTCAGAGGTATTGAAGTGGCAAACTTTCTAAAGCTTGATGTGATATATGAGGATAATCATCTCCTTGTGGTAAATAAACCTCCAGGAATATTGTTACAGGGAGATTCTACCGATAGGATCTCCCTTCTTCAAATTGCAAAGGATTATATTAAAGTACGTTATGAGAAGAAGGGGAATGTATTCCTTGCTATTGTACATAGATTAGATAGACCTGTCTCAGGGGTTATAGTTTTTGGAAGGAATTCTAAATCAGCATCGAGGCTTGCGCAGATGTTTAGAGAAAGAAAGGTAGAGAAGGTATATTTTTCCCTTTGTCATGGGATATTTAAAGATAAAGAAGGAATTTTAAAAGATCATATCTCTTGGAGAGAAGATAAGGGAAAAGCAGAGATAGTAAAAGGTAGTGCTCTAAGTAAAGAGGCGATTACTTATTACGAGGTGCTTTTTGAACATAAGGATATCTCATTAGTAAGGCTTTTCCCAAAGACAGGAAGAAAGCATCAATTAAGGGTACAGCTTTCTGCCAGAGGGCATCCCATCCTTGGAGATACAAAATATGGTGGAAGAAGGATAGAAGAGGATGCCATATGTCTCCACTGCTACTCTCTGAAGTTTCCTCATCCTGTAAAGAAGGAAGATATGGAATTTAAAGCAAAGATCCCATCTTTTTGGAAGAAATTATATCCTGAAAAGGTATTAACAAGTTTAGGATAGATATTTTTTCTCTAATTCCTCGCTTATCCCATTATTTTTTGCTATCTCACTATATATCCTGGCACTTTCTCTCCATTTCCTCTCTTGAGTTTGAAAATTCACTTCAAAAAGCCCAAATTTTTGCTGGAATCCATCTGCCCACTCAAAATTATCCATAAGAGACCAGTGTAGATATCCTCTTATATCTACCCCTTCTTCTATGGCTCTATGAATCTGAATAAGATGAGATATAAGGTATTTTGGTCTTTTTGTATCTTTTGCGTCAGAGATACCATTTTCAGTAATGATAATGGGTTTTTTAACCATCTCCCAGAATCTTTTTACTACCCTATAAAAACCTTCAGGATATATCTCCCAGTTAAAATCACTTCTCTCTACACCTTCAGGATAATCGTAGAGCTTATTTTGAAGGGCTAAGAATAAGGTTTTAAGCCCTAAATATATTCTGGTATAGTAATTTATTCCTAAGTAATCTAATGTGTCCTTTGCATAAGAGATATCTTCTTTTATAAATGGTCCTGAGAATCTTCCTGTAATTAGTGTCTCAATAAAAAGCCTATTATATATTCCATCTACAAAATTTGCTATTTTTCTATCTATAGCAGAATTAGGATTTACAGGATCCATAATCATTACGTTATAAGCAATGCCCACCTGTGAATTAGGGTTTATATCATGGATGATTTTATATGCCTTTCCATGAGCTTTAGCCATAGAATTTATTACCTTTACCATCTTTTTGAGACTTTTTCCTTGGGGAGGGAACATACCAAGGAGATAGCTTGTAAAGGCATAAGCATTAGGCTCATTTATTGTTGTCCAGTATGTTACTAAATCTTTAAGAGAGGAGACTACCTTCTCCACGTATCTTAAGTAATAAAAAATGGTATCTTCGTTTAGCCATCCTCCTTCCCTACTGATCCAAAGAGGATTTGTAAAATGATGTAGGGTAACAAAAGGTTCTATATTCCTTCTTCTTAGTGAAAGGAGCATATCCCTATAGTGTTCAATTGCAGATTCATCAAACTTACCCTTTTCCCTTTCAATTCTGCTCCATTCTATGGAGAATCTATAGGCATTGTTATGGAGCTTTTCTATGAGGTCAAAGTCTTCCTCATATCTATTCCAGTGTTCACAGGCTTTTCCAGAAATCTGCTTATCTTTTACTTTCCCTTGAGTTTCAAACTCCCACCAATCATTATTGTTATTATCTCCTTCTACCTGATGAGAAGCTGTAGCAGTACCCCAGAAAAATCTTTCAGGGAAATCATATTTTACCATGGCAATCCCTCCTTTCTCCTCTCATTTTATCATAGAACTCTCCTAAAATATTTTCCGGCTCCAGAAGGTTATACACCTGAAGCCGGATTTTTTAGATGTCATCTTGTGGTTTTAAAGGAGACTATTGCCTGGGAGAGTTCATTTATAGCTTTTGTAAGATTTTCAAGGCGAGTCTCTATTCTTACAAGAAGTATAAGGGATACTACTATAGGAAACCCTAAGTTGCTTATTAGTGTTATCCACCCCTCCATATTCACACCTCCACATGGATATATTTTTTCCTTTCATCAAGCTTGGTAAAGGAAAATCCAAGTTTCTTTACAATCTCATATGTCTCTTTTAGATTTTTACAGGTAAGATCACAGGCAAGTCCTTTTGTATGTTTTGAATTAGGTACACCTCCCACTTCTTTATTATGTTTTTCACATCGGTATCCACTGGTTATTTGAATTTTTTCCTTTACCTCTTCACTTAACTGATCCATCTTTTCCAGAAGGTCAGGATGGAGCATTACTTTCTGGCAACATCTACATTGAAAATCAGAAAGATAGAAATTTTTAGATATTTTTATGGTATTTGTCTTAAGCATCTTTTCCCTCCTTATCTTCTAAACTAAGAATTACCTTGGATATGATGAGAGGTATCAATTCCTTTTCAAAGAATTTAGGGAGACATTCAGGACATATGGGGTTGTCATCTATAAAGAACATGAAATTCTTCTTTTCCTTGCAGAATTTACATGTATAATTAGGAAAAGTCTGATATAGAAAGCTAAACTTGAATTGTATCTTTTGGACTAATTTTTCAAACATGTAAATTTCCTCCTTTTTAAGGGGGTGAAGAATTTCACCCCCTTTTTTTAGTCGTAGTAATCGCTTATATTGGTCTCAACAACTCTTGCATCTACTTTAGCTACCAAGTCTCCTGATCTTCCTTGAAAGATGTTCTGAGCGATAATAGTATCCATAGCATTTAGTATCTCTTGATCTGTTACATCATCTTTTGGATCAGGGACTCTTAAGGTAAAGCTTCCACCTCCACTATCCTGAAATATCATTCGGATATATTTTCTTGAAGAGTAGGTTGCCATGTTTTTATCCCTCCTTTCTTATAAATTTTTTGGGAAAGTTTTTAGATCTCCAGTAGTTCTTCGTCGTTAGCCCTTAAGATCTGTACCAAAGGATATTTCTGAAGACTTCCTAAGGTTTGACCTACCAAGTGTACAGCTTCATCTGTGGCTGTATGCTTTATGTTGTTAAAACTTCTGGATCTTAATACAGGTCGTCCCTGCTGGGTACCTACCTGTACTTTAAGTGTGAGACGGGAATTAAAAGGTATAGATTGTAATGCCATTTTTCTCACCTCCTTTCTATTAAAAATATCCGTAAGGTGGGTGACATAGTAGAGATGTGTTATAATTTAAGAAGGGGAATAAAGGATTAAATTGAGGAGGAAACAAACATGAAGATTACTTACTTCCTTTTAGTTTTAGTTTTTCTTTTTTCTTTGACTTTTGCCCAGAGTTCTATGGTGGTATATAAGAATAATTTTGCAGTAATCTCTTTTACTAAGGAAGTATCTCTCAAAAAGGGCGTGAATTTTGTATCCCTTGATGAGATTCCTCAAAATGTTTCTCCTGATTCCTTCTTTATTTTGCCTCTTAAAGAAGCAAAGATTGTTGAAATTCTTTATCCACCAAAAGGAATAATGATAGAATCTCCAGAAGATATGAAAGAGGATCTTGTGATCTTTTATATACAACCAAGTATAAACTGGGCTGCTCAACATATGGTCTTTATAGATGGAGAAAAGGTGAGATTTAATACAAATATAAATATAAGGAATAGTTCTGGCATGAGTTTTCAAAGTGCAAAGATATCAGTACTTGCAGGAGAGGTGAATATTGAGAATGGGCTTCCTCGTATGGAGAAGGCAGTGGTTGCAGAGCAGGCTTTTAGCTTAGCGATACCTGCTCCTGAAAGTGTGGAAGGATATAAAATATATAATCTTCCTGGAGAGTGGAATATTTCCCAAGGAAGTATTACCATTGTTCCTCTTTTAGATGCTTGGGTAAAAAATGCAGAGAAAAAATATATCTATGAAGTAGATTCTGGAAGTAAGAATGCAATTATAAAATGGATTATAGCAAATACTAATGAGAATGGACTTGGTATACCTCTTCCTCAAGGATTATTAAAGATATTTACTCTTAATGGTGGTAAAGTGGTATTTATAGGAGAATCTAATATTTCTGATATTCCTGAGAATGAAAAGATAGAGGTAGTACAAGGTAAAGATTTTGATCTTCTTGGAGAATCTAAGATCTTGGATAGGAAGGTAGAAAAGATAAAAGATTATACCTATGAAACAATTACTGCCCAGATAACTCTTACTAATAGGAAAGATGAAGATGTTACCATTGAAGTTTTAGACAATATTTATGGTGATTTTCAGATCTTAAGCTCTACGCATCCTTATGAAAAGATAGATGAGGATACCATAAGATTTATAGTAAAGGTTAGTAAGAATAGTACTTATAACATAACATATTCATACAAAGTGAAAAAGTAAGAAGAATAAAGGCAGCATTTTTGTTATATAATGTAGGTTATGAAAGGAAGAAAGAGCCTGTGGAGGATTAGAACCTCTTGGCAAACTATAAGTTTTTTTATTGTAAATTCCTATTTCCTATCTCCCATAGGTAAATATATTCCTATTCCTGTATTTAATTGCTATTCTTGTCCATTAGCAAGTTTTGCATGTCCTATAGGTACTATGCAGCATTTTATTGTGCTTCATCAAATTCCATTTTTAACCATTGGGATTTTGGTGTTAGCAGGACTTTTCTTAGGGAGATATTTCTGTGGATGGCTCTGTCCTTTTGGTTTTATTCAGGATCTTCTTTATAAGATTCCTACAAGGAAGGTACATATAGAAAATAGGTTTGCAACTTTAATAAGATGGGGTGTTTTTATATCTATGGTAATATTTATTCCATATATAACCCTTGAACCATGGTTCTGTAAACTCTGTCCTGCAGGTACTTTGGAGGCTGGAATCCCTCAAGTTTTACTTAATCCTCCACTAAGGAATCTTATTGGGAGTCTATTTTGGATTAAAATTGCTCTTCTTATACTTTTTATCCTGTTAAGTATTATGATTTCAAGACCCTTTTGCAGGTTTATATGTCCTTTGGGAACAATTCTTTCCATCTTTAATAAAGTTTCCTATTATCATTTAGAGGTAAGCCCTAATTGTACAGAGTGCAGCCTTTGTAAGAAAGACTGTCCTGTGAATATAGAGGTTTATAAAGATCCAAATTCATCTCATTGTATAAGATGCCATGAATGTTTCTCCTGTGGAAAAGTGAGATGGAAAATAGATTAGAAGGGAAGGTGGTATAATGCGTCTTTCTTTTTATGGAGCTGTAGAAGAGGTTACAGGTTCTTGTTATCTTTTGGAGAATGAGAAAAAATATCTGATAGATTGTGGCTCTTTTCAAGGGAAGTCTGAAAAGGAAAATGAGGCACCATTTCTATTTAATCCTAATGAGATAGAGGCTGTTATTCTTACTCATGCTCATTTAGATCATTCGGGGAGGATTCCAAAGCTTGTTAAGGAAGGTTTTAAAGGAAAGATATATGCTACTTTTTCTACCATTGAGCTTTGTGAGATTCTCTGGATGGATACGGTAAAGCTTATGAAAGAAGAAGTAGAAAGGGTAAATAGAAAGAATTTAAGATCTGGAAAACCTCTTACTGAACCTCTTTATACTGAAAAAGAAGTGGAAATGGCCATGAAACTTTTTGAGCCTGTGCCCTATGATGAGATCATAGAGCTTCCTGATCTAAAAGTAAGGTTTAGGGATGCTGGACATATTCTTGGAGCATCATCTTTAGAGGTATGGGGAGATGGCTTGAAGATTGTTTTTTCAGGAGATATAGGACAGGAAGATAATGTGATAGAAGGAGCTCCATCATATATTGAAAGTGCAAATTATGTGATTATAGAGTCTACTTATGGAGATAGGGCACATAAAACCCTTGAGGAAACAAGAGCAGAATTTGAAAGCATAATAAATGAAGCTATAAATAGTGGAAGTAAGATTCTTATTCCCTCATTTGTGGTAGATAGGGCTCAAAGGGTAATATATGAAATTATGTTGCTTTCTTTTAAAAATCCTATTCTTTCAAAGACACCTGTATTTTTTGATAGTCCCATGGGTAAAAAGGTAACAGAGGTCTATGAAAAGCACAGTAATCTTCTTTCTGGTGAGATTCAGAGATTCCTTTTAGATGGTGTA
>JAKOUL010000099.1 GCA_029776735.1 Dictyoglomota bacterium
ATAGGATTTTAGAGATTGCTTATTCTTTAGAAAGATTTTCTGAACATCCCATAGCAAAAGCTATTGTAGAAGACGTAGAGAAATTGGGAATTTCTCCTTTACCTGTAAATAATATAAAGGAGATTCCTGGGAAGGGATTAGAAGGATCTTTAGAGGATAAAAAATATTTTGTTGGGAGATATGATGGCTTTGAAAAAAGGATAAAAGAAATATCCGAAAGCCTGATTAATGAAGCTAAAACAGTGGTAATGGTAAGTGAAGATATGAAGCCGATAGGGCTGCTTTCTTTTCAAGATGAGTTGAAGGAAGAAGCAAAGGATGTGGTAAAAAAGCTTAAGAGTATGAAATACGAGGTAGGTATGATTACAGGAGATAACTTTATATCAGCAAAGATAATAGCAGAAAAATTGGGGCTTTCGTACTTTTTTGCTGAGGTTTTACCAGAAGATAAAGTAAATAAAGTAAAAGAACTTCAAAATCGTGGTAAAAAAATAGCTATGGTTGGGGATGGGATAAATGATGCTCCCGCACTCTCTCAGGCAGATCTAAGTATTGCTATAGGATCCGGAACTGATGTGGCTATAGAAGTTTCTGACATTATTCTGATGGGGGGTGATCTGAAAGGAGTTGTAAGAGCTCTGGAACTAAGTCAAAAGACTTTAAATACTATAAAGGGAAATTTGTTCTGGGCGTTTGTTTACAATGTAATAGGAATGCCTATTGCAGCAGGAGTGCTTTATCCATTTATAGGGTTACTTCTTAACCCTATGATTGCTGGAATATCTATGGCATTTAGTTCTGTCTTTGTAGTTTTTAATTCCTTAAGATTAACAAGATTTAGGGCTTCTATGTGAGATGAAATTTATGAATAAGAACTTTATAATGGAACAAAAACTATTGTCCCTTAGGAAAGGAGGGATTGTATTATGGCAAAGGATCCTGTTTGTGGGATGGAAGTGGATGAAAAGAATCCACCAGCAGTTTCTGAGTATAAAGGGAAGAAATATTATTTTTGTAATAAAGCTTGTAAAATAGAATTTGAAAAAAATCCTGAAAAATATGTGAAATGATAAGAAGTAGGGGACATTTATGCCCCCTACTTCTTAATCTTTATAGAGTTTCTTTAAACCAATTTATACTTTTTTCAATAGCCTGATTTTCCCACTCAATAGAATTAAAAGTATGATCTGAGTCTTTAATTATCTCAAGATTTGTCTTGTGGGAATCCTTTATCCCATTATAGTAGTCATAAGCATGTTGAATTGGTACTACTGGATCCCCACTTCCATGAATTATTAAAACAGGGAGACTTCTTTTCTTTAACTCTTCTAAAGGTTTTATATTTGGTATCTCTGCTAAGAATCTTTTTCCTAATGGATTTCCACCAAGATCTATAAAATCACCATAGTCTTTTATTTTTTGAGCTTCTTCTGGATTACTGAAGAATATATCAAAATGACATACTGCAGACCAGAGTACACAAGATTTAACAAGAGGATTCCTTCCTGATACCATACTTGCTACGGCTCCTCCCATAGAAAGTCCTAATATTCCTATTCTTTCCTTATCTACGAGATCGTTTTTGGTCAGGAAGTCCAATGCTACCATAGCATCAGAGACTTCTCCTTCTACAGTCATATCCTTGAAGGAGCCTTCACTGTCTCCTGAACCTCTGAAGTCAATTCTTAAGGCACCTATGCCTTCTTTTGCTAAAGCTTCAGCAGCTTTTACAAAGATGCGATGTGATTCTATTTTAGTACCCGTAAATCCATGGCAGAAAAGCACAAATGGAGCAGGAGTCTTTTCAGGTATATGGATAACACCAAAAATCTTTTCACCAAAATTTTCAAGCACCACAGGTTCTCTTCTTTCCTTCATATCTTCACCTCCTTATTAAGATTGATATTATTTTTATTATATTCCTAAAATATGATTTTAAAAAATAATTATATGTAAAGTTTTCAAATATACGCTACAAAAATATATTAATAGCTCATTCAAAAGGTTTTTTATAATTAAGACTTTCCTATACGATCTCTTTGAGAAAAAAGATACCAATTCAATTCTAAGGAAGGAAGAAGCAGATAAGAATAAGGAGAAAAAGTGCTGGTGATAATTTTCTTTTCCCATCACCCATGTTATTTACCCCCTCCATATATTAAAATGTAGGTAATATTTTGGAGGCTCTAAAAACCTTTTGGAATCTAATTTCTATCTATATTGTTTTTCCCTTTAAAGAATTGTCAATGGATCAGTCTTCCTCAAAAATAATCTTTTAAATAAACAAATTTTCCATCCTTAAAAATATTTCTGTTATTTTTACATTATCTTCTTACCTGAAATTTTCCTATCTTTCTTCAGAAAGAATCAGAGGAGTTTTCCATAAGGGTAAACTTGATATATCTCTTCTTAATTCTCTAATCGTATCTCCATTTAAATTTAAAACTTATTGAACTAAGCCCATTTTTCTTTTACGGTACTGATCAAATATAACAGCTGCAATAATAATAATACCAGTAGCAGCAGGTTGCCAATATGCTGGGAATCCTAAAAGAACCATTCCTGTTCTTAAAACTTGCATAATTACAGCTCCAATAAGTGCACCTAAGATAGTTCCTTCTCCTCCCGTTAAGGATGTTCCACCAATTACTGCTGCAGCAATAATATCTAATTCATAACCCGAAGCTGCTGTTGGAGCTGCAACTCCAAGCCTTGCAGTCATTAAGATTCCTCCAATGGCAGTTAAGAATCCACAAAGAGTATAAACTAATATCTTCGTTCTTTTTGTATTTATTCCAGAGAGGCTTGCTGCTTGCTCGTTACCACCCACTGCATATATCCTATATCCCCAAACAGTGCGATTTAAAAATAGGGAAGTTAAAATACAAAGGACAGCCATAACAACCACAGGAAGAGGTATTTTTAACCCTAAGAAAGGAATATCATATTGTCCCCAAAATATAAAACTTTTTGGTAAGTCTCTTACAGGCCATCCTCCTGTTAATCCATAGCAAAATCCTCGGGCTATATTCATAGTACCTAAGGTTGCTACAAAGGGAGGAAGATTTGTTTTACCTACTAAAAATCCATTTATAAACCCTACTAAAGCCCCAATAAATAATCCTCCTAAAATAGACAAGAAATCTCCAAAATTTGCTCTTAACATCATTGCAGAAATTAGTCCAGAAAGAGCCATTACAGACCCTACAGATAGATCAATACCACCTGTAATAATGACCATGGTGATTCCAAAGGCACTTATAGCATTCCAGGAAAAAGCTCTTAATATATTGAAAATATTTGTGGAAGTCAAGAAAGTAGAGGTAGTAATACTTAAAAACAAAACTAAAATAATTAAAACTATAAGAATTCCAATTTCCTGAAATTTTTGGAATTTTAAGAATTGTCCAAAATTTTTAGTTGAAGTTTTATTTTTCATCTTAAACCTCCTGATAATTCATTAAATCAGTTGATATATCCAGAAGCATAAGCCATAATCTTTTCTTGAGTAGCATCTTTTTTGGAAATTTCTGCGACTAATTTCCCTTCATTCATTACTAATACTCTATCACTCATTGCTAAAATCTCAGGCATTTCTGAAGAGATCATTATAATACCTATACCTGATTTTGCTAATTGGTTCATAATGGTATGAATTTCAGCTTTTGCTGATACATCTATTCCCCGGGTAGGTTCATCAAGTATAAGTATTTTGGGATTTAAAGCAAGCCATTTTGAAAGAACCACTTTTTGTTGGTTTCCTCCTGAAAGATATAATACCTTTTGAAATATACTTGGAGTTCTAATATTTAATCTTTGGATAAAATTCTGAGCTATTTCTGAAAGTTTATTTTTATTAACAAAAAGAGTATTTACTAAATTTCTCAATATACAAATGCCAATATTTTCTCTCACTGCAAGTTTAAGTATAAGTCCTTCTCCTTGTCTATCCTCAGGAACAAGTCCTATACCTAACTTAACTGCATCTGCAGGAGTATTAATTTCAACCTTTTTCCCTTCTAAATAAATTTCGCCTTTATCCTTTTTATCCGCTCCAAATATCAGTCTTACCATTTCTGTCCTACCTGCTCCTACTAAACCTGCTACACCAAGGATTTCTCCTTTATACAATTTAAAACTGGTGTTTTTTATAACTCCTTTTTTATAAAGATTTTTCACTTCTAAAATTGCTTCTTCTGTTTTTACTTCTTCCTTCTGAAACATCTCTGACAAAGGTCTATTTACCATGAGATAAATAACTTTTTCAATATTGGCTTCTTCTTTTCTCATTACTCCCACTAATTTTCCATCTCTTAGTATGGTTATTCTATCTGCGATTCTAAAGACCTCTTCTAATCTATGAGAAACAAATATTATTGCTATTCCTTGGGTTCTCAATTGGTTTATAATTTCAAAAAGTTTTTCTACTTCTTCAAGTCCTAAGGCTGATGTGGGTTCATCCATAATAATAATCTTAGCTTTAAAAGCTAAAGCTTTAGCTATTTCAACCATTTGTTTTTCTGCTATAGAAAGATCTCTTATCATTTCCTTTGGAGATATATCAGCTTCTACCATACCTAATAATTTTTGGGCTTCTTTTTCCATTAATTCTTTATCCACGAAACCTAAATTTCCTAAGATGCTTTTTTTAATTGGTTCCCTAGCGCAAAATATATTCTGAGCAACAGTCTGATTAGGAGTTAGATTGAACTCTTGATAAATGGTACTTATCCCTAATTTTTGAGCATGATAAGGACTTTCTATCTCAATTTTTCTTCCATCAAGGAATATTCTTCCTGCATCTTTTTGATAAGCTCCACTCAATATCTTCATAAGAGTAGATTTTCCTGCTCCATTCTCTCCTACAAGTCCCATAACTTCTCCTTCGTATAATTCAAAATCTACCTTATTAAGAGCTTGAACACCTGGAAAAGATTTTGATATTTCTTCCATCTTCAATATTTGATTCATAGAAGTTTCTCACCTCCTAATTTGAAAAGGGGTATCAGTGAGTATACTCCCCACTGATACCCCAAAGTTTTCTATGTTTTCTCTTTTAGGACTTAGAATGCAGGAGGGAGTGGAGTCTTGAAATCTTTTAGTAACATTGCTCTAATCATTGCATCTACATTCTTCTTAGTAACTATATCCATTCCACTATCTACCCAATCAGGGAATTTTTCTCCTTTTGTTACTTTACGATATAGCATATCTATAGTATCGTATCCCCAACCCCAATATTTTTGTCCTACTAATCCTGAAAGAAGTCCTTCTTTAAGATATTGTAATTCTACAGGAAGAGTATCAAAGGCTACAGTAAACACCTTCTTTGATTTTGCTGCCTTTTCCCATAATGGCATAGATCCTCTTTCTGCATTGAGAGGCCAAAGTCCTACAAAGAACCATCCTCTCAATTTTGGATACCTCTGCATAGTCTCTTCTACGACTTCAACGCCTTTATTGATATCATCATAGCATGCAACAGTGGTTACAATTTTGATATTAGGATAACCTTTTATCTCATCCTTAAATCCACGCATTCTTTCTTCTAAGTTTAGTGCTCCAGGTACACCTGTAAGAAGAGCAACGTCTCCCTTTGTTCCCATGGCTTTTACTAATAATTTAGCTGCCCATCTTCCACCTTCATAGTTATCTACACCGAGATATGTAAATCTTTTACTCTTTGGGGCATCAGAGTCAAAGGTCATTACAGGTATTCCTGCATCTACTGCTTTATTAATCACATCAATTAAAGCGGTAGGATCATTACAAGATATGCCAATACCATCTACTTTACGAGCTACAACATCCTCAACTACTCTTGCTTGTTCATTAGCATCTGACGCTACTGAAGCAACATAAAGTATTTCAACTTGGTAAGGCCCTTGCTTAGATATTTCTTGTGCTCTCGCAAAAGCGCCATCTCTTCCTAATTCAAATACAGGATTGTTTAAAGATTTTGGTATCCATGCAAAGACAAGTTTCTTAGGTGTTTGTGCTGTTGCAGACATTAGTAAGAGAATAATAATTAGAAAAGAAATCAAAACTAATCTTTTCATACATTTCCTCCTAAAAGAAGTTTTGGAATGGAAAGGAAAGGTCAGCAAGAATTAAATTTTTTTTGTTTTTACATCCCCCCCCATCAAAAGAATTCGATTCTATTATGATAGAGATTTAATTAATTGTATTATATAGTAAACTTAGAGTCAATTGTTTGAATTTCCTTACAAAAAAATCCATATAAAAAAATCTTAAAATGTAAATGAGAAAGTTTTAAGATGAAAAATTATATCTCCGAAACATAAGAGAACATTTAGAGAATTACATGAGTTAATAGGGTTTGCTTATAATTATTTTTTTAAACTTTTTAGCATTTGCTTTTGAGATAAGAATAAGAAGTAATTTGTTTTTTAATCCTGAATGATTTTAAGGAAAAATTTGCTGAGTCGTAATATTTTGGCTTGACATAATTTTTTATCTTTATTATCATAATATGACCTTTAATTTAGCCCAGTGAGGCTAAAAAGGGGGTAAAATTGAATAAAAATATAGAAGCAAAGTTAAAGAATAGGCGGGCATGTCCATGAAAAGTGGATATGCCCGCTTTTTTATTATATATGAAGGGAGGGTTTTTTATGTATTTTCAAGAAAAGGCGAAAATTATGGATAAAGATGCTATTTTGAGAGCTTTAAGAAGAATTGCATATGAGATTGTAGAAAGGAATAAAGGTGTAGGGAATATTGTTTTAGTAGGAATAAGAAGAAGGGGAGTTCCTCTTGCAAAAAGGTTAAAAAATTATTTGGAAGAGATTGAAAAAAGTGATATTCCTGTAGGAAGTCTTGATATTACTCTTTATAGAGATGATTTAAATCTGAAATTAGATCAACCTAAGGTGGAAAAGACAGAGATAGAATTTTCTGTAGATGATAAAGATGTGATTCTTGTGGATGATGTCTTATATACAGGAAGAACAGTGAGATCTGCTCTTGATGCTTTGATAGATATAGGAAGACCAAGGAGTGTACAACTTGCAGTTCTTGTGGATAGAGGGCATAGAGAGTTTCCCATTAGAGCAGATTATGTGGGTAAGAATGTTCCTACTTCCAAGAAAGAGCAGATAGAAGTAAGGCTTGAAGAAGTTGATGGTGTAGATGAGGTAGTGATAGGCGAGTGGAAGGAGGACAAGTGATATCTATGCTGAATATGGAAGCTTTGATCGGTATTGAAGATCTTACTAAGGAAGAGATTGAGCTTATTGTTGAAACTTCAAGTTCCATGAAGGATATATTAAAGAGGACCATAAAAAAAGTCCCTACACTTCGTGGTAGAACTATATGTACTCTGTTTTATGAACCCAGTACTCGCACAAGATCTTCTTTTGAACTTGCTGCAAAATATCTCAGTGCAGATACCATAAGTATTGCTACATCTACAAGCAGTGTACAAAAAGGTGAAACTCTTCTTGATACTGTGAAAACCTTAGAAGCTATGGGTATAGATATGTTTATTGTAAGACATAGTGCTTCAGGAGTTCCTAATTTTTTAGCTAAAAATATAAAGGCAAAGATCATAAATGCTGGTGATGGGATGCATGAGCATCCTACTCAGGCTCTTTTAGATGTTTTTACAGTATATGAGAAAAAGAGGGGGCTTGATAATTTAAAAGTAGCAATCATTGGAGATGTATTCCATAGTAGAGTTGCAAGGTCAAATATTTATGCTTGGGAAAAATTGAGAAGCTCTGTGGTAGTATGTGGCCCAAGTACTTTAATCCCTCCTTATATACAAGATCTTAATGTAGAGGTTACATATGATTTAAATACAGCTTTAGAAGATGCTGACATTATATACATATTGAGGCTTCAACTGGAAAGGCAAAAGAAAGGTCTTTTCCCAAGCTTAAGGGAATACCATATGCTTTTTGGTGTCACTCCTGAAAGATTAAGAAAAGCTAAGAAAGATGTTTTAGTTATGCATCCTGGACCTATGAATAGAGGAGTTGAAATTTCCTCAGAGGTGGCAGATAGTATTATCTCAGTTATTAATGAGCAGGTAACAAATGGAGTTGCAGTTAGGATGGCTTTGCTTTATCTCATGTTGGGAGGTAAGGGCGATGAAGATGCTAATTCATGATGTGAAATTAGTTTATCCTGAAAGAGATATGGAAGAAGAAGGGGATATTTATATAGAAAATGGAATTATAAGAAAGATTGGAAAAGATATTAGTGTTAATGAGAATATAGATATCATAGATGGTAAAGATAAAGTAGTAGTTCCATCTCTTATTGATATGCATGTTCATCTGAGGGAGCCTGGTTTTGAATGGAAGGAAACTATTGAAACAGGTTCTATGGCTGCTGTTGCAGGTGGTTTTACCTCTATAGCATGTATGCCTAATACAGAGCCTCCTATAGATGATAAGTCTATGATTGAATTTATATATGAAAAAGCGAATAAAGCTGGACTTATAAGAATTTATCCCATAGGGACTATCACAAAAAAAAGAGAAGGAAAAGAAATTTCTGAGATGGGGGATATGTTCTTAGCAGGAGCAAAAGCATTTTCAGATGATGGGGCTTGTGTACAAAATAGTGAGGTTCTCAGGTGTGCATTAGAATATTCAAAGATGTTTGGTGTATCTATTATTGAGCATGCGGAAGATAGTAACTTATCTCAAGAAGGGAGTATTAACTGGGGAAAAACTGCAACTTTATTAGGTCTGAAAGGAATTCCATGGGTAGCAGAAACATCAATGGTAGCACGAGATATCTTTCTTTCCTCTCTAACAGGTGGTAACCTTCATATAGCTCATGTTTCTTGTTGGCAGAGTCTTGAAATGATTAAGTGGGCTAAAGAAAATGGAATAAATGTAACTTGTGAAGTAACACCTCATCATTTAGTACTTACAGAAGAGGAAGTAAAGAAAAGCAATTATGATACTAATACAAAAGTAAATCCCCCATTAAGAACAAAAGAAGACCAAGAAGCTTTGTGGGAAGGTATAAAAAACGATCTAATTGATGTAATTGCTACAGATCATGCTCCTCACCATTTGGATGATAAGATGGTAGAATATAGCTTAGCAGAATTTGGTATTTCAGGGCTTGAGACTGCTGTGCCACTGATTATCACTTATGGATATTTTCAAAATAAGATTTCTCTTGTAAAGCTCTTTAAAAGAATGAGCTATAATCCCGCTAAAATATTAAATATCCCTTATATTCCATTAGAAGAAAATGTTCCTGCAAATTTTACTCTTATTGATCTTTCACTGGAAAAAACTGTGGATAAAGAAAAGTTCTTTTCAAAGGGTAAAAATACACCTTTTCATGGTTGGACGTTAAAAGGATGGCCTATTATGACTTTTGTTGAAGGAAGAATAGTATTTAAAGAAGGAAAGATTATAAGGTGAAGGAATTTATAGGGGAAATCCTTGAAAATAGAAACTTAAATAATAAGATTTTTCTTTTAAAAGTGAAGGTTAATATGAGAGATTGTATTATTTATCCTGGACAATTTGCTATGCTCCTTATATCTGACACTTTTGATCCTTTTTTAAGAAGACCTATGAGTTTCTATGATGTATCCGAAAATCTTATAGAATTTCTTTATCAGATAGTGGGAAGAGGTACAGAACTTCTAAGTAAAAAGGAAAAAGGAGAAAAAATCTCTTTTATTGCTCCTCTTGGAAATTATTTTCCCCTGCTAAAAGAGGGAGAAAAAATTCTCTTAGTAGGTGGAGGAATGGGAATTTCCCCATTAAATTTTCTTATAGATTTCTATAGGAATAAAATTGATTTTTACTCTTTTCTTGGTTTTTCCTCATATATACAAAAAGAAGTGTATGAAAATTTTAGTAAGTACAGTAAAGAAATGATTATTTCTACAGAAGATGGAAGTTTAGGTTATAAGGGGAAGATATTGGATTTTATTCCTGAGGATCTTTATTCTTTTGACAAAATAATTTCTTGTGGACCTTTACCTATGTTGAAAGAGCTTTATAAAAGAGTAGATGAAAAAGATAAACTTATATTCTCTTTAGAGGAAAGGATGGCATGTGGTATAGGAATTTGTCTTAGTTGTGCAGTAGAAGGAAAAGATAAAATGCTTCATATATGTAAGGAAGGACCTATTTTTTCAGCGTTAGAGGTTAGTTTTAATGAGTAATTTAGAGGTTAAAATTGGAAGTCTAACCTTTAAAAATCCCATACTACTTGCATCGGGGACATGTGGCTTTGGAAGAGAGCTTATGGATTATTACGATGTAAATATTTTAGGTGGTATTGTTACAAAGAGTATAACTTTAAAGCCTCGCAAGGGAAATCCATCTCCTCGGATATGGGAATCTTATGCAGGAATTTTGAATTCTATAGGTTTAGAAAATCCTGGAGTTGAAAAATTTATAGAAGAAGAGTCTTCTTTCCTTGAGAATTTAAATACTCATGTGATTGTTAGTATTGCTGGAGAAAAGGAAGAAGAATATTATGAGGTAGCAAAGGAGATAAGAGATCTTAAAATATCGGGGATTGAACTAAATCTTTCTTGTCCTAATGTAGATGAAGGAGGGATGTTTTTTGGTATTGATCTGGAGACAGTTAAAGAAATAACTAGAAAAGTTGTAGATATAAGTAATAAGCCTGTTTGGGTTAAATTAACACCCCAAGCTACAGATATTTTGGGATTAACAAAGGCTGTAAGAGATTCAGGTGGGGAAGCAGTGGTTGCTTTTAATACTTTTTTAGGGCTTGCAATAGATTGGAGAAAAAGAAAGCCCACTTTTAGGAGAATTTTTGCTGGATATTCTGGCCCTGCTGTAAAACCTTTAGTTTTAAGATATATATGGGAATTATATGAGAAAAATATTCTTCCTATTATAGGTTGTGGAGGGATAGCATCTTTTTCTGATGTGATGGAGTTTATTTTGGCAGGTGCTTCCTTGGTGGAGATTGGAAGTGCTAATTTTAGAGATCCTTGGATAGGAATGAAGAATGTACAAGAATTAGAAAGTTATTTTGAAACTGAGAAGTTAGTTGATCTTATTGGTTTTGCCCATAAAAATAAAGAGGAGGTTTAAAATTATGAAACAGTTTGACCCTCTTATTGTAGCACTTGATTTTCCTGAGGAGAATGAGGCACTGAATATAGCAGAATCTCTTATCTCTCATGCAAAGAACTTTAAGGTTGGTTTGGAACTTTTCTCAGTGGCAGGTCCTCATGTAGTGAAGGCTTTGAGGGAAATGGGAGCAAATGTTTTTATTGATCTTAAGCTTTTTGATATTCCAAATACTGTGGTACGAACTCTTGAAAGGCTTCTTTCCCTTGATCCTTTTATGATTACCCTTCATATTTTAGGTGGAGAAGAGATGTTAAAAGAATCTGTTAAAGTGATAAAGGAGTTCAGAAGTTCAAGAAAAACGGAATACCCTTATCTTCTTGGAGTAACTGTTCTTACAAGCTTTAATGAGGAGACTTTAAGAAGAAGCTGGGGAATATCCAGATCTCTCTCAGAGCAGGTTTTATTTTTTGCTCAACTTGCTCAGGAGACCGAACTTGATGGAGTTATAGCATCTCCTTGGGAGATTGAACTTTTAAGAAATAATTTGCGAAGACCTATGCTTATTGTGACCCCTGGAATTAGATTAAGTAGAGATATCAAAGATGACCAACAAAGAGTAATGACTCCAAGGGAGGCAATGGAAAAAGGTGCAGACTATTTAGTAATTGGGAGACCAATAACAAAAAGTCCTAATCCTTTGGAGGTAATAAAAGAAATAAGGTCTCAGGTTTCAGACATCCTTGAGAACAAATTTT
>JAKOUL010000116.1 GCA_029776735.1 Dictyoglomota bacterium
AGAGGGTGCAGATGTAGTGAAACTTTTCCCAGCGGATACATTAGGTCCAAAGTATATAAAAGCAATTCATGGTCCTATGCCTTATGTAAAGATATCTCCTACTGGAGGGGTAAGTCTTGAAAATGCTGGAGAATTTATAAAGGCAGGAGCATGTTTTGTGGGTGTTGGTGGTAATCTTGTAGATAAAAAAGTAATTGCAGAGAGAAAGTTTGAGATTTTAACAGAAAGAGCAAAACAATATGTAGAGGAGATAAAAAAGGCGAGAAGTAAATAATTTTTCTACAAGTTTTCTAATTCAACTTTATTTGAGCCAAGGAGAGTGATTAAACTTTTCCTTGGCTTTTTTATTTGTAAACTCAGCGGTTTTGTAAATAAATTTAATTAATAAATAGATATCTTTCTGAAAAAAGAAAAATAATTCTTCTTCCAAAATAATGTAAATGATTTTACAGTTTCAACTGGTATTAGCTATATTTCATAAACTTTTTAATAAAAAATTTTATATAAAAGTAGATAAAAATTTCTTGTAATCATGATCAAATTCTTAGGTAATAGAATAACTATTCTATTTTTTAGAATTTATGAAATTTCAAGAAGGTTTTTGTTCATTTTTTTAATTTTATTTCAACCTCATTAACTTCTGCCCCCTCATTTCTGCCTCCTTCAATATATTTGAAGGAGGCGGATGTACTTTAAAAATTAGGTAAAATCTTAATAAATCTTTTGAAGTAAGAATGGAAAATTTTGGAATAATTTAAGTATATTTGTATTTTAGACATCTTTTGCGAGGAATGAGGATTCTGACGTTTTAAAAAATTAAAAGATTTTGTAATAAAAGCTCATTATATAAGAATTGACAAACTAATCTTGATTTTTAAAAGTAAAAGCTATAAATTTATACTTGGAATAAAATAAGCAAGGGGGGAATATCTATGTATGATAAGAAGCTATTAGATGAATTATTTGGTGATACTGAAGATGAAATATGTTCTCTCTTTGAAAAACTCATTGAAAAAATTGATTCCAAAATAAAAGATGTGAACAATATTGGAGCTGAAGCTTTTGAAAAGGGAAGATATGACGAGGTAGAGAAAACTCGTGAGCAAGCAGTAAAATTAGAAGAAATAAAAAACAAGGTTATATCCCTAAAAAATGAACTAACAGATCTGGCAGGTAAGATTGAAGATAGCCCAAAAAATCAGAAAGAATTTGAAAGTCCAAGAAAATTACGTAGAGGTGAGTGCACTCCAAAAACTTCTTATTATATTCCTATTCTAAAAGCTTTGGTAGAGATGGGTGGAAGAGGAAGAGTTTATGAGGTGCTTGATAGAGTATTTGAAATTATGGAACCTACCTTAAAACCTATTGATCTTGAGCTACTACCTCGTAATGGGGGGTTACGCTGGCGTAATGCTGCACAATGGGCTCGCGTAGACATGGTAAAAGAGGGACTGCTAAAATCAGATTCTCCCTATGGTATCTGGGAGATTACTGATAAAGGAAGAGAAATGTTGAAAAATAGGTAATCTCTAAATATAATATTATTAACTAAATAATTTTTGGAAAGGATAATTCATCTTTTATAATGAAGAATTTTATCACCAATAGTAATGTAGAAAATCTAAGAAAGCGAGTTTCTGACCTTATTTCTGCAAGCGAAGAACTCAAATTTTTAGTAGCTTTTTTCTATTTTTCAGGTCTTAAGGAACTTTATAATGCCCTTATAAAAAATCCTGACGTTATCATGAAGGTATTAGTAGGGCTAAATGTAGATAAGTTCAATTATCAGTTAATAGAATATGCAGATTTAGATGATCAAAATGGTATTTTATCCAACGATGAGATAGTTACAAAGTTTTTTGATTCTATAAGAAAGTCCATAAATACAGAGAAGTTTGATAATAAAGAGTTTTATGAGCAGGTAAAATTTTTTATTAATTTGATAAAAAATAACCGTTTAATAATAAGAAAAACAGTAAGACCAAATCATTCCAAACTGTATATTTTTAAGATAAAAGACTCCATAGTGAAAAATAAATTATTTATTACAGGGAGTAGTAATCTTACAAGTTTTGGGCTTGCAACTCAAGATGAGTTTAACGTGGAAATTAGTGATTATGGTGTGGACGATGCAGAAGCGTATTTTGATAATTTCTGGGAATCTGCCATTAAAATTACAGAAGATGATTATAAAGAAAGACTAATAGAACTTCTTGAAAAAGAGACTCTCATTAAAGAAATTTCACCTTTTGAAGCCTATGCTTTGGTTTTAAAAATTTATTTGGATACCTTTGAGAAGAAAGAGATAGGAGAAAGTTTAGAAAAGAAGTTTAAGAAAAACAATTATATCCCATACAAATATCAGATGGATGCTGTAGAACAGGCTTTATCTGTAATTGAAAAACACAATGGGGTAATCCTTGCTGATGTAGTGGGTTTAGGTAAAACAGTTATTGCTTGTGCTATTGCCTCTGAATTAAAGAAAAGAGGAATAATAATCTGTCCTCCTGGGATTATGGGTGATCCAAGAAGTAAAGATTCAGGTTGGAATATGTATAAAGATCAATTTGGATTATATGATTGGGAAGTTTGGTCTTTGGGAGATTTAGATAAATTACAAGAGTATCTTAGAAAAAATAAGGATGTGGAAGTAATAATTATTGATGAGGCACATAGATTTAGAAATGAAGATACAAAAAGTTATGAGTATCTAAAGAATATATGTAGAAATAAAATTGTTATTCTCCTTACTGCTACACCTTTAAATAATCGTCCTGCGGACATCTTATCATTACTAAAACTATTTACCATACCTAAAAAATCATCTATAACCTTGGAAGATAATTTAGTTTCTAAATTTATAACTTTTAAGAACACTTTTGATAGACTTGCCTACATCAAGAAATATTATAATTCTCCCGATAAGCAAAAAATCAATAAAGCTTTTAATAACTATAAAACACTTTTTGGAGAGGAGTTTAGCCCTTCTCAAGGGCTGAAGAAGATTAATCAGCGAGCTAAATATCTTGCTCAACAAATTAGAGATGTAATAGAGCCTGTTACTATTAGAAGAAATAGATTAGATTTACAAGAAAATCCAGCCTATAAAGGTGAAATTAAAAATCTTTCAAAAGTTGCTGATCCAAAGGAATTATTTTTTGAATTAGATAGGGAACAATCTGAGTTTTATGATACTGTAATTAAAAAATACTTTGCTGATCCTGAAGATGGCGGATCTTTTAGAGGAGCTATTTATAGACCTTTTGAATATGAGATAGATAAACAAAAAATTAAAGCTGAAGAAAAATTAACTCAAAAGGAAATTTTTGAGTATCATAGCCAAAGAAACCTTTATGATTTTATGAGAAGATTGTTAGTAAAAAGATTTGAAAGCTCTTTTGGAGCCTTTGAGCAAAGTTTAAAGAATTTCAAAGATATTACAGCATCTGCTTCAGAGTTTGTTAAAAAAACTGGGAAATACATCCTTGATAGAGATTTACTTGAAAAAATCTATGATAAAGATGTAGAAGAGATAGAAGAGTATTTAGCTAAATATAGTGAAGATATCAAGAAGGAAATATATCCGAAGAACTATAAGATATATGAATTGGAAAAATTTAAATATAAAGAAGAATTTATTAGAGATATAGAAACTGATTTAGAACTTTTTAATAAGGTACTTAATGAACTGAAACAATTAGGATTAGTTAACAAAGATCCAAAGATACAATGTGTTATAGAATTTATGAAGAAGAGTTTAGAAGATGAACCTGAGAGAAAAATTGTAGTATTTTCAGAATATATAGATACAGTTGAGTACTTAGAATTGCACTTAGATAGAGCTTTTAAAGATAGAGTCTTGACTATTACTGGAAATCTAACAAAAAACAAGTTAGATGCCATTTATAAAAATTTTGATGCCTCATTTTCTAACTATGAAAATAAATATGATATTCTCCTCTGTACTGATAAACTTTCTGAAGGTTTTAATCTTAATAGGGCTGGTATTGTTATAAACTATGATATACCTTGGAATCCTGTTCGTGTAATTCAAAGGGTAGGTAGAATAAACCGTATAGGTAAAAAGGTATTTGATGAGCTTTATGTAATAAACTTCTTCCCTACAGAAAAAGGAGCAGAATTGGTAAAGTCCCGAGAAATAGCAGCAAATAAAATGTTTTTAATCCACAACACCTTAGGAGAGGATTCAAAGTATTTTGATATAGATGAGGAGCCAACATCTGCAAAACTTTATGAAAGAATCAATCAGAATCCAGAAAAATTAGAAGAAGAGAGCTTCTATACAAAGGTTTTAAAAATATATGATGAAATAAAGGAGAAATATCCTAAGGTTGTATCTAACCTTTCTAAAATTCCTCCAAGAGTAAAGGTTGCAAAGAAATATGATGAAAATGAAATTTTAGTTTTTATTAAAAAGGAGAGGTTACATATCTATCATGCTCAAATTAATGAGGAAAATAAACCTGATTACTCTCAGGTAGCCTTGGAACATATACTAAATAAAATAGAGTGCTCTTTTGATGAAAAAGCCTTACCCTTAAGTGATACATTCTGGGATATATATGAAGAGATTAAGAATCCTAAGGAAAGACCTTTTTCTCTTCCAGAAAAAAGTTTAGAGCAACAAGCTATAAATAATTTAAAGACTCTTAGGAAAATAAATAATGATGAGATATATAAATATAAAAATTTCCTTGAGATATTATTAGAAGATATTATAGATTATGGAACATTACCTGATTATACCTTAAGAAGAATATCAAATTTAGAGATAAAAGATGCTGAAAAAATCAAGAAAACAATTCAAGAGATAGAATCCTTAAAAGAAGAACTTGGAGAGGATTACTTAGAGAAGGAAAAACTGAGACAAAAAAATTTAACTAAAGAAATTATAGTTGCTATTGAGAATAGAAAACTATGAGTGAAAGTGATATTTTACGATCAATAATTAATGAATTTGATATAGAAAAATTTGAAAACTTTTTCCGTCTGAAAAATCCTTATCTAAAATTTCCTAAGGAAGATATTTATTTAGAGGATAATGATTTTTCCAACGGCAAAAAGTTAGCAGAGGGATCTCTTAACGATGAAAAACTTATAATCTGCTCTTTTTTAGTAAATAAAGAATTATCAGAACGTACTGGTAAGAAAGCTCAATATGAATTAGGGAAAAAGATATTAAAAAGGAATTTTGCAGATGCAGGAATATTCATATTCTATGATAAGAAAGGAGATTTTCGTTTTTCTCTTGTATATACTAATTATTTAGGTAAAGAGAGAGACTGGAGTAATTTCAGAAGGTTCACATATTTTGTAAGTAAAAACCAGACTAACAAAACTTTTCTAAAACAGATTGGAGAAGGAGACTTTTCTACTCTTGAGAAGATAAAAGAAGATTTTTCTATAGAACCAGTTACCAAAGAGTTTTATACAGAGCTTAAAGACTGGTATTTCTGGGCAATGGATAAAGTTTCATTCCCTACGGACTATAAATATAATGAGGATCCTAAAAAAGATAATGAAATTAGAAATGCTACAAATCTTATAAGGCTTATTACTCGTATCATCTTCATTTGGTTTTTAAAACAAAAATATTTAATACCTGATACCTTATTTGAGCCAGAAGAACTAAAGAATATTGTAAAAGATTTTAACGAAGGTCACAATTATTATAATACAATACTTCAAAACCTTTTCTTTGCTGTCTTAAACCAGAAAATGTCAGAAAGAGGATTTGTAGAAGAAGGCAATTTTTTTGTTAATAGAAATCATTATGGGGTAAAGACGCTTTTCAGATATGCTGATAAATTTCTTATCCCTAAGGAAGAGGCATTAAAGCTATTTAGCCCTATACCTTTCTTGAATGGTGGTCTTTTTGACTGTCTGGATAAAGAGGATGAAAATGGAAAAGTTATTTATATAGATGGTTTCTCAAGAGAAGAGAAAAAACAAGCACTAATCCCTGATGAACTCTTCTTTACGAAAAAAGGGGAAACGGTACGTGGACTAATTGATATTCTCTCAAATTATAATTTCACCATAGATGAAAACACACCTATAGATCAGGAAATAGCTCTTGATCCTGAACTTTTAGGTAAAGTGTTTGAAAATTTACTTGCAAATTATAATCCAGAGACTGCTACTACAGCCCGAAAAGCAACTGGAAGTTACTATACCCCAAGAGAGATTGTTGATTATATGGTAGAGGAATCTCTTACTCAGTATTTAATGCAGAAGAAAGATCTAAGTGAAGATGATATAAGAAGTATACTTTCTTACTCTGATGAAGTTCCCAATCTTAATGAATATGAGAGGAATAATATAATAGAAGCAATCAGTCAGATAAAAATCATTGATCCTGCATGTGGCTCTGGAGCTTTCCCAATGGGAGTTTTACATAAATTGGTAAACGCTCTTCAAAAACTTGATAAAGATAACGAACTTTGGCATGAACTTCAATATCAAAATGCTTTGAGAGCTACCGAAGAAGTATTTCATAAAGAAGATAAAAAGATAAGAGAAGAATTATTAAAAGAGATCAATGATATTTTTGATGAAAGTATTCACTATCCAGATTATGCTCGTAAACTTTATTTAGTTGAAAATTGTATATATGGAGTTGATATCCAGCCTATTGCAATACAAATAACTAAGCTTAGGTTCTTTATTTCTCTTCTCTTAGATCAAAAGGTAGATCCACAAAAAGAAAATTATGGAATTCGTCCCTTACCAAACCTTGAGACAAAATTTGTATCTGCAAATACTTTGGTAGGACTTGAACATCCTCCTATTAGTCTTTATCCAAAGGAGATTATAGAGCTTGAAGATGAATTAAAAAAGATTCGTCATAAGTATTTTCAAGCAAAAACTCGGACTGAAAAACGTGAATGTCAAAGGAAAGATAGAGAGTTGAGAGAAAAATTATCGGAAGAATTAAAAGGCATTGGCTATCCTTCTGAAATTTCTAAGAAAGTTGCTGATTTTGACCCCTATGATCAAAATGCTACCTCAGAATGGTTTGATCCAGAATGGATGTTTGGAGTAACTGATGGATTTGATATTGTGATTGGAAATCCACCTTATATCCAACTTCAAAAGAATCCTAGAGGACTTACTAATCTTTATGAAAATAAATTTTATGAGACTTTTGACCGTAGGGGAGATATCTATGTATTATTTTATGAGAAAGGAATGGAGCTTCTAAAAGATGGGGGACATCTCTGCTACATATCTTCCAATAAATGGATGCGTGCTGGTTATGGGGAAAAACTTAGAAAGTTTTTCTTAAAATACAACCCTAAAATTCTTATTGACTTAGGTCCTAATGTCTTTGAAAGCTCTACTGTAGATACAAATATCCTTTTAATTGAAAAATCTGAAAATAAAAATGCTCTAAAAGCTGTAACCATTGATGAAAATAAGAAAGAAGATGTTAATATTGCTGATATTCTCAAAAATAGGGGTATTGTCTTGCAAAATTTAACTAAGGATGTCTGGTTTATAGGTAGTGATGCTGAGCAGCGGCTTAAGGAAAAAATAGAACACATAGGTAAGCCACTCAAGGATTGGGATGTAAAGATTTACTATGGAATAAAAACAGGTCTTAATGAAGCCTTTATAATCAATAGTGCTAAAAGGGAAGAGATACTTAATAATTGTAAAGATGAAGAGGAGAGAAGACGAACAGAAGCTATTATAAAACCTATATTACGAGGTAGGGATATTAAAAGGTATTACTATGAATGGGCTGGCTTGTGGGTGATAATAGCTAAATTTGGATTTTATAAACAGTCATATTTTTATCCTGCTATTGTTGAGCATCTTAAAAAATATGAAAATGAATTGAAAAATAGAGGTCAGTGTAGATATACAAGACAAAATAAAGATAGAATAAATTCTGATTATACAGGCCAACATCACTGGTTAGAGCTGGATAATAATCCTGATGATTATTATCTATCCGAGTTTGAGAAAGAGAAGGTGGTGTGGCAAAGAATTACACATCAACCAACCTTTTGCTTGGTTGATAAAAATATGTACATTTTAGATAGTATGGCCTTTTTTGTATCAGAGAAAAAATTAAAATATCTAATGGCTGTTTTAAATTCTACAACTATCTTTTTTTATGTGAATAAAATAGTTCATCAATATGGTTTTACTGGATTTAGGCTATCAAATCAATATGTAGAAATTATGCCCATTCCTCCCATTACCCCCGCTAATGAATTGATTGTTAAACAGATAGAGGCACTTGTAGATAAAATCCTTGCAGATAAAAAGGAAAATCCAAATGCTGATACAAGTGAATTGGAGAGAGAAATAGATATGTTGGTGTATAAGCTATATGATTTGACTGAAGAAGAGATAATGATGGTAGAAAAGAATATAAAATAAAGAAGTTATTATGTTAATTTCACAAGTATTCTGTAAACCAATTGCTATCCAAATAATCACTATCTTTCTTGACAATGATTGAGAAAAATTGTAGTATACTTAACAATTAAAAGTTTCCTTTTGAAATTATAAACGGTTTCTTAATTTAAAATGTTAAGGGGGTTTGCACATGAAATTTGGTTATTTTGATAATGAGAGGAAAGAATATGTCATCACAAATCCTGCTACTCCTTCTGAATGGACTAATTATCTTGGTTCTTTGGAATATGGAGCTATTATTACTAATAATGCTCAAGGGTATAGTTTTGTTAAGTCTGGTGCCAGTGGAAGGATTCTGAGAGGGAGATTTAATGTTCCTCCTACTACAGCTCCTGGAAGGTATATTTATTTAAGAGATATGGAATCAGGAGATTTTTGGTCGGCTTCTTGGCTTCCTGTAAAAAAGGATCTATCAAAATATGAATCTATATGCAGACATGGAATCTTATATACGATAATTTCTTCTAAATATAATGGTATTGAGACTGAGACGCTCTATTATGTACCTTTGGGAGAACTTTATGAGGTCTGGGCAATAAAGGTAAGGAATAAGAGTGGAAGAAAAAGAAAGATTGCTTTATTTAATTTTGCAGAGCTTACAAATGAACCCAGTGAGAATCAAGATCTTGTTAATATGCAATACACCCTATTTATAGGTCGTACTTATTACAAAGATAATCTTATTATACAGACTATCAATGAAAACTATTCTGAGATAGGGAAAAAGATTGAGCAAGAGCCTGGAATTAGTGGAAGAAGATTTAATAGATTTTGTGGAGTAGTGGGTGCAGATGTGGTTTCTTATGATGGAGATAGAGATATTTTTATTGGAAATTATAGAGATTACTCTAATCCTATAGCAGTAGAAAAAGGCACCTGTAGTAATACTCTTAATTATGGGAAGAATAGTTGTGCAGCAATGCAGGTTGTTATGGAACTTGAACCTGATGAGGAAAAAGAAGTTATTTATGTGCTTGGAGATGGAGCAGAGGCAACAGGAAGAAAGGTTATGGAGAGATATAAAGAAAAGGGAAGAGTGCAGAAGGAATGGGAAGACTTAAAGAGTTATTGGCATTCAAAAATAGAGAAGTTTAAAGTAGTCACTCCTGATGAATCTTTTAATACTATGGTAAATATATGGAACTCATATCAATGTTTTATGACATTCTTCTGGTCTCGTGCAGCCTCTTTACTCTATGTGGGCTTGAGAGATGGCTATGGATTTAGAGATACAGTCCAGGATATTCCAGGTATTATGCACCTTGAGCCTGAAGAGGCTAAGAATAGATTGAAATTAATGTTTTCTGGACAGACCTCAGAAGGGGTAGCTTTGCCATTAGTATTTTTTGATCATCAAATAAAACCTAATCAAAATTTATCCTTAGATAACCCAGAGTATGTGAAAAGGACAGGTTATACAGAATATAGATGTGATGATCATTTATGGCTTTATATTACTACAAGGCAATATGTAAGAGAGACAGGAGATTTAGGATTTTTAGATGAGGTAATTCCTTATTCAGATAAAGGTGAAGATACAATTTATGAGCATTTAAGAAGAGGTATTTTGTTTAGTTTAAGTAAATGTGGTAAGCATGGTCTTACATATGGTCTTGATGCTGATTGGAATGATACTTTAAGACTTGGGGAAGAAGGAGAGAGTATTTTTGCCTCCTTTCAGCTTTACTTAGCCCTTAAAATTTTTGAGGAGTTTGCTGAAAGAAAGGGTAAAACAGATGATAAAGCTTGGGCAGAGAATGAAGCAAAGAAATTGTATGAGAATATTCAGAAATATGCTTGGGAAGGAGATAGATTTGTAAGAGGATTTATAGGAGATGAAGTGATAGGATCTAAGACTAATAAAGAGGCAAGCTTCTGGCTTAATCCACAAGTATGGGCGATTTTGAGCGGAGCTGCTACTGAGGAACAAGCCAAGATAGTTATGGATAATGTGGAAAAGATATTAAATACTGATTATGGAGCTATGATTATGCAGCCTCCTGTAAAGACTTGGGGGTTCCCAGTTTTTAGGATGATTCTTTTCTTACCGGGTATGAAGGAAAATGCAGGTATATTCTGCCATCCACAGGGATGGTTGATACGTGCTAAGACTATTCTTGGAGATGGAGATGGTGCCTTTAAATATTATCAAGAGGTAAACCCCGTAAATATGAATGATAAGGCAGAGATAAGAGAAGCAGAACCATATGTACACTGCCAATTTGTGGAAGGCAAAGATAGTCCTTTCCATGGGAGAGCTCATGTGCATTGGCTTACAGGTACAGCTGCCAGTGTGCAGGTAGCTGCAGTAGAGGGAATTCTTGGGTTGCAGCCAGATTATGATGGATTAAGGATTGATCCATGTATACCTTCTTATTGGAAAAAGTTTTATATGGAAAGGATGTTCAGAGGTAAAAAATTAAAAATAAATGTGGAGAATCCTAATGGAGTGCAGAAGGGAGTTAAATATATAAACATAAATGGAAAGGAACTTTCTGGTAATTTTATTCCTGTTTCTGAAATGAAAGAAGAAAATAATATAATAGTAGTTATGGGATAAGAGGGAGGTAAAATAATGAAGTTTGGACATTTTGATGATAAAAATAGAGAATATGTGATTACAACTCCTCAGACCCCCTTCCCTTGGATAAATTACTTAGGTGTAGAAGACTTTTTCTCTATCATCTCTAATACTGCAGGAGGCTACTCTTTTTATAAAGATGCAAGACTAAGAAGAATAACAAGATTTAGATATAACAATGTACCCCTTGATAATGGGGGAAGATATTTCTACATATGGGAAAATGGAGAATTCTGGTCTCCTTCTTGGAAGCCAGTAAAGAAAGATCTTTCTCGTTATGAATGCCGTCATGGACTTTCTTATACAAAGATCTTAGGAGAAAGAAATGATATCTCAGTGGAGACTTTATTCTTTGTCCCATTAAAATTTAATGGAGAGATTCATAAGGTAACTATAAAAAATAACTCTAATAGAAAAAGAAATATAAAACTTTTCTCTTTTATAGAATGGTGTTTATGGAATGCTTGGGATGATCAAACAAATTTTCAGAGGAATTTTTCTACGGGAGAAGTAGAAATTGCTGGATCAGTAATTTATCATAAGACTGAATATAGAGAGAGAAGAAATCATTATGCTTTTTATTCTGTAAATGTTCCAATACAAGGATTTGATACTGATAGAGATGCTTTTATTGGTATGTATAATGGTTTTGAATCTCCAAGAGCAGTGGTTGAAGGGAAAGCTTTTAACTCAATTGCAGATGGTTGGGCGCCTGTTGCATCTCATTATTTAGAGGTTTCTTTGGAACCAAATGAAAGTAAAGATTTTATTTTTGTACTTGGATATGTGGAAAATCCAGAAGAGGAAAAATGGGAGAAACCTGGAGTAATAAATAAAAAGAGAGCATTAGAAATGGTAGAAAGATTTAAGACATCTCAAAATGTAGATAAAGCTTTTAATGAGCTAAAAAGTTATTGGGATGATATTCTTTTAAGATATCAAGTGAATCATAATGATGAGATTCTCTCAAGAATGGTAAATATCTGGAATCAATATCAATGCATGATCACGTTTAATGTGGCAAGAAGTGCCTCTTACTTTGAATCAGGAATAAGCAGGGGTATTGGATTTAGAGATTCTAATCAGGATATTCTTGGTTCAGTACATATGATTCCAGAAAGAGTAAAGGAAAGAATCCTTGAACTTGCTTCTACCATGTTTGAAGATGGTAGTGCTTATCATCAGTATCAGCCTTTAACTAAAAGGGGAAATAACGATATTGGTGGTGGATTTAATGATGATCCTCTGTGGATAATTCTTTCTACAGGGGCATATATAAAAGAGACTGGCGATTGGTCTATCCTAAAAGAGGTTATACCTTACAACAATGATGAATCTAAGAAGGGTACATTATTTGAGCATTTAGTAAGGGCATACCATTATGTATTAGATAGGTTAGGACCTCATGGTCTTCCTTTAATAGGTAGGGCAGATTGGAATGACTGTCTTAATCTGAATTGTTTCTCAAAGGTGCCTGATGAGTCTTTCCAAACTACAGGAAATGTAGAAGGTGGTAAAGCTGAGTCTGTATTTATTGCAGGTTTATTTGTCTATGCAACGCCTGATTATGTAAAGATATGTGAAAAGATAGGAAAGCATGAAGAAGTAAATTTAGCAAAAAAAGCCAGTGAAGATATGGTAAAAGCTATACTAAATTATGGCTGGGATGGAGAATGGTTTTTAAGAGCATATGACTATTTTGGAAATAAGGTAGGAAGTAAGGAATGTGAAGAAGGTAAGATATTTATAGAATCTCAAGGTATATGTACTATGGCAGGAATTGGAGTAGATGATGGGAAGGCAAAATCTGCTTTAGACGCTTGTATAAAGTATCTGGATACAAAATATGGTATGGTACTACAACAGCCTGCTTATTCCAGATATCATATAGAACTTGGGGAGATATCTTCATATCCGCCAGGATACAAGGAGAATGCTGGAGTTTTCTGCCATAACAACCCTTGGGTGGGGATAGGAGAAACTGTAATAGGAAGAGGTAATAGAGCTTTTGAGGTTTATAGGAAAATAACTCCTGCATATTTTGAAGAAGAGAGTGAAATTCATAAGGTAGAGCCGTATACTTACTGTCAGATGGTAGCAGGAAAAGATGCTAAAAGACATGGGGAAGGTAAAAATTCTTGGCTTACAGGTACTGCCTCTTGGGCTTTTACACTAATTTCTCAGTTTATTTTGGGAATAAAGCCTGACTATGATGGATTAAAGGTAGATCCTTGTATTCCTAAAGAATGGGATGGTTTTACAGTAGTAAGAAACTTTAGAGGGGCTACTTATAAGATAGAAGTGAAAAATCCTAATCATGTTTCAAAGGGAGTTAAGAGAATAAGTGTAGATGGCAAGGAAGTTTCTAATAGGGTACTTCCTATTTTTGAAGATGGGAAAGTTCATGATGTAGTGGTGGAGATGGGGTGAGGGGGGATTAGCTTAATCCCTTATAATCTTTTAATTGTTTCAATGCACATCCTTCCATTATGATATGGGCATTTCCATGGTTCTACTATAGGTGCTGGGATTGGTATATAATTTTCATCAAGTTTTGAGAACCATTCTCCTTCAGATCTTTTATCTATGAGATAGTTCTTTATAAACTCCCATTCTTCTGTTACTACCTTTGAGAAAATAGGATCTTTTGATTTTTCATAAGCATTAAGAAAACCAAGGAATGCTTCTGCTTGTACCCACCATATTCTGGTTTTGTCCAAACGACCTCTAACTTTCTCATTTAATAGACTGCCATTTTCAAATGCCTCTTGGATTACTACTTTTGCAATTTCTAAATTTGTTTTTGCCATCTCGTCTTTCAGCTCTTTATCATCTATATATTTCAAGGCTTCATCAAGAAGCCAGCTTGCTTCTATATCATGCCCATAAGATATGGCATCAATTATGGAATTTAACTCTTTGTCAAAAAATACACCCATATGTTTAGTTTTTGAATTTAGTATTTTATCTTTAAATAATCTTACTAACCACTCTAAATTCTTTTTTAAGCCATCATCTTGCCATGCTGTATATAGATTTGTATATGCTTCTAAAATATGGAGTAAAGAATTCATACTCTTTTCACATACTATGCCGTATTCACTTATGGTTCTATTATCTTTCGGATTCCATGCTTCATCAAATTCTTCCTTATAGGCATACCTATCTTTACATCTTTCTTCTAAAATCTTGTAAATCTCTAAAGCTAAGTTTAAGCTATCTTTTTTGTTTGTAGCCTTATAATACTCAGATAGTGCATATATGCCAAAGGCTTGACAATATACATGTTTCCTTTTTTCTATAGGGTTTCCTTTATAATCTACCATCCAATAAATACCCTTATTTTTGTAATCCCAAAGTTTTTCAGAGAGGAATTTATAAGCATGGTCAGCATATATAAGAAGTTCTTCGTCTTTTAAAAGGTTGTAAGAGGCTGAAAAGAACCATAATATCCTTGAAGTTAATACTCCTCCTTTTGGAGCATAGGAATCTTTCTTTAGATCAAAATCTACATAGCCTATAAATCCACCATTTTCTTTATCTATAAGCTTCTCCCAAAAAGGAATGATTTTATTGGTTAAGTGTTCAGATACTTCTTTTTTGAGTTCTTCCATGATTTTTATTCTCCTTTTCTTTATGATTTTGTAGCTATTATATACCTTGTGAATTCTATGTTTCAATATTATAATTGAGAAAGAAGCTAACAAAAGAAAGGAGATTGCTTATGCCTTATAAAAATTTTAAATTAGCTATCTATTGTACTGCTGTTTTTTTAAACCGTACTAATTTGGAAGAGTTAGAAGAAAATTTAAAGTTCTTTCAAAAACATCTCCATGTAGATAAGGTATATTTGGAAACCCATAGAGGCAGTGATGATGTCCAAAGAGATAAAATGCTTCAGATTAAAAAATTTTTTGAAGATAAAGGAATAAAAACTTCAGGTGGAATAACTACCACTATTCATCTTGATGATCCTATTCATAACATGCGTATATATGATACCTTTTGTTATTCTGATGACAATTTAAAAAATAGGCTGAAAGAGATAGTGGAATATACGGCATCTATATTTGATGAGATAATTCTTGATGACTTCTATTTTACCAGTTGTTCTTGTCCTTTATGTATTGAGAAAAAGGGAGATCTTTCCTGGAAAGATTATAGACTGAAGCTTATGACTGAGGTCTCTCAAGAATATGTGGTGAAGCCTGCGAAGAAGGTAAATCCAAAGGTAAATATGATAATTAAGTATCCCAATTGGTTTGAATCTTATCATGAGAATGGATATAATCCAGAAACCCAAAGAAATATCTTTGATGAAGTTTATACAGGTACTGAGACCAGAGATCCTGGATATACTCAGCAACATCTCCCAAAATATTTGAGCTATTATCTTATGAGATGGTTTGAAAATGTCAAACCTGGCAAAAATAAAGGGGGATGGTTTGATTCTTTTGAATGTATTCATAATATAGGTCACTATTTGGAGCAAGCATATTTAACGTTATTTGCCAAAGCAAGAGAGATCACACTTTTTGATTTTGGATCCTTAAGAAATTCTGTATTTATTCCACCTCTTGGATTTGAACTGGAGAGAATTGATAATCTTTTAGACCAGTTAGGGAATCCTGTGGGAGTTAGTGTATATCATCCTTTTCATTCCTCTGGTGAGGATCATCTTCCAGAATATTTAGGAATGGTTGGAATTCCATTTGAGCCTACACCTTACTTTCCTGATAATGCTAAAATGGTGTTTTTAGCAGAAAATGCATCAGAGGATAAAGATATTATTGAAAAGGTTAAGGAATATTTATTAAAAGGTGGAAATGTTATATTAACTTCTGGTTTTTTAAAGGCTTTGACAGGAAAAGGGGTAGAAGAGCTTACTTCTGCAAAATACACTGATAAAAAAGCTCTTATAGATTTCTTTGCTGTGGATACTAATATGAGGGGTTTATCTCAATATGTATACTCAAGAGAGAAAATTCTCTTTCCGGTGATAGACTATCATACAAACTCTTCTTGGCCTTTGATTTTAGGTATTAGTGGAGAAAATAATTTCCCATTGCTTATTCAAGATTTCTATGGACGTGGGAGGGTTTATATTTTAACTGTTCCAGATAACTATTCAGATATTTATTATTTACCTTTGGAAGTTTTAAATCAAATTAGAAAGGTATTTATGAGCGAATTTGATGTGTATTTAGAAGGGAAAGAGAATATTACTCTATTTATGTATGATAATGATGCCTATATATTGGAGTCATTTCTTCCCTATAGAACTGAAGTAACACTACATACCAAGGGAAAGGATATAAAAGTGAGATTGGAGCCTACTACTTTAAAATTAGTTGAAGCTAAATGAAGGGTATATATGTATTAGTAATAAAGGTGAAAAAGAATATTAAGAAATATGTAGGTAGATTAGGAGAAGTCCCTCTTAAAAAAGGTTTATATCTTTATGTGGGTTCTGCTCAGGGAGGCTTAGAGAAAAGAATTTTTAGGCATTTATCAAAAAATAAGAGAAAGTTTTGGCATATAGATTATCTCTTAGAAGATGATAATGTAGAAATTGTTGAGATTTACTATAAAGAGCTGAGTAAAGAGTGGGAATGTAAGACTGCTTCTTTGATTTCAGGAGAACCTATTCTGGGATTTGGATCTTCTGATTGTACTTGTAAGTCTCATCTTTTTAGGGTAGAAAAATATGAGATTGAAAAATTGGAGAATCTTTCCTTTAAGAAATACTTAAGAGGGACAAAATGGGGATCTTAAACTTGTTTATCACAAGTTTTTTAATTGGTTTTTCTGGTGCTTCGGCTCCAGGTCCTATGATGACGATGGTACTTACTCAGAGCAGTATAGGTGGCTGGAAGGATTCTATTAAAATTGTATCAGGACATGCTATCTTAGAAGGTGTTTTTGTAGTTTTACTTGTTTTTGGATTTCAATCAGTGTTAGATAATCCTGTATTTATTAAGGTATTTTCTTTTTTTGGAAGTCTTTTTTTACTATATATGGGGATTAATTTATTTGTTTTGGTTTTTAAGAAAGAGGTTGAAATTAAAAATTCAGACCCTATAAAAGTTCCTCTCCCTATTGCAGGTATACTTGTTTCATTAGCAAATCCTTATTGGCTTCTTTGGTGGTTAACTGTTGGAGTTAATCTTCTTGCTCAGGCAAAAAATTTTTTGGTGATTGGAGTTTTGAGCTTCTATGTGGGACATATACTTTCAGATTTTGTTTGGTATCTATTTGTTGGATTTATAGGACAAGGGCTTGCCTTTCCTTTTTGGAAAAGGGTTTATAGAATCATTCTTTTTGCTGCTTCTTTATTTTTAATTTTCTTTGGATTTTACTTTTTAAGATATGTTTTTACTGCCTCTTGAAATAGTGTCAACTATCTTATAGCTTTTACTAAATAGAATATTCCTAAAGCTATTAGTATAACTGGTATTATAATCTTTAAAAAGGCAGGGCTTGCTTGAAGTAGTCCTATAAGGAGACTGAGTGCTATCAGAGATATCCCAGGATAAATAGACCAATATTTTTCTGCTGAATCTTGTTCTTTTTTAGAATAGTGGATAAAGAATATTAAAATAAATCCTATTCCAACAAAGAATAAACTATAGATGGGATTTAGATTGCTGTAAATGTCTTTTACTAAATTGAATGCAGATATACTTAAAAGTATGCATCCTGGGATAAGAAATCCTAAAATTTTTCCAAATCTATAATATGCCACGATAAAACCAATACTAATCAAAAGTAATGCAAAATCCCATGAGATAAGATTAAAGTTCAATAGAAAAAGGAAAGCTCCAATAACAATAAGTAGAATCCCTAAGTTTCTTCTTTCCATTTTAAAATCTCCTTTATTTTAAAATTAACATCTCCTCTAATTTTTTTAAATAAGCTTTATCTTCAGTGGATATATTTTTTAGATTATTTATTTTATCAGCTTTTAATATTTTATATGAATATTTTCCTCCAGATTTTGTCCTTTGAATGAATATGGGAGTAATTTTCTTGTCTCTAATAAAAGTTTTTCCATTTAGTTTTAAGAGTGAAAAATTTAAAATTAAACCAAACTTGACCTGTGGAATTTCTACTCCATATTGATCGGTAAGGAAATTTCCAATGGAATAAAAACACCACTTATCATCTATTTTTTCATAAGGTCTTACAGCATGGGGATGGCTTCCCACAATAAGATCTGCACCACTTTTTATTATTTTTTTTGCGAGGTCTCTTTGGCTCTTTTCAACCTCTTCACTATATTGATTATATCCCCAATGGAGATATACTATAATAAAGTCTACACTTTTTCTTATATTTTGTATATCCTTTTTAATTCTTTCTTCATTTATATAATTAACAAGATAAGATTTGCCCTGTGGTGGATTTATGCCATTAGTACTGAATGTATAAGCTAAAACAGCTATTTTAATGTCATTTTTCTCTAAGACTAAGATTTTATTAGCATCATCTTTACTTAGGTTGCTTCCCACATATAAAAGGTTCCTTTTTTTAATATTATTGATGGTATCTATTACTCCACGTTCTCCCTTATCCAAAGTATGATTCCCTGATGTTATCATTACATTAAAACCTGCAAGCTTTAAAGCATCTAAGATTTCTGGGGGAGCGTTGTAGAGAGGGTATCCTGAAGGAGCATATGATTCTGAAATTGGTGTATCTATGACTACAAAAGAGAAGTCTTTTTTTATTTCTTCTTTTATATCTTCAAAAATCTCCTGAGGGAACAAAAAGGTTTTTTTAGAAGAATCATAATAGGACTGAAAAAATTGCCTTTGAATAAAAATATCTCCAGCAAAAGCTAAATCTAAGGTTTCTCCTACATCTTCTTGTGTATGAGGGTTAAAGCAAAAAAATATAATGATTATAAAGTAAATTAAAAATTTAAAAAATTTTTTAATCATATTTCTGTTATTTTAAAATTTTATAAAAAGCCTTGAAAAACTAATCTTTTTATAATTATATCATAAAATTTACTTCTTATTTGAGGATTTTTCTCAGTCTTTGCCAAATTAAATAAGCGATAGCTCCTTTTAGAAGGTCGTATGGGATGAAGGGAAGTACTCCTGTAATTAAGGCTTTAGAGTAAGGAATTTTTATAGATATGACTAACCATATACTTCCTAAGAGATAAATAATAACGATTCCTAAAATGAGTGCGTAAATTTCAGAATATTTTTTTAAATAAGAGATAGTTATACCAGCGAGAAGAAAGCCAAAAAGATATCCTCCTGTAGGTCCAAAAAGAGCAGTAAATCCTCCTCTTCCTCCAGCAAAAATAGGAAAACCTAATCCCCCCAAAAGAAGGTAGGTAAATACTATATAAAATGATTCCTTAGGAGAGAAGTAAAGACTTATTAAAAAAAGAAAAAGGACTTGGAAAGTAAAGGGAACAGGAGAAAAAGGTAAGTAAAAACTGAGAAAGCCTCCTAATATTAGTAAAGAAAGTCCTAATGCTAAAATAGGTATTTTCTTGACTATATTAATACCCCTCCATATAAGATGAAAAGTTTGGTATAAAAATATCAAATATTGAATGAAATTGCAACTTTTTTGGTACTTAAAAAGTATTATTAGTATAAACAAAATTTCGGAGGGTTTACTATGGGAAAAAGATTGTATCGGAGTAAGAAAAACAGAGTAATTTTTGGAGTATTAGGAGGTATCGGAGAGTATTTTGATATTGATCCTACAGTGGTTAGGTTAATTGCAATACTTTTATTGATTCCCTTAGGACTGGTTCTTCCTATAATTTATTTTCTTGCTGCTATGGTGATTCCTGAAGCTCCCTCTGATAGTAATACAGAAAGTAGTGATGATATTAAGCCTTCGGGTCCTATACAACATCTTTAAAAAGGAGGTTATTTTTTATGAACAAAAAACTTTATAGAAGTAGAAAAAATAGAGTATTTCTTGGGGTTTGTGGTGGAATAGCAGAATATTTTAATATAGATCCTGTAATTGTAAGACTTTTATTTGTTCTTTTAATATTCTTTACAGGTCCATTTCTTCCACTTCTTTATTTCTTAGCTGCCATAATAATTCCTGAAGAGCCTTTAAATGGAGAGAAGAAAGAAGATATACCTCATAAATATGATGCAAGTAGAAATGCAAGTCTTTTAGGATGGGTTCTTTTGGCTCTTGGTATATATTTTCTTTTAAAAAATTTCGGAATATTTTTTATACCCTTTACTGTGACAATTGCTATAATCCTGATTATTCTTGGAATCTTAATGCTTATAAGGATAAGATAGGAGGGAAGAATTATGAAAAAAGTTCCTTGGTTTGGCATTTTTTTAATAATTGTCGGTTTATTTTTGCTCTTTTCCGAACTGGGTCTGATTAATATTGGGTGGAGAGAGCTTTTGAAATTTTGGCCTTTGATCTTTGTATTCTGGGGACTTGACCTGATAGTTGGTGAAAAAAGATGGTTTGGATGGTTGATGCTTCTTCTACTAATTGCCTTTATAGGTCTCTTAGTTTATTTATCTTCTTTTGCCCCAACCCCATTTTATAGAGGAAGAGATAATAGAGGACCTTATTACCGAGAATGGAGATATCCTTTCCAAGATGGGATTAAGACTTTTGAGTTGGATATTAATAGTGGAGTTGCAAATTTCAATTTTAAGAGTTTACCTAAGGGGGAGAAAGATTTTTTAGTGATCTCATCAGATTCTGAATTTAGGGTAAATAAATTAAAAGAGTATTCAGATAAGGAACTGTTACATCTTTCTATTGGGATTGAAAATTATAAAAAAGAAGATCTATTTTTTTCTAAAGAAAGTGGTAGGGTTGAGATAAATATAAATCCTGATCTAAATCTTAGCCTTTCCTATGAGGGAGGAGTTGGAAATACTAATTTGGATTTGAGAGATATGAAACTAAAGAAGCTAAGTATAAAAGGTGGGGTAGGAAATATAAATACTTACCTCCCTAAGGTTTCTTCGGAGATAGAGGTAAAAGGAGGAATAGGTAACATTGTAATTTATATTCCTGAAGGAGCTTCTTTGAATCTTATTAGTGATGTGGGAATAGGAAAAATTAATGTGGATCAAAAAATAGAAAGGCAGAAAGATGGAGATGATGTAATAATACACCTTAGGGTAGAATCAGGGATTGGGAATATTTCTATAAAGTCTATTAAAGATGTTATTTGACAATTATCCTGCAGACTTTCTCCATATAAATTTAACAGGGATTATCTTTGACTCATAGTTTATAGGATCTTTTAGAATTTGTAGAAATAGTTTTGCTGCTTCTTTTCCTATCTCTTCTATTTCTTGTTTTACAGAGGCAAGTGGAGGATCTATCCGAGCATTTATGTAAAGATCATCAAATCCAATAATAGCGACATCTTCAGGTATGTCTAAACCCTCTTCTATAATAGCATTCATAGCACCTATCACCATATAATCACTACAAGAAAATACTGCAGTAGGTGGATTGTCAATTTTTAGTAATTTTTTCATAGCTCTATATCCACCATCTATAGTTAAGGTCTCTTCTACTATGAGTTTTGAATCTGGTTTTATGCCATACTTTTTGAGAGCAAGGACATATCCTTCGTATCTTTCTTGAATAAAATTATAAGTCTGGGTTCCTTTTAATAAGGCTATCCTTTTATGTCCCTTTTCAAGAAAGTAAAGGGTAGCATCATAAGCTCCTTTTATATTATCAGAATCCACATAAGGATACCTTTTTAATTTTGGGGATATTTTTCCAATGCTTACAAAGGGGATATTCTCTTCATAGAGCATCTCTGGAAAAGGATCATCTCTTTTCACATTGGCTAAAATATAACCATCTACAATTCCTCTTTTATATAGAGAAAGATATTTTTCTGGTATATAAGGTACCTCTAAGGCAGATAGTATAATATTATATTCATTTTGATCCAGGGTTTCTGTGAGTCCTTTTATTAAAGGAGGGAGAAAAGCATCTGAAAGAATAAATCCTCTTTCATAGGGAATAATAAGAGTAGCAATTTGAGTCTTTGATTTGGATAAATTTTGAGCAGAGGCACTGGGATAGTAATCATATTCTTGAATTATTTTTAGAACTCTTCTTCTTGTCTTTTCGCTTACATTAGGATTTTCATTAATGACCCTTGATACAGTAGCTACAGAGACATTAGCAAGTTTTGCTATATCCTTAATATTTATTTTAACTTTCTTCAATTTGTCACCTTTTTATAGAGAATTTTTCTTTTTTGAAAAAATATTATATACTATGTTTATTATACACTAAGCTTAGTTTTAAAAATATATTTAAAAAAGCTCTAAAACATGTATATTGCTATGTGGATTATGTTAAAGAGATTTTAATTTTTCTATTGACAATAAGGACCCTTCTGAGGTAAAATGGCTCTGAAAATAGTTACAGAAATAAGGAGGTGATATGTTAGGTAATCGTTTTCTTCTTAAGTTTCTAGATTCCTTATTACCCAAATTAATTTTTTAGGGGGAGGCATGAGAATGAAGAAAAAGTCTACAGTGTTACTTTTCCTTGTGGTTTTAGTTCTACTACTTTCTGGAGTAGTAAATGGGCAAAAAGAGAGAGTAGTAAGTTTACCTTTCTGGGATACTCCAGGATTTATTCCATACTACTGGCAAGCTCAACATATTTTAGCTCAGGGCACAATCTTTGAAGGGCTTTTTAGTTATGCCCCAGATCCAAAGGGTCTTGGTGGAGTAAAAGTTGTTCCGGCTATTGCTCAAAGTTATACAGTATCAAAAGACTATAAGGTATGGACTTTTAAATTGAGAAGGGATAAGAAATGGTCTAATGGAGATCCTATTACTGCAAAAGATTTTGAATGGAGCTTCCAGTACTATTCAAGTACAAAGATTCCTGATTTTCCAGCTTGGGCAGGTCCTCTTCAGTATTTTGAAAATTTCTGGGGAGTAAAAAGTGGAGCTCTTGATCCTAGTAAACTTGGTGTTAGAGCCATTGATAACTATACTTTAGAGATTAGGCTTTCTCAGCCAAGGTATGATATGAAAGAATTGCTCTGTGTAGCTCAAGGTGTACCTCTTCATAGAAAGTCTGTGGAAGCAGATCCTCAAAACTGGTGGAGACCTGGAAAGATCGTAGTTAACGGACCATTTATTCCTACAGCTTGGACTCCTGGAAAAGATATGACGCTTGTTAGAAACCCCAACTATGTAGGTGAAAGAGGTAATGTAGATAAGCTTGTACTTAAGTTTGGAGGACTTGGAATTCAACAGTATCAGGCAGGAGAGCTTGATGCAGCGATGATTAATAACGTAGCAGAGTATAGATTTGTACTTGCTGATCCTAAGTTTTCTAAGGAATACAAAGAGGATGTAATGGATCTATTCTGGCAAGGTTATCAGATATCCCGTGGATTTGATCCTGTAATGGACAATAAGAAATTAAGACAGGCTCTTGCTATGGCGATAGACAGAGATAAACTCTGTAAAGAAGTTCTTAGTGGAAGAGCTCTTCCGCTTGCTGCTTACTGGCCTAAGGGATCACCAATTGGAGATAAATTAAAGCATATACCTTATGATGTAGCAAAAGCTAAGAAACTCCTTGCAGAAGCAGGATATCCTAATGGTAAGGGACTTAAGACTCTTACATTCTACATCACTGGTGGTGGAGATCCTGTGGTAGAGTTTATAGTAGACCAATGGAAGAAAAATCTTGGAGTTAATTGCATAATTGAGAATATAGAATCTGGAGTCTATACAAACTCTTATATGTGGGCAAACTTCACTCCAGAAGCAAAAGCAGGCTTTACAACAATTGGTGCTCCTATGAATAACTTAGAGATTGGCGCACTATTTAAGAACTCTGACCATACTATTTGGTTCTATGATTATCCAGGAAATGTGAAGAAGAGAATTAATGATTTGTATCAAGAATATGATGCATGGCTTAGAAAAGAGGGTGGAACTACAGAGGCAGATTGGAAGCCGCTACTTGAGAAGAGAAATACTCTTTATGCTAACTTCCAGAAGATTTTAGATAATGAGCCAGAGAAGTTATGGAGAGAAGAATTAACAAGACCACCACTTTGGTACGAACAATTTGATGAGCTTTATAGCAAATGGAAGACTGCCAAAACTGCACAAGAAAAGACTGATTATTGGAGACTTGCAGGAAGAGTTTTAACTGATCAAGAGAACTTCCAGACTCAATATACTCAATCTTATCCAAGTAGAAATCAGGCATATAGATGGAGACTTAGAGCTGTAAACAGGCCATTTAGTGAAGCAGTAAAGATTGCTCATTATTCCCTCCAGATTATGCAAGATCAATATTGGATGGTACCTGTTTATCTTGCTAAAGCACAGTGGGTACAAAATCCAAAACTTGACGGTTTGATGCTCTATAAGTTCTCTTGGGGTCCTGGTTTCTTTAACTTCAAGTATCTAAATCTTAAAGACTAACTTTTAAAAGGGGGGAGGAAACTCCCCCCTATTTAGATTAATACAAGGAGGTAGAAGATGGGGCTTCTAAAGTACATTTTACGTAGATTAGTTACAATTTTTATTTCTGTTATTGTAGTTATAATTATTACATATGTCCTTATGCACCTTGCTCCTGGTGAGTTTTTTAATATAAGTAATTTTTCAGCAAGTGCGGGAAAGGTTTCTACTCTGACTCCTGAGCAGCTTCAAATTTTAGTTAAGGGTTTTGAAGAGAAGTACGGATTAAATGTTCCTCTTTGGAAACAAATATTGAATTATTTGAAGGATGCTTTTAGATTTAAATTTGGTCCATCATTCTCTAACCCTAACGAACCTATAGAAGTACAGATTGGGAGAAGATTTCCTGTAACTTTTACTCTTGCTATTTTAGCTATGCTCCTCGCGGTACTTATAGGAATTCCTCTGGGAATTTTAGCTGCTCTTAGAAGAAATTCGTGGATTGATTATCTGACTATGTTTATATCTATGGTTGGAAGTATGATACCTGCTTATCTTTTAGGCATTATTATGGTTATGATTTTTAGTGTGTATTTAAAAATTCTTCCCACGTCTGGCTGGGAAACTCCAAAGCAGATGATTATGCCAGTTATTGCTGTTGCTGTTGGTCCTCTGTCAGTTATTGCAAGATTTATGAGATCAAGCCTTCTTGATACTCTTAATCAGGACTATGTAAGAACTGCTTATGCAAAGGGTGGTACTGATAGAGCAGTAATTATAAGGCATGCATTAAGAAACTCGCTAATTCCTATTGTTACTATTATAGGCCCACAGCTTGCCTTTTTGTTTACAGGAACTGTTTGGATAGAGAATTTGTTTAGGGTTCCAGGACTTGGACAGCTTTTTGTTAATGCTGCTGCTCAAAGAGATTATCCGCTTCTTGTAACTTCAACTTTTGTTCTTTCATTGTCGGTTATGCTTATGAATCTTGTGGTAGATATAATATATGCTTTTCTTGATCCAAGAATCAGATATGAGTAAGGTCTATAAAGGAGGTTTGCAATAAATGGAAGTAGCATTAAAGCAAAAAAGAGTAAGTTACTGGTCAGCTGCGTGGATGAGATTTAAAAAGAATAAAATGGCAGTGGTAGGATTAATTTATATTATTGCTATTATTATTATTTCTATATTTACCCCTTGGATTGCTCCATATAGCTATGATGAAACTCACTATGATCATACTTTTGAGAAGCCATCTCGGCAGTTTATATGGGGGACTGATGATTTAGGAAGAGATATGTTCAGTAGGAACTTATATGCTATGAGAAATGCTCTTCTAATTGGTTTTGGATCTCAGATTGTGGTTGTTATTATTGGTGTAATAATAGGAGCTATTGCGGGTTTTAGGGGTGGAAGAGTTGATTCTTTTCTTATGAGAGTAGTTGATATTGTATATGCATTTCCTACTTTTCTTTTTAACGTAATATTGGTTACGGTGTTAGGAAGAGGACTTTTCACAATTCTTGTAGCTGTAGGACTTACTGGTTGGGCAGGAACGGCAAGACTTGTACGTGGTGTAGTTATGTATTTGAAACATGCTGATTTTGTAGAGGCAGCAAGAGCTTTAGGAGCAAAAGAGTCTTACATTATAAGAAAATATATACTTCCTAATATGCTTGGACCACTCATTGTTAGTGTAGCTTTTGGTGTTCCCAATGGTATATGGATAGAAAGTGGACTTGCTCTTATTGGTATGGGTGTAAGACCTCCAATGCCAAGCTGGGGTAATATGATAGGTGCTGGAGCAGCTTATATAATGGCATTTCCTCATATTGTTATATTCCCAGTAGTTACTTTTGCACTTACTCTACTTGCTTTCACTTATGTAGGTGACGGCTTAAGAGACGCATTAAATCCAAGGAGTGAGGTATAAAGCCATGGAAGAACTTTTAAGAGTAACTAATTTAAAGACTTATTTTGATAGGTATGATGGTGTAGTAAAGGCTGTAGATGGTATTAGCTATAAGGTTAATTATGGAGAGACTCTTGCTATTGTAGGAGAGAGCGGTTCTGGGAAAACTGTTTCGGTGCTATCTCTTTTAAGGCTTATAAAAAGGAATGGAAGAATAGCAGATGGAGAGGCGATTTTTGAAGGTAGAGATCTCCTTAAACTAAACAAAGAAGAATTAAGACAGGTAAGAGGTAGAGAGATCGCTATGATCTTCCAAGATCCAATGGCCAGTTTAAACCCAATTATGAAAGTTGGAATACAGATTATGGAACCTATATTATGGCATAATTTGATGGCAGATAAAGAAGCAAGAGATAGAGCAGTTGAGCTTTTGAGGGTTGTGGGAATTCCTGAATATAAAACCAGGGTGTGGGATTATCCATTCCAATTTTCTGGTGGAATGAGACAAAGAGTTATGATTGCTATAGCTCTTGCATGTAATCCTAAGCTTGTTATTGCAGATGAGCCAACTACTGCTCTTGATGTCACTGTAAGAGCTCAGATATTAAACTTAATTTCAGATATGAAAGATGAATTTAAAACAAGTATTATATTTATAAGCCATGATATAACTCTTGCTATGAATTTTGCAGACGCTGTGATGGTAATGTATGCTGGCAAAATATGTGAGTATGCACCTATTGCTACCTTTATAAAAAGTCCATTACATCCTTATTCTGATGGATTAATTGCATCTACTCTTGATATAGAAGCTAAGGAAGGCACTCTTAGGCCAATTCCAGGTGCCCCTCCAAGTTTAGTGGATCCACCATCTGGATGTAGGTTTCATCCAAGATGTGTGTATGCTAAGGATATATGTAGAGAAGTTGAGCCAGAATATAGTGAAGTAGGAGAAAATCATTATGTAGCATGTCATTTAGTGAAGGGAGGAAAGTTTAATGCCTGAACTTCTTGAAGTAAAAAATTTGAAGAAATCTTTCCCTGTAAGGGGAAAGATGTTAAAGGCTGTAGACAATGTCTCTTTTTCTATTAATCCTGGAGAAACTATAGGTCTTGTAGGTGAAAGCGGTTCTGGAAAATCTACCTTAGGAAGAAGTATTTTAAGACTGATTGAACCTGATGATGGAGAAATAATCTTTGATGGTGTGGATTTGAGAAAATTAAAGGGAGAAGAGTTAAGACAGAAGAGAAGATTTATGCAAATCATATTCCAAGATCCATTAGCTTCTCTTAACCCTATGATGACTGTGGGACAAAATATAGAAGATCCATTAATAATTCACAATATAGGTACTAAAGAGGAGAGAAATAGGGCTGTAATGGAGCTTATGGATATTGTGGGCTTAGGTAGAGATGTTATAGATGCTTTTCCCCATGAATTTTCTGGTGGACAGCAACAAAGAGTTGGGATTGCGAGGGCTTTAGCTTTAAATCCTAAATTTATCGTTGCTGATGAGCCTGTATCATCTTTGGACGTTTCTATACAAGCACAGATTATATCACTCCTTTATGAATTAAAAAGAAGATTTAAATTGTCTTATCTATTTATCTCTCACGACTTAGCAGTGGTAAGATACCTTTCTGATAAAGTAGCAGTTATGTATCTTGGAGCTATAGTGGAACTTGCTCCAAAAGAAGAGCTTTATGGAAGTCCTCTTCATCCTTATACGAGGGCACTTCTTGCATCTGTACCAAAGATGCCAAAAGATGGAGAGCCTAAAAGGAGATTTCCTGCACTGAAAGGGGAGGTACCTTCTCCTATTGATCTTCCTTCTGGATGTAGGTTCCAGAGTCGTTGTGAGTATGTGATGGAGACATGTAGAAAACAGGAGCCTACGTTTAGAGAAGTTTCTCCCGACCATTTTGTAGCTTGTCATCTTGTATAAAAATAAAGCCGGGGAGAGAGGGTTGGAGGGGGAGAAGTTACAATTAAGAAGAAGCTTTTTATAATTAGTTTGTTAACTTTATTTATTTTTGGCGGTGGATGTATAGAAGAAAGGAGTAAAGGCGGAGTGGAAGGTGCCTTTTATAAGTCTGAGTTTTCAGATAACCGCCCTTTAAAAATTATAGAAGTTAAAATACTAAAAGAAAGACTTGAAAGATATAATCTGTTTGAAGCTATATTAGATATAGAGGGAGCCTATCTTAATCCTTTTGATCCTGAAGAAATAAATATAGAAGGATATTTTCAAGATCCTGAAGGGGAAGAGGTTGCCATCCCAGGATTCTTTTATCAGGAGTATAAAATGGAATTAAAAGAAGATTACGAAGTATTGACCCCTGTAGATAAACCTCATTTTAGAATACGATTTTCTCCTACTAAAATTGGAACTTATAATTTCTATGTAAAGGTAAAAGATAGGAACGGAGAAGAAATTTCTAATAGATATGAATTTCAGGTGGTAGATTCTGAAAATCCTGGATTTGTAAGAGTAAGTAAAGAAGACTTCCACTATTTTGAGTTTGAAAATGGGAAAAGTTTTATTCCTGTAGGAGCTAATGTATGCTGGGCAGGAGCAAAAGGAACCTTTGATTATGATACATGGCTTCCTGAGTATGCAAAAGTTGGTGGAAATTATTTTAGAGTATGGCTTGGTCCAAACTGGACTACCTTTGCTTTAGAAAGAAACTCGGTAAGGGAATATGATCTGAGAAATGCTTGGAGATTAGATTATGTTCTTGATCTTGCTCATAAACTTAATATGTATGTAATGTTTTGTTTTGATAGTTATAATGAGCTTAGATATCAAAGAGAAGGAGCATATCCTTATTGGGAATATACGCCTCATAATAAGAAAAATGGTGGACCTCTTGATAAACCCAGAGAATTCTGGACAAATAAAGAGATGCTCAGATATTACAAGAACAAATTGAGATATATTGTAGCAAGATATGGCTATAGCACTAATGTTTTAGCCTGGGAGTTTTGGAACGAGGTAGATATAATTTCTCCTACTGCTTTTGTTTTGGAGGAAGTTAAAAATTGGCATGATGAGATGTCAAAATACTTAAAGGGTATAGACCCATGGAAGCATCTTTTGACTACAAGTTTTGCCTATTCTCCTGGAAAACCTGAGATTGATAGTTTACCTGGAATTGATTATGTTCAAACTCATATATATCAAAGTAAAGCATATATGGAAGCTTTAGCAAGCCTTATAGAATATAAGGAGAGATATAAAAAGCCTCATTTAATAGGAGAGTGTGGATTAGACGCTGGCGGTAATGATCCTTGGATAGATCCTCAGGGATATGCTATCCATAATGCTATCTGGACTGCAATCCTTTCTGGATCTTGTGGTACTGCTATGTCTTGGTGGTGGGATAACCATATTCATCCAGATAATCTTTATTTTCATTACGATGCTTTAGCAAAATTTATTAAAGACATAGAGTTTGCCAAAGAAGATTTTAGAAGGGTTAAAGATTATAAGATAAATGCAAACACAAAATTATCTCTTTTTGGTCTTAGAGGTAAAAATTATATTCTTCTTTGGATTTATAAACCTGAGGAAGCATATACTTATAAGAAGGATCTACCTAAAATCTCTCCTGAAAATGTATTGGGTACTATTGATCTCTCTATTCAGGGAAGATTTAAAGTTTCCACATATGATACCTATAAAGGGGAGTTAGTGAAGGAAGATTTGATCTCTTCCGAAGATAGGTTAAGTATTCCTCTGGTTGATTTTGAGAGGGATATGGCTGTAAAAATAAAATTTTTAGAGTGAGGAGAGGTTTATGAAAAAAGTTTTGTTATTTTTAGGGTTATTTTTGTTCATCTCTATGGGTAGTATACAGTCTCAAAGTGTACTTCCTATAAAAAGAGGAGTGAATCTTACTGGATTAGAGGCACCTTTTGAGGGATCTTGGGGAGTTTATGTTAAAGATGAGTATTTTGATCTTGTTTCAAAAGCGGGATTTGATCATGTAAGAATTCCTATAAAATGGAATGGGCATACTTTATATGAGCCTCCTTATACTGTGAGAAGTTATATGTTTGATAGAGTAGATCAGGTAGTAGATCAAGCTTTAAAGAAAAAGCTCTATGTGATAATTAACATACATAATTATGACGAAATAATGCAAAATCCAGAGAAGCATAAAGAAAGATTTTTGGCTATATGGGAGCAAATAGCAGAACATTATAAGTCTTATCCTGAAAATGTATGGTTTGAACTTTTAAATGAACCAAATACAAATTTGAACAGTAATTTATGGAATGAGTATTTAATGGAAGCAATAGCAATTATAAGGAAAACAAATCCAAAAAGAAAGATAGTAATAGGTCCTGTGGATTGGAATAGTTTATATAAGTTAAATGAGTTGAAAATTCCACAGGATGATAAAAATATAGTAGTAACCTTTCATTACTATAATCCCTTTCAGTTTACTCATCAGGGAGCAGACTGGGTAAGTCCAATATTGCCTACGGGAGTGAAGTGGACAGGCAGTGAACAAGAGAAGAAAGCAATAGAAAAGGAACTTGATATAGTAGTTGATTGGTCAAAAAAGAATGGAAATGTTCCTCTTTGGATGGGAGAGTTTGGAGCATACTATAGGGCAGATATGGACTCCAGAGCAAGATGGACAGATTTTGTAGCAAGATCTGCTGAGAAGAGAGGTATTGCTTGGTCTTATTGGGATTTTGGATCTGCAGGTTTTGGAGTATATGATGCTTTGAATAAGATGTGGAGAATGCCCATATTAAAAGCGCTGGTTCCAAATACAAAAATTAAACAATAGGAGGAAACTTAATATGGAAGTCTATAAATTACCTATTTATCGGGGTATAAATATGGGAGATGCCTTGGAAGCACCTGTTGAAGGGGGATGGAAGGTTGTAATAAAAGATGAATATTTTAAACTTATGAAGGAAGCAGGATTTGATCATGTAAGAATCCCTATAAAATGGTCTGCTCATACAGAAGCTAAACCTCCTTATAAGATATCTGATGAATTCTTTGATAGAGTTGATCATGTGATAAATGAATCCTTAAAAGAAGGACTTATAACAATCATAAATATTCATCACTATGACGAAATAATGCAAAATCCAAGAGGAGAGAAAGAAAAATTCCTCTCAATTTGGAAACAGATCTCAGAAAGATACAAGGATTATCCTGAAACATTATTTTTTGAGATTCTTAATGAGCCAAATGGTAATTTAACTCCTGATATTTGGAATGAATTTTTAGCAGAAGCATTAAAAGTTATAAGGGTTACAAATCCAGATAGGGTTGTACTTGTAGGGACAGCAGAATGGGGAGGAATTTCAGGTATTTCTAAACTTAAGATTCCTAAGGAAGAGAAGAATATTTTAGTTACTGTGCATTACTATAATCCCTTCTACTTTACTCATCAGGGAGCAGAATGGGCAAGTGGTTCCGAGCAGTGGCTTGGAACTAAATGGCATGGAAGCTGGGCTGAGAAGCAACAGGTAATTTCAGATTTTAATATAGCAGAGGAATGGTCAAAGGAAAATAGGAGACCAATCCATATAGGAGAGTTTGGAGCTTATAGTAAGGCAGACATGGAATCTCGTGTCAGATGGACATCCTTTGTAGCAAGGGAAGCAGAGAGAAGAGGATGGCCATGGACATACTGGGAATTCTGTTCTGGTTTTGGTGTTTATGATCCTGTTAAAAATGAGTGGAGAAAGGAACTTCTTGAAGCTTTAATACCGATAGATAAGTAAAGTCATGAGAGTACAAGGAATTATATTTGATATGGATGGCTTAATGTTTGATACCGAGAGGATTGGATACTTCTTGTGGAAGAAGGCAGGAGAAGAATTTGGAATAAACTTAACAGAAGATATCTTTTTAGAAACCATAGGTGTAAACATTCAAAAAACTAAAGAAATTCTTGAGAAATACTTTGGTAAAGAACATCCTTTTGAAGAAATCTATAAACGAAAAATCAAGCTTACAGAAGAATATATAGAAAAGAATGGAGTTCCATTAAAGGAGGGATTACTGGATTTACTCCAATTTCTTGAGGAAAAGAATATTAAAAAAGCAGTTGCAACTTCTACTGAAAGAGAATATGCAGAGTATCTCCTTGAGAAAGCAAAAATAAAAGAAAAATTTGATGTTATTGTATGTGGTGATGATATTTCAAAAAGTAAACCAGAACCTGATATTTTCTTATGTACAGCTCAAAAGCTTAATGTGAATCCTAAGGAATGCATTGTATTAGAAGACTCCGACGCAGGTATCTTAGCGGCAAAAAGAGCACATATGATACCTATATTAATACCTGATTTCAAAAAGCCTTCTTCTAAAACTATTGAGATAGCTTATAAAGTTTTTAATTCTTTAAAAGAGGTCAAGGATTTCTTAGAAAAAATTCTTGAATAGAAAAGGAGATTATTTTTGGGGGGAGGCAGGAGGGGAATTTATTATTCCCCTCCTTTTCAAAGTTATCTATTAGGGAATAAGAAGACGCTATTTACACCTTCTACAAATTTTCTCTCTAAGACAGGATTATTTTTATATTCTTTAAAAAATCTTATATGTTCAAATTTTCTATTCTTTTTTGTCTTATTTTCATCCTTCTCAAAGGGTACTCCTATATATTTCAAAGCTTCCTTCATTTTCTCATACCTCCTTTCGGAATCACCCTTAACTTTTCAATAATAAATATAACTAAACCGTGTTAATAAGATGTTAAAAGAATTTAAATATTATTTAAATTATCGTTAAATTTATGTTAAATTTATCTGTTATGCTTTTTTATGATTTCCTGATATCTCTCTGCTACTTCGTCTACAATATTTTCCCAAGGTTTATATAATGTTTTTTTAGCTTCTTCCCCTACTCTTTCCAAAAGAGGTTTATTATTCAAAAGTTCTTTTATCCTAAGTGCATAGTTTTCTGGATCATTTTTACCTAAAAATCCATTGTATCCATCTATAATTCCATCAGAAATTGTTGCCCCTTCAATTACTAAAGATGGACATCCTAAAGCAGAAGCTTCTTGTAACACCAACGCAGAAGTATCATAGAGAGAAGGAAATATAAAAAGATCAGCTCTTGCATAATAGGCTTTTAGCATCTCTCTATTTAGGATCTTACCTGGAAATATTACATCTTCTTTCAATTTTAAGCTACAAACTAAATCTTTAAGATATTTCTCATCCTTTCCAGTACCAACAAAAATTGCTTTAAAACTAACTCCAGAATCTTTTAAGATCCTTAAAGATCTTACAAGCATATCCAAATTTTTTTGCAATATTAATTGTCCTACGTAAAGAAGTACAGTTTCTTCTTCTCTTAGGTGATATAATTCATTTATTTTATTTCTATAAACCTCCTTATTTTCAGGAGGAATAAAGTCTGTACCATTAGGCACAACTTCAATCTTCTTTTTAAAACCATACTCTCTTAAGGTCTCAGCAGTAGAACTGCTTACAGTCCATACTTCATCTACTCTATTAAAAAATTCTACAATAAGTTTTACTCCTAACTTAGCTATAAGATCAGATTTTGTAGCTGCTTTTATATCTTCATAGTATTTTGTATGAAAAGTAGCTACTATAGGGATATGATGTTTTTTCGCTATATAGAGTCCTAATAGACCCGTGGAAAAAGGAGCATGTACATGAATAATATTAAAAGGAATTTTCTCAATCTCTTTGACAGTAGAAAGGTCTAAGAAGGGTATTCCTATCCTATAAGGAGGACGCAGAATCATAGGTACTGAAAAATATCTTATAACATCAAAATCATCAGTATCTTTATAGCCAGGATATGAAGGAGTTATAACATAACACTCACCATGCTTCTTATTAAGCCAATAAGCATAGTTCCTTACTACGTTTGCCACTCCATCTACTACTGGTGGATAAGAATCGTTAAACTGACCTACTATAAATTTCATAGATCCTTTCTATCAAAATGCCATATAGCATTTATTAAAAGAAGTATAGATATTATTAACGTAGATACTATAGGTCTTATAGCTTCACTCCACATTACTCCCTTTATTATATAGCTATTTTGGAGAGAAGAAAGAGTTATAGGGTTATACGGTTGCAACTTAGGAAAGATGGAGAGAATATTTAAAAGAATAAATACAACAAAAAAGATACCGCCTGCTTGAAGAATACTACTTCCTATAGAGCTTGAAAATATAGATAGAGAAAGGACAAAAATAATGTAAATTAAGTAGAGAATTGTAGCAAAGAAGGAACTGTAAATATCTATATCTGAGAAAAGAAAATAGGTATAATACGCTACAAGCATATAACTAAAAATAACAAATATCATACTTGAAATTGTTTGAAATATAAATTTAGATAAAACAAATTTTTTTCTATCAACACCAAGAGCACAAATTACTTGAGCTGTTCCTTTATTCTTTTCCTCTGCTATACTTCCTATAAAAACCAATACTAATACAAAAAAGATCAGTTGATTAAGATTTTTGAAGAACTGTAGAAAGGAATCTTTCCATGTAGGCAGAGGCATTTGAATGATCAACCCTTGAAAATCCTCCCCCTGCACAAGGCTTTTTATTAGTTCAGGTGTAAATTTTGCTATAGCTGGGCTTGATACTCCAAAAAATAAAAATACAAAGAGTAAGACATATAATCTTCCAGTTTTTAGAAATTCTTTCCACTCTTTTTTCATCAATTTCCAAATCATAGAACTACCTCAAGGAATATCTCCTCCAATGTGGGCTCTAATAGTTCAAATCTATATAGAGAAATATTCTCCTCGGATATAATTTGAGGTATTAATTTTCCAGCTTTCTCTATATCTTTAACTTTAATCTTTAATCCATCAGTACTTAAAGATATCTCTTCCACCCAATCTTCCTTTTTCAGTCTTTCTATAAGTTTATATTTTTCGTTAACTCCCACTAAGATTACTCTCTTAGAGAAGGTCTTTTTGAGCTTTTCAATATCATCATTCAAAATCAGTTTTCCTTCTTTTATTATACCTACTCTATCACAAACCCTCTCCACATCAGACAAAATATGAGTTGAGAAGAATATAGTTTTTTCACCTTTCAAAGACGATACAAGATCAAGAATTTCCCTTCTCCCTTGAGGATCAAGAGCCGATGTAGGTTCATCTAAAATGAGTATTTCAGGATCAGAAAGAAGAGCTTGTGCAATTCCTAATCTTTGCTTCATACCCCTTGAAAAAGTGCCAATTCTTCTTTTCTCATTTTTAAGCTCAACTATTTCCAATACTTCATCTATCCTTACCTTATTTACTCCTACAATATCTGCAATAGTGTCTAAATACTCACAGGCTGTAAAAAAGTTATAGAAACTCGGTACATCAGGTAGAAAACCTATCTTCTTTAAATAATTTTTATTTTTTGTTATATTCTCTCCAAGAATAATAGCATAGCCTTTTGTAGGCTTTATGAGATTTAATAGTAACTTTATAGTAGTAGTTTTTCCAGCCCCATTAGGTCCTAAATACCCAAAAATTACCCCTTCAGGAATTTCCAAATTTAGATCATCTACTGCCCTTTTATCTTTAAAATATTTACTGAGATTAAAAGTTTCAATAACATTCACTGTTTTCTACCCAAGAGAAAATACAAGACAGGACCTAATATACCCATAAGGAGAATAACAAAAACCCATAAAACTCTTTCGCCTCTTATTTCTTCTTTTTGTCTTTTGAATAAATCCACAAGAGATACTATCTGAAAAATTACTTGAATAATTACTAAAGGAAGAAGTATAGGGATATATTGAGAAATGTTATCCAAATTTTTATCTCCTTTTCTTATGACTTAAAGAACTATAGTTGATTATATGAAAAGAGGTATAAAAAAAGCAAGGGTGGAGACTTATAAGTCTCCACCCTAAATCAAGGGGGTTACTTTATGAAAAACTGTTCAGGGAAAGCATTTAGAGGTGTGAACAGAGGGGCATCACTAATTAAGTCTTCGGGAACATTTTTGAAATTATTTTTAACCACAACAATCTGAGGAAGAGCTCCCACAGTACCAATAATCCAGATATTCTTCCTATGTAAAGCAATCATCTGTTTTATGAGAAGATCTCTCTTCTTTGCATCAGTAGTAACATTAACCTGATCCCATAATTCATAAAGCTTCTTTAAGTCACCAGTAGGCTCTTCTCCCTCTTTTCCTTTTGTCCAGTACCATCTTGCATAAAGTGGAGCCCAAGGACCATCAGTTATAGTTCCTATCATTCTTCCAGGACTCAAAATAAAGTTAGAGCAACGGTCCATTATCCAGACTCCTATTTCAATATCACCGGAGTTACAGTTAGTCACATATAAACTTCTATCTACCTGGTTAACTATGGTTTTAATACCCACTGCCTCCCAATAACTCTTTATAAGCTCCATGGCATTCATATTTGCATTTCCAGGATAGGTGGTGAAGCTAATAATGAGCTCAATGGGTTTTCCATCAGGTCCAATTCTAAACCCTGTTTTGGGATCCTTTTTAAGTCCCATAGAATCTAAGAGTAGATTAGCACGCTTTGGATCATACTCAGCATATGCCTTTTCCCAGAGAGGATCATAATAAGCTGCTCCTTTTGGTATTGCAGCTTGCATTGGAGTGCCAAGTCCTAAATATAACATCTTATTGATTTCCTCTCTGTTAATTGCAAGAGACAGAGCTTGTCTAAACTTTACATTTTGGAATAGCTTTCTTTTTACAGGATCCTTTACGTTCTGATTAAGAAAGATTGCAGGGTCTGCACCTGTACCAGATCTCCAACGAAGTACTTTATAGTTTCCCTTATCCTTATTCTGAAGGAATAATGTATAATTAGAAAGTTTTGTGTGTCTATCTTGCATATCTAATTCCCCAGCTATAGCCTTCATATTTACCATCTCTGGATCACTCACCAAATAATGCACAACTCTATCTATGTAAGGCAGTTGATTCCCTTCAGGATCTACGACGAAGTAATAAGGATTTCTCTCCATGATAAATACTGGTTCATTAGGGCTCTTACTTGTTACCTTCCATGGAGCAGTTACAGGTAAATCTGGATTCTGTAACCAATCGTCTTTAAATTTAAATAGATCATACCACTTCTGAAAGCCTGATTTCTTAACAATTTCATCTAATTGCTCCTTAGGAGTATACTTGGGGTGAAATTGCTTTAGATAGTGTTTAGGAGCATAGTAAGATAAAGAACCATTAGTAGTATCAATATACCAACCTTGAGCAGGTATATCATATATAAACAGAGGATTTGGTTCCTTAAAACTAATTCTAAAGGTGTAAGTATCAATCTTCTCAAATTTCGCTTTTTCTCCTCCTGAAATCAATCCAGCAGGAAAGGTAGGAGTCAACTCTTCATTGTTTATAATATCCTCATACCAGAATATAACATCATCAGTGGTAAAAGGAACACCATCAGACCATTTTATTCCCTCTCGTATGTGGAAAGTATATACTCTACCGTCAGAAGAAACTGTATATTTATCTACAAGCCAAGGTAAAATCTGTGACCCATCAGAACTCCATCTCAAAAGATTAGCTGCACTAATGGAGATCCTTGCAATTCCCCATCTATCTCCAGTCCCAATCCATGCTCTTCTCCATGTTCCTCCATATTTCCCTATCTCTTCATAAGGTTTAAGAACCACAGGATTTTTGGGAAGTCTTTCCTCTACAGGGGGAAGTTTCTTCGCTTTTACTAAGGCAGCAAGAGAAGGTGCCTCATTATAAGTTTTTGCTGAGAGAGAACCTCCCAAAACAAGAAGAAGGAGAAGCATCAAAGATAGCATTTTTGGGTATTTCATTACACAACACCCCCTCTTTTCAAACGTTTTTAAAAACATTTTCTTTTATTTTACATTTTGTTATAATTAACTGTCAAGAAAAAATTTAATCTTTTTTATAAAGGGGAGGCTATTATGAAAGCTGATGAATACAAGGCAACTTTAGTAGAACCTGGAGTATGGCACATCTCCGATTATAGAGAAGATAGTATGTATCTTATTGAAGGAATCAAAAGAGCCATCTTATTTGATACAGGAATGGGTACAGGAAATCTTAAAGGATTTTTAGAGGGATTAACAGAAAAACCTATTGAAGTAGTAATATCCCATGCTCATTGGGATCACATAATGCAAGCAAATCTTTTTGATAAAGTATATATGTCCCCAAAAGATCAGGAGCT
>JAKOUL010000137.1 GCA_029776735.1 Dictyoglomota bacterium
TATCAGATCTTTCAGTTGAGATAGAAGATATAAATACTGCTCTTTCAGATATGCAATCTCAAATAGATGCTGTTAATGCAAGAGTTGATGAGGCTGAAGCAAATATAGAAAATGCTAATATTAGCATAGAGGCTCTTTCCACCAGTGTGGATGACCTATATGTATTAAATGATGATTTAGCTGGTAAAGTATCTGAACTTGGTGAAGGATTGACAGAAGTAAATTCTAAAGTAACAGATCTTGAAAATAAACTCTTAAAGAACTTTAGTGTAACATTACAGTTTGGTGCGACAAAGCAATTTAGTAGCTCAACAAATATAATAGCTACTGATGCTTACGTAAGAGCTATATCTATGACTCTTAATGATCTTGATTTTGGAATTTCCAGCTTAACTTTGAAATATGATAAATACGGTGGATTTGCACCTGATAATTATGGCCTTGTGGTAGATCTACCATCCTTTGATATTACAGCATCTGCTGTTATTAAAGGATTCACTGTTTCTGGCGGAGTAGCTGGTGGAAGTGGTACCGACGAGGATAAGATTGCAGCTAAGTTATCTGGTGCTGCAGGTAGTATTAATTACAACGTCTATGGTGTACTTGGAAGAATAACCACCGGCGCTTATGATTATGGTCCTATTGGAGCAGACGTAAGTATGAAAGTATCCGAAGGTATCACTGCTTTTGTTGATGGTTACTATAATAATGCCAGTTTTGCAGCTCTTGCTGGTGCAACTCTTGACAATTTGATTCCTAATTCTTCTTTAACAGTAAAAGGTGTATACAAAGGTACTTTTGGAGTCTATGCAGAGTTAGGTACTACTTTAATGTCTAAGCTTAATGCCAGCGTAGCAGTTGATATTCCTAACGTTAGTAAAATTGATAAGGATAATGTTTCTGTAACACTTTATGGAGCTTATGGTATTAATGATAGACTTAGTGTATGGGGCTATGCAACTAATAATGAATCTGGTATGTGGTATGGTAGCACTCTTAATTCAGGGATAGCATCTGCAGCTTATGTTGAAGCAGATTATGTACCAATATCTGGAATAACTTTTGCATTATCCGTTTATAAGTCTGCATTACCAACTATTACATCTAATCCATTACCTGATTCTGTAAGCTTCTCTACAAAAGTTACATTCTAAAGAATAAGGTTTTAAGGGAGGAAGGTTCTCCTTCCTCCCTTTTGTTTTTTTATAGGGCTTTAAAAATTTTAGGTAATAATTTTATGAATTTTATGGATTTTGGTGAGATAAGAGTAGGAATAACGTGTAGCAAGGAAGTTTGATAAGCGGTATCGCCTGCTTCCTCTACAGCTTTCATAATTGAAGGATTCTCTTTAATAACTCTCCATATAGAATTTAAATCCTTATCAGAAAGCTCATTTAAAACTTTTCTTCCCATCTTTGTAAATTTTAATTCTTTTCCAAACTTTTTATTTGTTTGCTTAGGATATTCTTTTAAATATTTAAAGTCTCCACTATCTAAATACTTCTTAACCTGGGTAATAGCCAAGCTTGCCCCTTGAAGTCCAAAATAAATGCCTCCTCCAGTGGTAGATTTGTTATATCCTGCTGCATCTCCTATAACAATTATATTTGGATAGATATATTCTTCATATGGACCAAATATCGGTATTATTCCACCATAGGATCTTTCAATTTTTATATCAGATGCTCTCTCTTTTAGATTTTTCTCTATAAATTTATCCAAGAATATCTTAGGATTATTGGGAGGTTCTACTGCAACCCCAAGTTTTATTTTCTCTCCATAAGGGGCTACCCATAAAAAAAATCCAACAGAATATTCCTTCCCAAAATAGAGTTCTACACATTCCTTATCTGGTACTTCTACTCCTGGAATCTCATATTGAAGAGATACTAAATGACTTTTTCCAGGCATTCCTATCTTTCTTAGAAATTGTCTTTTAGCACCTTCTGCATCTATTATTACTCTTGTATCTATCTTTCTTATTTTTTCATTTTCTTTTACAATAATAGAGCTATATCCTTTTTCATGTTCTACTCCGATTGCTTTGGAATTAAAATTAAAAACACATCCCTCTTTTTCTGCCATTTCCGCTATAAGCCTATCAAAAAGAGTTCTGTCAAGGATATAGGAGTCTATATTATTTTTCTTTAGCTTTATTACTTCTCCTTCGGGAGAGAAAAAATATCCACCTTTTAAAGAGTTTAATATAGGATTTTTTGGTAGAGGAAATTCTTCAAAAGCATGTATGCTTAATTTTCCAAGACAATGAACAGGCTCTCCAATCTGAGAGTGCTCTTCTAAGATAAGAGTTTTAATATGATTTTTTTCTGCAAGGTACCCAGCAAATCCCCCTACAGGACCTCCACCTATTATAGTAAGATCCCATATCATATTAAGTATCTACTCTTCTTTATATTCTTCCCATGCTTTTAAAAGTCTTTTTATCCCATCTTTCATTTTCTCTGGAGGAATTTGAGAAAATGAAACTCTTGCAGTATTTTTTCCATTTTGACTTACAAAAAACTCTTTACCAGGGACAAAGCTGGTCTTATTTCTTAATGCACTTTCAGCAAGTTCATAGCTGTCTACCCATTCAGGAAATACTAAGAAAAAGAAAAATCCACCCTGAGGATTGTTCCACTGAGCAATATCTGAAAAGGATTCTTCTAATGCTTTTTTAAGTGCATCTCTCTTTTCTTTATATGCCTTTCTAAGTTTTTCCACATGTTTTTCAAGAAATCCTAAACGATAAAATTGATAGACAAGCTTTTGATTTAATGTCCCTGAGCATAGATCAGATGCCTCTTTTAGTCTGGTAAGAGACTCAATAATATCTTTTTCTGCAACTATAAAACCTGTTCTAAGTCCTGGTGAAAGTATCTTTGAGAAGCTTCCTATGGTAATGATATTACTACTTTCGGAGAAAGTAAAAAGAGGAGGTAAAGTTTCGTTATCATAAGAAAGTAAACTATAAGCAAGATCCTCTACAATATAGAAATGATATTTCTCTGCAAGCTCAATAAGTTTTTCTCTCCTTTGGATTGGGAGACAAGTTCCTGCAGGGTTAGAATAGTCAGGAACTATATATAAAACTTTTGCAGGTTTTTCAAGAGAGAGAAGTTTCTCCTCTAAATATTCAATATTTATTCCATTTTCGTCTTGAGGAATACCCACAAGGTTTTTGGTAAACATACTCCATGCTTGAATAGTTCCTAAATATCCTGGCTCTTCTATTAGAGCAATATCGTCTTCATCTAAAAAGAGTTTTCCAAGAAGATCCAAAGCTTGTTGAGATCCTTCTGTTAGGATGATTTTCTCTACTGGTATAGTTTTCCCCCACTTAGAAAAGAAGCTTTCTCCTATTAATTGACAAAGTTTTGTATCGCCACGAGAAGAGGAATATTGAAAAGCCACATTTTTTTCTGTTCTTAAGACCTCTTCATAGGCATATGTTAGTTCATTTACTGGGAAAAGATCATTATCAGGAAGCCCTCCTGCAAAGGAAATACTTTCAGGATCCTGGGCTAAGACAAACTTGGACATTGCATCAGAAGATTTTTCAGAGATTCTTTTAGAGAAGTTTCCATTTCTCATGTTCATCACGCTCCCAAATTTTTACATATAATTATCACAATTATTTTGAAAGGTCAAGTAGTTAATATATATTTTTTAAAGTTTTCTTATATTTACTTTAAAAGTTAAGTCAAAAATCTCTTCTAAATCCTCTTTTTCTACCTCCCATTTTTTAACTTTTACATAGGCAGTAGCACATGCAAGCTTTAAAGCAAAGATAGGATCATTATAGATTAAACCATAAATAAATCCTGCAAGGAAGGCATCACCTGTTCCCCAATTTATTCCCTTTGTAGGAGGAAGAAACGCATAGTACATCTCTCCACTACTATTTAGAAAAGCACCTTTTTCTCCTAAGGATATAAGAGCATTTTTAACTCCTTTAAGTTGGAAGAAATCTCCAGCTTTTTTAAGATCTCTTTCTTCTTTCAGTTTAAATTCTAAGATCTCTTCTGCTTCTTCTCTATTTGGCTTTATTATGTCCGGTCTTTCCTCTAATGCTTTTAATAAGGCTTTTCCTCTTGCATCAACTACTTTTATGATAGGATAATTTTTCGCAAGATTTAGCATCTTTGCATATACATCTTCAGGTACATTAAGGGGAAGACTTCCGGAGATTATTAAAGCAGTTGCTTTTTTAATATATTCTTCAAACTTTTCAAAAAACTCTTCTATCTTTTCTTCCTCTATCTCTTCTCCTGAGCCGTTTATCACAGTCATTAGAGAACTTTTCTCTTCCATAATTCCTATAGCAAAACGAGTCATACTCTTTGATTCTATAAATTCATAAGGTATCTCTCTCTTA
>JAKOUL010000003.1 GCA_029776735.1 Dictyoglomota bacterium
AATTAAATAAGAAATTGCTTTTTCAAAATCAGGAAAATAAAAAGTAGGATCGTAGAGATCCTCTATCTTAGGAGTTAAGAATTTTTTTGCCTGTTCCCCATCAAAAATTCCCCTATTTAAAAGTAAACGGGCAAGAAAAGGAGAGACTCCAATTTTTTTTGCCAACTCCTCTTCTTGCCCTTTATTCTCTTCAAATAGAAATATCCATCTTCTCATTTATGCCTTATGAAGCTCTCTCCATTCACAAAGGAATCCAGCAGCTACATAAATAGTAGCATAAGTACCAATTATAATACCGAGATAAAGAGCAATTATAAATGGTCTTAATACCACTCCCCCCCAGATTAATAGTGGAGTTATAGCAAGTAGTGTTGTAGCAACAGTATATATAGTTCTTGCAAGAGTTTGGTTAATACTCTTATTTACCAAGCTTATAAAATCTCCCTTAGGATAAAGCTTTAAATTTTCACGTATCCTATCAAAGACAATAATATTATCGTTAATTGCATATCCAAGAAGAGTAAGCATCGCAGCAATAAAAGATGGGTCAACCTCCCATTGGAAAATAGAAAAGAGGGATATAGAAGAAAGAATTACAAAAGCTTCACTTATAATAGCAGCTATAGCAAAATCAAATTTAAATCTAAAGGTTATATATACAAGCATCACAATAATAGCTAAGACTCCAGAAAGAACAGCTTTTTCTCTGAGCTCCTGACTTACAGTAGGCTCTATTGTGGTTAACTCCCTTGCTTCATATTTGCCTATAAGTTTCTCTACCTCAGTAGAAAGTGCTTTTACTTCTTCCTCATTTAATGGTTTTGTTCTGATCCAGATTTCTGTACCTCCAGATCCTGTTTGAATTGTAGACTTATCATAGAATCTCCTTGCCTCATCTCTTATTTCACTTATCTGCTTACTACTTAAAGGATTAGAAAGTTTATAGTAGATAACACTCCCACTTTGGAAATCAATACTGTAGTTAAGTCCTTTGGTAAACAGGAAAACAATTCCTACAATGATAAAAACAAGGGATAATAAAAGAAAAAATCTTCTTACTTTCTTTCCTAAAAAATTTATTTCTTTTTTCACTAATATTTCCTCCCTTCTTATAAACCAAGAAGTTTAGTAGCTTTCTTAAATACTGGAAGTGAAAGGAGATTTTCTAAGAAAGTTCTCGTAACAGTAATTGCTGTAAACATACTTAAGAGTACTCCTAAGGAAAGAGTAACTGCAAATCCTTTTATAGGACCCGTACCAAAATAGAAAAGAATAACTGCTGCAAGAATTGTAGTAACATTACTATCTACAATTGCTCTTAATGCATTTCTAAATCCTGCATCCAAGGATGCTATTAAAGTTTTCTTCTTTGCATATTCCTCTCTCATCCTTGCAAAGATAAGACAGTTAGCATCCACTGCCATTCCAATAGAAAGGATTATACCTGCTATTCCTGGGAGTGTTAGAGTAGCATTGAGAAGTTTCAATACTGCAAGGTCTAAAATCACATATATAATAAGAGCAACATCTGCCACTACCCCCAACATTCTGAAAAAGATAACCATAAATAAAATAACAAGAATTCCCCCTATAATTCCACTTTTATAGGCTGATTCCATAGTATCTTTTCCAAGAGTTGGATCTATGGTTCTATTCTCTATTACTTTTACAGGAACAGGAAGAGCACCAGCTCTAAGAAGAATAGCAAGTCTCTGAGCCTCATCTAAGTTAAATTTTCCTGTTATAACTCCTACTCCTTCAGTAATAGCTTCTTGTATCACTGGATTAGAAATCACTTCCCCATCAAGGACTATAAATACTTGTTTTCCCACATTTTTAGAGGTAAAATCTGCAAAGGTCTTTGCACCTTCAGGATTCATCTCAACTCTTACCATAGGTTGTCCTAATTCATCAAACTCTACTTTAGCATTCTTAAGAGCAGATCCTGTTAAAATAGTTTTTCCAGATTCATCTTTAAATTCAAGCAAAGCAGTTTGTCCTATAACCTCAAGAGCCTTTTCAGGATCTTCTATCCCTGGAAGTTCTACAACAATTCTATCAGCACCTTCCTTGTAAATAGCAGGCTCCGTAACTCCTAATTGATCAACACGATTTCTTATGATCTCCATGGTTCTTCTTACTGCATCATCTGTAATTTCTACTCCCTCAGCCTTTTGACATTGCAAAGTTACTCTAATACCTCCTCTTATATCAAGCCCAAACCTAAAAGGAAAGGTGAGAAGAATCCATAAAGCGACCCCTACAAGAAGAACAATAAAGGCAGTTTTATATTCAGTACGGATATTCATAGATTTTTAACTCTCCTTTCTTTTAATCTTTTAAGAGGTATGCTACTCCTTCAAGAAGCATCTCAAAAACAACATCTTTTGCAAAAGAAACCTGAATTGTTTTCTTCTGCTTATTTATTGCGACTATACTTCCAATTAATCCCCCTTTTGTCACAATTTTATCCCCCACCTTTAGAGAATTGAGCATCTCATTTCTTTTTTTCCTTTCACGTTTTTGAGGGATAACAAGTATAAAATAGAAAATAGCTAAAAAGACAACCCAAACAATTATAACACCTATTAAATTAGCAGACTGTTCCATAGCTCCTCCTTTTCTAATCTATTTTCTCTATCAGATTTTAAATATTTAGAAAGAAAATAATTCTTGAATTCCTCAAACCCCCCTTCTTTAATATTTTCTCTGATATTTTCCATAAGTCTAAAGAGAAATCTCAAGTTATGGATTGTAAGAAGACGAAAAGATAGTGTTTCATGTTGAAGAAACAAATGTCTTATATAAGCCTTGGTAAAATTCTTACATGTATAACAATCACATCCTTCCTCCAATGGTGTAAAATCTCCTTTATATTGAGTATTTTTTATATTTCTTCTTCCTAAGGAAGTATAAAAAACTCCATGTCTCGCAAGTCTTGTAGGAAGAACACAATCAAACATATCAATTCCCATGCTAACTCCCATTATAAGATCTTCTGGAGCTCCAACTCCCATTAAATATCTTGGCATCTCCTTAGGTAGAAATTCTAATGTGAAGTCTGTAATTTCATACATCTTTTCCTTTGGCTCTCCCACACTTATTCCCCCTATGGCAAAACCTTCTATATTTAGATCAAGCATTCTTTCCACTGCTTCTTTTCTTAAGTCCTTATAAAATCCTCCTTGCACAATCCCAAAAAGTGACTGCGAAGAATTTCCTTTTGTCTCTTTGTATTCTATACTTTTTTTAAGCCAGTAAATAGTAATATTCAGAGCTTCTCTTACTTCCTCATACTCAGCGCCATATCCGAGACATACATCTAAAGGCATTATAATATCTGAACCCAAAGCTCTCTGTACCTCCATAACTAATTCAGGAGTAAAAAAATATTGGGTTCCATCAATGTGAGAATTAAAATATATCCCATCTTTTTCTATTTTTCTTAATCTTGCAAGACTAAAAACTTGGTAGCCCCCACTATCTGTAAGAATAGGTCTATTCCAACCCATAAAAGTATGTAAGCCACCAGCCTTTTCAACCAATTCATGCCCTGGTCTTAAAAATAAATGATATGTATTAGATAGTATGATCTCTGCTCCTACATTTTCTACCTCTTCAGGTGTAAGGGTTTTTATTGCTCCTTGAGTTCCTACAGGCATAAAAACAGGAGTATTTATCTCTCCATGAGAAGTTTTTAATCTTCCTAATCTGGCTTTTGTCTTCTTATCTTCTGATATCAACTCAAAATTCATTAAACTTTCTCCTTAGTATATAAACATAGCATCCCCAAAACTATAAAATCTCATTTTTTCATCAATAGCTTTCTGATAAGCTTTTTTCATTAAGTCATATCCCATAAAAGCAGCTACAAGCATTAAAAGGGTTGATTTTGGCAGATGGAAATTAGTGATAAGTCCATCTAATATTTTAAACTGAAAACCTGGATATATAAAGAGAGAAACAAGTCCCCTTCCTACTTCTAATCTTCCTGAACTTCCTTGAGCCTCAAGAACCCTTGTAACAGTAGTTCCTACTGCTATAATTCTTCTTCCTTCATTCTTTGCCTTATTTATTTTATCTGCCACCTCTTGAGAGAGCTCAAAATACTCTGGATCTAATTTATACTGTGTGATATCTTCTACCATAACAGGTCTGAATGTACCAAGCCCCACATGGAGAGTAATATATAATATTTCTACCCCTTGTCCTTTTAACTCTTCTAAGAGTTCTGGAGTAAAATGAAATCCTGCAGTGGGAGCAGCAACCGCTCCCTCCTTCCGAGCATACACCGTTTGATATTTATTTGGATCCTCTATAGGCTTTTTTATATATGGAGGAAGAGGAATTTCTCCTATCTGTGGAAGGATATTTTCAAGATTATTTTTAGAAAATTCTAAGGTAAAAATACCATCAGGAGTCCTATCTACTACTTGAGCATAGATATCTTCAGGAAAATATATTTTTGTTCCTACTTTTGCTCTTCTTCCCGGCTTTACTAAAGCCTCATATTTTCTATCTTCAATTTTTCTAAGGAGCAAAATTTCAATCTCAGCCCCTGTTTCCTTTTTCCCATGGATTCTTGCTGGAATTACTTTAGTATCATTTAATACAATTACATCTCCTGAACTCAAAAATTTTTTAATATCTCTAAAAATGTGAAGAGACATTTCACCCGTACCCCTATTCACCACCATTAGTCTACAAGAATCTCTTGGTTCTGTGGGTTCTTGAGCTATAAGTTCTTCTGGCAATTCATAATCATAATCAGAGAGCTTTAGTACCAATTTTCCACCTCTACTTTTTGATAATAATACTTTAAAATCTCCTTATAATTATAACCTCTTTCTGCAAGAACTTTTGCTCCCTTTTGTGAAAGTCCAACTCCATGTCCATTACCTCTCCCAATAAAAGTAAGAATTCCATTTCCATTTAGAGAAATATCAAAAAGAGTACTGGGGAGATTAAAGAGCTGCCTAAATGTAGTACCATTCATATCATATATATTCTGATCATCTTTAAAGAAAAATCTTCTCACCCTACCTGTCTCAGTTTTTTCGAGTTCAATAGAAAAGGAGCCATCCAAACTAATATTAGCAGCTTTTAATTTATCTACGAAGTAATCTATACTAAAATTTAAAGTCCATGTATCCAAAAATAATTCATCCACATCCTTTACAGCTCTTAAGTAAGGAAGATACTCTCCCCAAACATCTTCAGAATTTTCTGTATATCCACCTGAGGAACTATGAAAAAAAGACTTTATAGGGAAACCATTATATACAACAACTTCCCCTAAGGTATCAAGGACTGCTTTTGTAGATCTTTCATTTTCCACTACTACACCTTTATAAACCTGACAGTGAGTAGTATTACATAAATCAAAATTTCCATGTCTTCCTCTATTCACTAAAGCATAAGTCCTTGATGCAACAGCTTGAGATTTCAAAGCCTCTATAGAATAAGATGCAGGCATTTCAGATGGCACCACAGAAAAAAGATACTCTTCCATATTTAATATATTAATAACCCAACCATTTTTATCTATCTCTAAATATCCCCTATAAGCCTTAGAATTATAATTAATAAATTTTCCGTCTATAGGATATAAATCTAAAGGAAAAGTAACTCCTAATATACCATTTCCTGTCTCTATAAAAGCACTCCCATCTATAATTTTAATTTTTATACTTCCTTTTCCTTCCACTTCAATATCAAGATAATCTGTGAGAATCTTACTTACATTAGAAAATACAGCTTCTTTTTCTATTCTCCCAAGTCCAATCTTTAAGGTTGGAACATTCTGAGAAGGCACTACATTAATAAGAGATAGGAAAAAGAAAGCAAAAATTAACAGTTTCTTCATATTACTTTCTTAATCGGAGAATAATATTCAGAATAATAGTCAGAACAAGGCTTAAAATAATAGATGTGGTTAAAGGGAAGTAAAAAACAAAGTTTTTCCTTTCTATTTTAATATCCCCGGGAAGCTTTCCTAAGAACGGAATCTTTTCAATAAAAAGGAATATTAATCCTAAAATTATCAGTATAATTCCAAATAAAATAAGCCATTTGCCCATAAAGGACATCTCTATTTTCCTCCTATTATTTTCTGAAACCTTGAAATGTTCTTAAAAGTAACCTCTCTTTTTGTAATAAGTTCACCATCAAAACTTATAAAAAGATCACTATCAGACTTTATAGTTACCTCCTTACCTCTATAAATTTTAACATGTGGATTTATAGTATATTTACCCATATAAACCAAAGGAAATGTAAGTATAAGCTCAAGAGCACTTACTTTACCAGCTACTGCTATATCAAAATATCCATCACTAAAATCAGCAGATGGTAGAAGCATCATCCCTCCACCATAATATTGAGTATTTCCTAAAGCAATTAACGTTATCCTTCCATTCCAAGAATATCCATCAAAGCTTATCTCACATTCAGGATATTTAAACTCTTTTAGAGTAGTAAAAACTGAACCCATATAACCTTTAATTCCTGTCAAATTTAAGTTATTAGATCTATAATTAACCTCACCTACAAAGCCTGTACCAGCAATTCCCACAAAATATCTACCGTCCAAAATTCCTACATCTCTCTCCTCACCCTTGCCTTCCTTAATTAACTTAACAGCTTTTTCTATATCTCTTGGTATTCCACAAGACATAGCAATATCATTTCCTCTCCCAAGAGGTATAATTCCAAGAGTTCCCCTTCCTTTAAGCCCATTCACTATTTCATTTATAGTTCCATCTCCTCCTGCAGCAACAACAATATCCACTCCTTTTTCCAATGCCTTCTCTACCTGTGAAATAGTACCCTCTTTACCAATGGTAAATTCAATAGTATAATCAAGCTTCTCTTTTTCAAGAGTTTCTAAAAGCTTTGGATACATTTTCTCTGCTTTTCCCCGATTTGAAGTGGGATTAAAAAGAATATGATATTTCATTTTTCTCCTTTCCTCCAATATCTTTCTTTTTCACTATATATACATCCACAATACTTCTGTCTATAAAGACCATATTCCTTAGATAAAGAAACCCCCTCTCTATATCCCGGTCTAAAATCTCTATAATAAAAGAAAATACCATATTCATCAGCAAGAAGATTCCCTATATTTTTAATCATCTCATGCTTCTGATATGGACTTACAAGCATAGTAGTAGAAAAAGTAGAAAATCCTAACTCTTTTGCTCTCATAACAGTCTTTTTAAGTCTTATATAATAGCAAACAGGGCATCTATTATTCTCCCTAAAAACTACTTGTCTTATAAATCCATCAAGGTCATAATCATCTTCATATACTACTTGAAGTTCTTGTCTTTCTGCAAAATCCTTTAGTGTATTTAGCCTCATAGAGTACTCTGTATAAGGATGTATATTGGGGTTGTACCAGAATCCTGTAATATCAAACTCCTCTTCTCTAAGAATTTTTAAGGGGTAAGTGAGACAAGGTGCACAACAGATGTGTAAAAATATTTTCTTATCTTCCATAATCTTTTCTCATTATATGGGTTAAACCAAGAGGAGTTATAACCCTCCCTCTGGGAGTTCTCTGAATAAATCCTATTCTTAAAAGGTAAGGTTCATAAACCACTTCTATGGTCTCAGGTGATTCATTAAGTACAGCAGAAAGAGTTTTAAGTCCTACAGGTCCACCAGAGAACTTTTCTTTCAATGTAATAAGAATCTTCCTATCTAAATCGTCAAGTCCATTTTCATCTATCCCCATAAGATCAAGGACTTTTTTTATATCATCTTCTGAAATACTCTCTTTTTCTTCCACTTCCAGATAATCTCTTACTCTCTTCAAAAGCCTATTAGCAATACGTGGAATACCTCTTGACCTTTTTGCAATCTCTAAAATTGCTTCATTTGATAGATTTATCTCAAGCAATTCTTGTGACCTTCTTACTATTTCTTCCATCTCTTCTTGAGAGTAGAAATCAAGATTAGCTATAAATCCAAACCTATCTCTTAATGGATTGCTTAAAAGTCCAGGTCTTGTGGTAGCTCCAATCAGAGTAAAAGGTGGCAGTTTAATACTAAGAACCTTAGCTCCAGGACCTTTTCCTAATATTATACTGATAGATCTATCTTCCATAGCTGAATACAAAATTTCTTCTAATGTGGAAGATAATCTATGTATCTCATCTATGAATATTATCCCTTTTTCAGGAACACTGGTGAGAAGAGCAACAAGATCACCTGCTTTTTGAAGAGATGGAGCAGATATTACTTTTATTTGTGCCTCTTGCTCTTCAGCTATTATAAGAGCTAAAGTGGTCTTGCCAACTCCTGGAGGTCCTACAAAAAGAATATGATCTACAGGCTCCTCTCTCTTTTTAGCTGCATTTATAATCAAAGAAAGTCTATCTTTCATCTTTTTTTGACCTACAAACTCTGAGAGTTTTTTAGGTCTCAAAATGTTATCTAAGGCAGGTTCTCTCTGGACTAATGAAAAGGCAGGAAGATTTTTCATTCTCATTATTCCTTAGTAAGTTTCTTTAAGGCAAATTTTATAACTTCCTCTAAATCTTTAATCTCACTAAATTCCTTTTTAATATCTTTCAGCACTTCTTCTACTTCTTCCTTATTATATCCAAGCTGATAAAGAGCCTTACTTACCAATACTTCATCAGATGTTAGCTTTGGTATAACCCCTTTCATCTCTAAAAATATCTTTTGAGCAGTTTTCTTACCAATTCCTGGAACATTTAAAAGTATATTTAGGTCTTCGTTTTCTATAGCCTCCCTAAATTCCTGTGGAGAGATGTTCCCAACAATTTTTAGAGCAAGTTTTGCACCAATCCCAGAGACACTCTTTAGCTTTTCAAAAAGATCTCTCTCCTCTTTATCCAAAAACCCAAAAAGTTTTATCTCTTCTTTTTCTATAACTTCAGATAAGAAAATAAGAACTTCTTTGCCTAAATTTTCTTTTAAAATCTCGCAATCTTTCTTAGAGACAAAAATGCGAAAACCTATGAAGGTTAGATCAAATATTACTATCTCATCTGATACCTCTGAAATTTTTGCCTTAATATGATTAAAAAAAACCAACTATGAATTTTCTCCTTGAGTATAAAAATATGAGATAGCAAGAGCTAACGCATCAGCAACATCATCTGGTTTTGGAATTTCTTTTAAGTTTAATATCTCCTTCACCAAATACTGAATTTGTTGTTTAGAAGCCCTTCCATAACCTACAATAGCAAGTTTCACTTCTAAAGGTGTAAACATGACTACCTTTCTCTGACACTGATAAGCAGCAAGAAGTAGTACTCCTTGAGCTTGTCCTATATTTATAGCTGTCTTTACATTCTTATTAAAGAAAATCTCTTCTATAACAATAGTATCAGGACGATATAAATCAAGTAGAGAGGATACCTGTTCAAATAAAGAATCTAACCGCCTTTCCACCTTCCAAGAAGAAGGAGTTGTAAAGGCACCATAATCTATAGCTAACAAATCATCCCCAGATTTCTTGATTATACCATATCCTGTAATAGCAGTACCTGGATCAATTCCTAATACAATCATTTAAGAAAGAGCTTGCAGAATTTCATCGGGGATATCAAAATTAGCATATGTTTTTTGTACATCATCAAGTTCATCAAGTTCTTCCATTAGCTTAAGCAACTTTTCTGCCTCTGGACCATTTAATGGTACTACATTCTTTGGTAATTTTGTAACTTCTGCTTGAATTATCTTATAACCTTTTTCTTGAAGTTTAGCCTTTATATCTGAAAATACCTGAGGGTCAGTAATTACCTCAACATCTTCAGAACTAATCTGTACATCCTCTGCACCTACTTCTAAAGCATCTGTAATAAGCTGATCTTCATCCTTTACACTTCCCTTGTCTATAAGTATGCTTCCTTTGTCCTCAAAGATCCATGCTACACAACCCGCTTCTCCAAGATTTCCCCCATATCTTGTAAAAATTCTTCTTATCTCAGATGCTGTTCTGTTCTTATTATCAGTAACCACTTCTATTAAGATAGCTACGCCCCCTGGACCATACCCTTCATAAGTTATTTCTTCGTAAGTGATACCTTGAATCTCTCCTGTACCTCTTTTAATAGCTCTTTCTATATTCTCCTTAGGCATATTAGCCTCTTTTGCTCTTTCAATAGCAGCTTTTAAGCTGAGATTTGTCTCGGGATTTCCTCCCCCATGCTTAGCTGCAATAATAATCTCTTTACTTAAGTTAGAGAATAATTTGCCTTTTTTAGCATCTGCTGAAGCTTTCCTATGTTTAATATTTGCCCATTTGGAATGTCCTGACATATTCTTCGCCTCCTACTCAAAGAATGGAATTTACTACTTCCTAAGAATTCTACAATATTTCATAAAGTTTGACAAGAATGACACTTTTCAGTAAACTTTCATACCATGAGCATAAGATTA
>JAKOUL010000063.1 GCA_029776735.1 Dictyoglomota bacterium
AAAACTACTACCGTTATAAATCTTGGATATATCCTTGCAGAAATGGGGAAAAAAGTGCTTATTGTAGATGCGGATCCCCAAGGGAATGCTACCAGTGGAATTTCTTCTCTTAAAAGTAAAAAACCTAACCTTTATTCTGCTTTAATACAGGAGGTCGTTGTAGAGAATGTGATATATCCCCTTGGGGATGGGAAGAATTCAGCTCGGAGTAATCTATTTATAATCCCTTCAGATATAGATCTTGCAGGAGCAGAGGTGGAATTAGTTTCTGCACTTTTTAGAGAGTTGAAACTGAAAGAAGTTTTAGCTAAGGTTGTAGAGAATTTTGATTTTATTATTATAGATTCTCCCCCCTCTTTGGGTCTTCTTACTGTAAATGCCTTAGTAGCAGCGCATTATGTTTTAATCCCTCTTCAGTGTGAGTATTATGCTTTAGAGGGTATCTCTCAGCTTATAAAAACCATAAACTTAATAAAGAAAAATCTTAATCAAAACTTAGAAATACTTGGTATTCTTCTCACTATGTATAGTAGAACTACGTTAGCTCAACAAGTTTTAGAAGAAGCTAAAGAGTATTTCAAGGAGAAGGTATTTAATACTGTAATACCGAGGAATGTGAGATTAAGTGAAGCCCCAAGTTATTCGTTATCTATCTTTGAGTATGCTCCTGATTCTGCGGGAGCAGAATCTTATAGAGAATTTGCTAAAGAGGTGATAGAACGTGTCTTCTAAAAAGAAAGGATTAGGAAGAGGTCTTGAGGCACTCATTGAGGTGGATGAAGAGAAAGAATTGGTAGAGGAGATTCCCATAGAGAAGATCGTCCCAAATCCTAATCAGCCCCGAAATACGTTGAATCCAGATACCCTTCAGGAGTTAGTGGATTCCATAAAGAATGTGGGAATACTTCAGCCTATCTTAGTGAGACCAAAAGGAGAAGTCTATGAAATTATAGCAGGAGAAAGAAGATATCGTGGTGCAAAAGCAGCAGGACTACAAAAAATACCAGTGATTATCAAAGAATTAGATGATCAGACTGCATTAGATATAACGCTTACTGAAAATCTTCAAAGAGAAGATCTAAATCCTATTGAAAAGGCAAAAGCTTTTCAATCTTATATTGAAACCTTTAAAGTTACCCAAGAAGAACTTGCCCAGAGACTTTCTATAAGTAGATCAGAGGTTACTAATTTTTTGAGACTTCTTCAGCTTCCTCCTGATATTCAAGAAGAGGTAAGAAGGGGAAATCTTACCTATGGACATGCAAGAACACTTCTTGGAATTGAAGATCCAGCATTACAAAGGATTATTGCTCAAAAGGTTATTAGTAAGAAACTATCCGTAAGAGAGACAGAAGATCTTGTAAAAACGAAAAAAGTAATAAAAAGGGTTAAAGATCCAGAAATTGATGCCTTAGAAGAACAGTTAGAAAAATATCTGGGGACAAGGGTCAAAATTCAGCCTAAAAATCCTAATAAAGGAAAATTAACTATAGAGTATAAAAGTATTGAAGAATTGGAAAGAATTGTAAGAAAATTTTTAGAATAACATTTTTTACATTGTAAAAGGTTGTTTTACTTACAATACCATGTTTATATAATGATATAAAAAGTACTTAACTCTCTTTTAAGATTAAGTCACTATAACTCCCATAGATATAAAAAAACGTTAAATTTTGTTAAAGATCCTTGTCTACTTTCTTAATTAAAAGTATAATTAAGGGCATTATAAATAATTTTTTAGGAGCTATTATATGGGAAGAAATATAGAAAAAACCCTAAGAGATGGACCCCAAGAAGATACTGTACTTGATGCTTTAAAAGAATTTGTAATCTTATATGATAAGGATATGACTATTCTTTATGCTAATAAATCTGCAGCTGCATCTTTAAATCTTAAAAAGGAAGAACTTATCGGGAAAAAGTGTTATGATCTATGGCATAGAGAAAGGTATATATGTGAGGATTGTCCTGTAAAAAGAGCAATGGGAACTGGAAAATTTGAAGAAGGAGAGATTACTACTTCTGATGGAAAATCTTGGCATATGAAAGGTTATCCTGTAAAGAGTAAAAATTTAGAAATTATAGGAGCTGTAGAAATTACTCAGGAAATTACCGAAAAAGAGAAGGTGGAGGAAGAGATAAAATATCTTGCCTTTCATGATAAGCTTACAGGTCTTTACAATAGAGCTTTTTTAGAAGAGGAGTTAGAGAGGCTTAATACCAAAAGACAGCTTCCTATAACTATAGTCATGGGGGATTTAAATGGATTAAAACTTATGAATGATGCTTTTGGGCATGAAAAAGGGGATGAGCTTCTGAAAGCTATAGCTGAGGTGCTTTCAAAATCTTGTAGAGAGGAAGATATTGTGGCTCGCTGGGGAGGAGATGAATTTGTAATTATATTACCAAAGACTCCTAAGGAAGTTGCAGAGAAAATATGTAATAGAATTAAAAATAATTGTATAGAATTTAATGCAGTTAATTATTCTTTTCCTGTACCTCTTAGTATTGCTCTTGGGTATGCTACCAAAGAACATGAAAAGGAAAATATTGAGAATATCTTTAGAGTTGCAGAGGATGGGATGTATAGGAATAAACTTGTGGAAAGAAGAAGTCTCAGGGATTCAGTATTACAATCCTTGAAGGATATGTTATGGAAAAATTCTTATGAAAGCAAGACTCACGAAGATCGTATAAAAGAATTAGTAGTAAGAATGGCAGACTTTCTTTATCTTTCTGATGTGGAGAGAGAATCTCTTATTCTTCTTTCCAGTTTCCATGATATAGGAGAGATTACAATCCCTTCAGAGATTTTAAAAAAGGAAGATAAACTTACCTCTGAAGAATTAGATAGAATAAAAACTCATGCAGAGATTGGATATAGAATAGCAGAAGCCTCCCATAAGCTTGCTTATATAGCTGAATTCATATTATCTCATCATGAGTGGTGGGATGGATCAGGATATCCTCGGGGACTTAAAGGGAAAGAAATTCCATTAGTTTCAAGGATATTTTCTATAGTAGATGCTTATGAGGTTATGACCTCAGGAAGACCATATGAAAAAGCTAAAAGTAAAGAAGAGGCAATACAGGAACTGAAAAGATGTGCTGGGACCCAATTTGATCCCAATTTAGTAGAAGCATTTATTAATGTTATATAGGTGGTAAGGTTTTACTTATGGAGCTTAAAGGCGTAATTTGGGACTGGGATGGAACTTTAGTAGACTCTTTCCCTGCTTGTATAAAAGCTACAAAAGAGATTTTTTCTTATTTTGGGATTGAACTAAACGAAGAGAGATACAGAGAGAATTTTTCTCCTAACTGGTATGAAATTTATGAGAAGAATGGTCTTCCTAAGGAATACTGGGATAAAGTTGATGCTATGTGGAAAGACTTTTTTGAATATTCTCTTGTTAATTGGCGTGATGGAGCAGAGGAAAATCTTTCTTTTCTAAAAAATTTAGGTATCAAGATTGGAGTTGTCACTGCAAGTACTAAAAAAGATATTGATATGGAGATTCCTTATCTCCATCCTGAAAGATACGTAGATGAATGGATTGTATGGGAGGATTCAGAAAAGCCCAAACCAGATCCTCTTCCTCTTTTAAAAATGTTAGAAAAACTTAAGTTTTCTCCTTATAATGTAATATATATAGGAGATGCTCCTCAAGATATCATTATGGGCAAAAGATTAAGAGTAATAACTTTTGGAGTATGCTCATTTTTTACTTCTAAAAATAAGCTTGAAGAATTATCCCCTAACTTTCTTTTTAATGATCTTTTTGAACTTTTAGCTTTCTGGAAAGATCTATTATTTTAAAATCGTCTCTAAATTTTCTTTTATCTTCCTTATAAATTCCTCAGTATTTACATAATCTTTTACTGGTGGTTCTGCTAAAGGTTGAAGATCCTTGGTCATTATTCCCATCTCAATGGTCATTAAAGTTGCCTCTTCTAATTTATTAGCAAAGTCAATAACATCTGGAGTATTATCTAACTCTCCTCTTTTTCTAATGGCTCCTGTCCAGGCAAAGATAGATGCTGTAGGATTTGTAGATGTCTTATTTCCCTTTAGGAACTCATAGTAATGCCTTCTCACAGTCCCATGAGCTGCTTCAAATTCATATTCCCCTTCAGGAGATACTAATACTGAAGTCATAAGTCCAAGACTTCCAAATCCTGCTGCTATCATATCAGACATGACATCTCCCTCATAATTCATACATGCCCATAGCATTCCACCTTCGCTTTTTATTATTTGAGCTACTGCATCATCAATTAAAAGATATCTATAATTTACTCCAGCATTTACAAATTCTTCCTTTCTCTTTTCTACCTCTTCTTGAAATATTTCTTTAAAGAACCCATGATAAATTTTGGATATGGTATCCTTTGCAGAGAACCATAGTTCTATTTTCTCGCTTATAGCATAGTTTATACATGCTTTAGCAAGGCTTCTTATAGACTTCTCTGTATTATGCATAACCATAAAAATACCTTTACCTTCAAAAGAGTGGACTGGAAAAGTTTTATTCTCAGAGTTCTTCAAGACTACTTCTAAGTGAGAAGGGCTATCTATTTTATATTCAAAAGCATTATATATATCTCCATATGCATGTCTTCCAATAACAATAGGTTTTTTCCAGCTTCTCACAAAAGGAGGAATGTTCTTAACGATTATAGGTTTTCTAAATACAGTACCATCAAGGTAAGCTCTTATGGTAGCATTAGGACTTTTCCATAATTTTTTTAAGTTATATTCTTTTACTCTTTCTTGATCAGGTGTAATTGTGGCACATTTTACTCCTATTTTGTATTCTTTTATGGCTTTTGCTGCTTCTAAAGTTACCATATCATCAGTGTTATCTCTATTTTTTATACCTAAATCAAAATAAAAGATAGGAATATCAATATAAGGAGATAGAAGTTCTTCCTTTATCCATTTCCACATAACTCTTGCCATCTCATCTCCATCAAGTTCTACAATAGGATTTTTAACCTTTATCACTTTATTTCCCTCCTTATAGTAATCTATTTTTTAAAGATAATAGCTTATACCTATTAAAATAGCAAGCTTAAAAGTGTAGTATAATCTTAAGAAAGAGAAAAAAGGAGGACAAAATGGTGGAAACTGAAAAAAGCTGGTGGTTTAAAAATCCCACTCTTGTCCTTATAGAAAAGATCATCTCTTTAAACGGTAGTGCTCACTTAGCTATAACAGAGCTTAAAGAGAAAATTTACAAAATCTTATGGGAGAAATTTAAATCTGCAGGATGCAAAGTTATTCGTTGGAGGGATGATGCTACAGAAGACCCTGTATATTCTCCATATGCCGTGATTATAAATCCTGTATTTTTAGGAGAGCTTCCTGAAGAGATAGAAAAGATACTTGGGGAAAAAGAATACGAAAAAGCTACTGAGGTCCTTAGAGAATATCTTCCTGAAGTGGAAGACCCTTTTGCTATAAGTATAGGTCAAAAGGTTTGTGAAAAACTTAAGATTTCTCCAAAACTTCACCCTAATTTTATAAATATGGTCTTTATAAAAGATACTATAGATTTCCATTCTTTACCTTCAAAGATCAAAATTCTATTAG
>JAKOUL010000064.1 GCA_029776735.1 Dictyoglomota bacterium
TTCAGGATCAAAGCGATGGCAGAAATAAATATCAAGGTAATCTGTCTCAAGACGTTTCAGAGATCCTTCTACTGATTCCATAATATGTTTTCTGGAAAGTCCTCTGTCGTTTACATTATCGCTCATAGGCCAATATAATTTACTGGAAATAACAAGGTCTTGTCTACGAAAATCTTTTATAACCTTTCCTACCACTCTCTCTGCTTCTCCCTTAGCGTATGCATCTGCAAGATCTAAGAAATTTACCCCATTTTCTATAGCGGTATATATACATTGTTTAGTAACTTCAAAATCTACCGTTTCCCCAAAAGTCAGCCAGGCTCCAAGTCCAATAGCACTTAGTTTAACCCCTGCTTTGCCTAAATTTCTATATTTCATAATTATCTCCTCCTTTCTAATATTCTTATTATTTTATTTCTATAATTTCTCCATTCTCAATATTTTTGGAGATTATACTCCAAGAGGGAGAAAATTCAAGATAAAGTGTTATGAGATTTGGACAATTTTTCCCTAATATCTCTTTGTGCATCTCGTATTTTATAATCTGGTCCATATCTCCAAACTCAGGATTTGCCTCCTCTTTTGGTTTTATTCTTACTTCTATAACTTCTCCACATCTTTTACACTTTACTGCTACTATAAAACTGTCAGAAGTTGGAGAATTTTGAGAGGAAAATAATCTTTTTATCCATTTTGACATTTTTACCTCCTAAATTTTGTGAAATTCTATTTATATCTTTAATTCTATCTTAAAATTCCTCTTGACAAAAGGTATCATTAAATGTTTAATTAAAATATAACTTTTTTTTCAAGAAGAAATTATTATTTGAGGTGAGGCTGAGGTTGGTATTTATAAAGACGGGAAAAGGTGGAAGAGCAAATCAGCAAAGGGAAATAAATATGACCATAATTCTTAATGGTTTTTTGCGATTTAGAAATATTTCCCGTACCGAACTTGCACGTAAATTTAATTTAAGTAAGAGTACAATAACAAGGCTTGTCAGTACTCTAATTTCTGAGGGGATGATTATTGAGATTGAACCCTATAAGACAAAGAAAATTGGTAGGAAACCAATTTTAATAGGTTTAAATCCTGATTATAAAAATGCTATTGCAGTAAAGGTAGGAGTTACACATACTATTATTGCAAAGATTGACTTCTCTATGAAGATTAAGGAATTAAGGATTTTTAATACTCCTAAAGATCCTAAAGAATTCTTAGAAAAACTTATCAGATATACAAAGGAGCTTTTTTCTGAAGGTTTAGAGAAAACTTATGCTATAGGAATAGGTATTCCAGGAATCGTAGACAATACTTTTAAAAATGTAGTTACCGCTCCAAACCTTAACTGGAGAAATCTTCCTTTGGGAGATATGATTTCGGAGGCTATGGAGGAAAGTTTTGGTAAAAATATTCCTGTTAAGATGGATAATGAAGCTAATATGGCAGTAGTTGCTGAAGGGATGCTTGGTGCAAGAATAGAATATAATGATGTAAATATAGTTTATATATTTATTGGTGAGGGAGTAGGAACTGGACTTATATTAGATGGTAAACTATATAGAGGTAAGGCAAATACTGCTGGTGAGTTTGGCCATATGATAGTAAGCAAAGATGGAGTTAAATGTAAATGTGGTAATTTAGGATGCTGGGAGAGATATGCTTCTTTAGGAAGTGACCTTGCAAGAAGAGCAGGATTTAACTTGGAAGAGAGAACATATACTCCTTCTGATGAAAAGGCTCTTAAAGAGTTTATAGAGAATATTAGTATTGGGATAATAAATATAGTAAATGGACTTAGTCCTGATGTAATAATCTTAGGTGGACCTCTTATTCACTCTGGTACTAAAGATATATGGGAAGAAATAAAAGAAGAACTTTTAAAAATAGTAAGTGAAAGAAGTATAACTCAAGATACAGGTAAGGTAAGGATGGAACTTACGTCTTTTTTGGATTATCCGGCAGAACTTGTAGGTGCAGGAATCTGGGCTTTCTGGGACATTTTTGAAGGTCCGGTACTTTCTACTGTTTAATTAAAGCTAAAAAAGTTTAATTAGGGGGGGTGATAAAGGGTTTTTGGGGATAACCCCTTTTCATTCTAAAAACTCTTAAGGGGGAAATACTTATGAAGCGTAGAATTTTAGCTTTGAGTTTAGTTTTAGTACTTCTTCTAACCATGTCTTCTTTAGCTCAACAAAAGGGAAAACTTGAAATTTTTAGTTGGTGGACTGCGGGGGGTGAAGCAGAGGGACTCCAAGCACTCCTTGATCTTTATCAAAAGAAATATCCTGGTGTAGAAGTTATTAATGCTACTGTAGCAGGTGGAGCAGGAGCAAATGCAAAGGCAGTTCTTAAGACAAGAATGCTCGGTGGAGATCCTCCTGATACTTTCCAAGTGCACGCTGGACATGAGTTGATTGACACATGGGTAAAAACAGGATTTATGGAATCACTAACCTCTTTATATAAGCAGGAAGGTTGGGAGAAAGTAATGCCTAAGGGGATTCTTGATATTGTCACTTATAACAAAGAGTACTGGTCTGTGCCAGTGAATATTCATAGAGCAAATGTACTTTGGTATAACAAAAAGATTTTTGCAGAGAATAATCTTAAACCACCAAAGACCTTTGATGAATTCTTTAAAGTGGCAGATGCTCTTAAGGCAAAAGGTATCACGCCCTTTGTTATAGGAACTAAAGAAGGATGGGAAGCAGCTCATATATTTGAGACGGTGCTTATAGGAAAACTTGGATCTGAAGGTTATAAGGGACTTTGGACTGGAAAGACTAAGTGGGCAGATCCTAAAGTTACAGACGCTTTAGAGACTTTCAAGAAGATGTTAACTTATGTTAACTCTGACCATCCTGCAAGAACATGGGATGAAGCATGTTCATTAATAGTGGATGGTACAGGTGCTATGACAATTATGGGAGACTGGGCAGTAGGATATTTCTATGCAAAAGAGTTCAAAGATTTTGGATGGGCTCTTGTTCCTGAGAATACTGGTATTTTTGATGCTCTTTCTGACAGCTTTGGACTTCCTAAGGGAGCCAAGAATAGAACTAATGTAATCAATTTCTTGAAACTTCTCGGCTCTAAAGAAGGACAAGAGGCATTCAATTTGAAGAAAGGTTCAATTCCTGCAAGAACTGATGTAGATAAATCAAAGTTCCCAGAGTATCAAAGATCTTGTATGAATGATTGGTTGAAAGACAAGATTGTACCAAGTGTAATGCATGGTGCAGCAGCTTCTGAAGGATGGGTCACTGAGTATAAGGATGTAATTTCACTCTTTATAGTAAGACCTGATGTTAAAACAACCCAAAAAGCTCTTGTTAACGTAGCTATAAAAAACGGGGTTAAGCAATAAGTAATTAGGGGGAAAGGATCTCCCTTTCCCCCTTTTAAAGAAGAGGTGATTTATCTTGCAAAAAGATAAATTGTATTCTTTTCTTTTTCTTCTTCCCTCTATCATTCTTATAGGCATATTTGTTTATGGATTCATTGTATGGACAGGATTTATATCATTTACTAATTGGAATGATATTTTCCCAGATTTTTCTCTTGTGGGTTTTAGAAATTATATAGAGCTTTTTCAGAATCTTCGCTTTCAAATATCTATGAAAAATACCCTTGTTTTTACGTTTCTTTTTTTAATTTCCTCTCTTATTATTGGTTTTTTACTCGCAGTTCTTTTGGATCAAAAGATTCGTGTAGAGAATATATTTAGAAATATATATCTTTTCCCAATGGCAATATCTTTTATAGTTACTGGAGTAGTTTGGAGGTGGATTTTAAATCCTGGTACTTCTGGAAATCCTATAGGTTTAAACCTTATATTTGATAAGCTTGGTCTTTCTTTTCTTAAAAGTGGTTGGTATACAGATCCTAAAATTGGCATAAAAGCAGTGGTTATTGCAGCAGTATGGCAAATGTCTGGATATGTGATGGCTATGTATCTTGCAGGGATAAGAGGTATACCATCAGAACTTTTTGAAGCGGCTCAGGTAGATGGAGCAAGTACTTGGAAGGTTTATAGATATATAGTTGTTCCTCTTCTTCGTCCTATTACTTTAGGAGCAATTATTATCTTAGGACATATATCTTTGAAGATCTTTGATCTTGTGGTAGCTATGACGGGGTCTGGAGCAGGTTTTTCTTGCGATGTACCTGCTCTATTCATGTATGATACTACCTTTAGGGGTAATCATTTTGCTCAAGGAGCATGTATAGCTATTATTCTTCTCCTCTTAGTAGGAGTTCTGATCATACCTTATCTCACATATAGCTTGAGGTCGGAGGTTAAAAGATAATGAAAGTGGGAAGATTTCTTATATATCTTTTTTTGATTCTCTTTGCTATTTTCTATCTTACGCCAGTTTATGTACTTCTTACCACAAGTTTAAAAAGTTTCGCAGAAGTAAATTTAAAAGATATGTGGAATTTACCTAAAAGTATTAGCTTTGAAAGTTTTGTCCAAGCATGGAAAGGAGATCCTTCTCGTGGTTTAAGAGGGCTTTCCCAGAATTTTTTAAATAGCTTATATCTTGTAATTCCTGCTACCATTCTCTCTGCTTTTTTGGGTTCTATGAATGGATATGTACTTACTAAATGGAAATTCAAAGGGGCAAATGTCATATTTCCTCTTATTCTCTTTGGGATGTTTATACCTTACCAAAGTATTCTTATACCTCTGGTACAAACATTACAAAAGATCGGGCTTTATGGCAGTATTCCTGGACTAATTTTTGTACATGTGGTATATGGTATTCCTATAACAACTCTTATCTTCAGAAATTATTATGCTACGATCCCCTCAGAACTAATTGAGTCTGCAAAGATTGATGGAGCAGATTTTTTAGGGATATATAGAAAAATTGTTTTTCCCGTTTCTATGCCAGGTTTTGCTGTAGTAATGATTTGGCAGTTTACCTCTATATGGAATGATTTCCTCTTTGGACTTGTGGTTGCTCCAAATCCTGCAGTACAACCTATTACAGTAGCCTTAAATAATCTTGCAGGAAGTTATTTTGTGGAATGGAATATTCAGATGGCAGGGGCTTTGATAACAGCGCTTCCTCCGATATTAGTATATATCTTCTTGGGTAAATACTTTATGAGAGGACTCCTTGCAGGGTCTCTTTCTGGAACGTAATAAAAAGATAGGGAAAGTATGAGTCTTTCCCTATCTTACCATCTTTTAAGATATGCTTCGGTAATATATCTCTTCATCATTCTATGAGTATTAAAATATGATCCTATATTTGCTATAGAGTTTTTCATTATTCTTATCCAATCATCGGGATGGTGATAATATGTGGGTATTATAATATATTCAAGCTTGTTATAAAGATCATCAATCTCTTCTTGAACATGGTTTTCAATGCTTCTCTCCTCAGAGGGTGAAGGTCCTATAGACCACCCAGTATATCCTTCTACATGTCCTTCAATCCACCATCCATCAAGAACACTAAAGTTTATAACCCCATTATGAGCTGCCTTCATCCCACTGGTACCAGAAGCTTCTAATGGTCTCTGAGGAGTATTTAACCATACATCTACCCCGGCTACTATTTTTTTTGCCATATCCATATTGTAATCTTGTAGATATACGATTTTAATATCATTTTCTAAAGCCTTTTTATATTCAAAGATCTCTTGTATGAGTTTTTTAGCTTCAATATCATTAGGATGAGATTTTCCTGCATATACTATTTGGATTAGTCCTTTCCTTTTTACTCTTCGTAGTCTATTTATATCAGAAAAGAGAAGATGTGGCCTTTTGTATGCTGTTACTCTTCTTGCAAATCCAATAGTTAATACATTTTCTTCAAATTTTTCTCCTGTCTGCGCATATATAAAATCAATCAACTCTCTTTTGGATTGTTGATGAGCTTCCCAGATCTCTTCGTCTGGTATGAATTGAACCCTTGAAAGAAGTTCAGGCTCCTTAGCCCATCCCGGAATATATGTATCATAAACCTTTCTGAAACTTGAGGATGTCCAAGTAAAAGAATGTACTCCATTAGTTATAGCAAAGATCTTATGTCCTGGAAACATAGCCTCAGATATTTCTTGATGCCTTTTAGCTACGCCATTTACGTATCCTGAAAGATTTAGGGCAAGAAGAGTCATATTTAAAGCATCTTCTCCTGCAAATTTTTTAATAATATCCAAAGATATATAATCTCTCATTATTTTAGATATAACATCATAAGAAAATTTATCATGTCCTGCTTCAACTGGGGTATGAGTTGTGAAAATACATTTTTCTCTTACTATCTCTGCAATTTCCTCTAAACTCTGTCCATTTTTTTGTGCTTCTTTAAAGAGTTCTAAGGTGAGAAGAGCAGAATGTCCTTCATTTAGATGATATTTCCCTATATTTAGATTAAGCTCTTTTAAAACTCTTGCTCCACCTATACCAAGAACAATCTCTTGTTTTAACCTATTCTCTAAATCTCCTCCATATAGTACATCAGTAATACCTCTATTCTCCTCGGAATTTTCTGGAAGATTAGTGTCCAGAAAAATGACTGGCACTGTAGATCCGTAGAGAGAAGTCCAGTAATATACCCATGGTTGAATAAAAACCTTTCTTCCCTCTATTTCTACGTAAGTTTTTATAGGAATCTGTGTCATAAATTTTTCAGGTTCCCAAGTTGCAGGATATTCTATCTGAGTGCCATCTTCTTTAATTTCCTGTTTGAAATATCCCTTCCTACTTATTTGAGTTACTGCTATAAATGGGATATTGAGATCTGCTGCTGTTCTTACAGTGTCTCCAGCAAGTACTCCTAATCCACCGCTATATGTAGGTATGTCTGAAGTAAGTGCTATTTCCATGGAGAAGTAAGCTATAGCTTCCTCCTTTCTTAGTTTTTCAAATATTTCTGTATCCATTTCAAAGATTAAACCTCCCTTTTTTAAACTTAATCAAAATCATACAATAAAAAAAAATTAATTTCAAATAAGTAAAATTAGCAAAACTCCAGCAGACAACCTGCTTTACTATAAAATTAACATGTGTTAGTAAATATTTTTAAAATTTACTTTTAGTAAAACAAGAATGAAAAATGTGAAGTAATATTTGCAAAATTATAAAACTTAAGTTATAATTTTTTGTAAAAAGAGATGGGATAATAAAAGGAGGTGTTTAAAATGGAAGATATTAAAAAGATCTTAAAGCTTCTTGAAGAAGGGAAAATTACTGCAGAGGAAGCAGAAAAGTTGATTGAGGCTATTGAAAACAAAAAAGAAGAAAAGAAGGAAGGATTTAATTTAGGAAACATAGGAGAAATGATTTCTGGAGCTATAAGTTCTGCAGTTTCTGTAGTACCAAAGGTTATTTCAGGAAGTATTAAAGCAAGAGGTGAAGTAAAAGAAGAGATAGGATGGGATTTAGAGAAGCCTTTTTTTGTTGAGATAACAGGTGGGGAATTAGACATAAAAGTAGGGGAAGAGCCTAAAGTAATAGTAGAAGGGGAAGGCGTATATAACCTTGGAGAAGACATAATAAAACTTTCTGTAGGAAGTTTTATTTTGACAATTCCTCGGTTTAAGCTGATCAAATTGAAACTTTCTGCAGGTGATGTGAAAGGAAAAATAGCTTGTGATGAATGTGAATTATATATGTCAATGGGAGATATGGATTTGGAATTAGAGGCAAAAAAGCTAACAGCAGAACTGAGTATGGGAGATTTGGATATAAATCTTGTTTCTTCCCCCGAATATGCTACTTTAAAATGTAATATGGGAGATATGAATATAAAGCTTCCAGAGAACTTTGATGGTAAGGTAATTGCTAAGGTGGCTTTAGGAGATGTCTCTGTAGGAAGAAAAGCAGATGTAATAAAAGATAGAAACTGCTATATATATAAAACAGGTGAAAAATCTGTAATTGAAGTAAGTTGTAAGATGGGAGACGTAACTGTATATTAGAGATTTTTTAGTCCTCCCCTGAGTTTTTGATTTTTACAGGTGTTTAAGTTATACTAAAGAAAAATTTTGCTCAGGGGAGGATTCTTATTTATGGAGATTCTAAAACTTAACGGTGAATGGGAGTTTAAAAGTAAAAGAAATAGGAAGTGGCTTAAAGGTAAAGTCCCAGGATGTGTACATTTAGACCTTATGGAAAATAATGAAATTGCCGACCCTTTTTTGGGGGAAAATGAACTAAAGGTTCAATGGGTAGAGAAGGAGGATTGGGTTTATCGTAAGAGGTTTAATGTAAGTAAAGATTTTTTGAGTCATTCTTTTATAGAGCTTGAATTTGATGGTATAGATACCTTTGCAAATATATATCTAAATGGCAAAAAAATTGGTGAAACAGATAATATGTTCATCCCTTGGGCTTTTAATGTAAAAGATTATTTAGTAGAAGGTGAAAATGAGTTAGAAGTGGAATTGCTATCTCCATCAAAAGTACTTGAAGAAAAGGCAAATAATTATCCTGTAAAACTTCGTGGAGGCGATTATTCTTCCAGAGTTTTTGGAAGAAAAG
>JAKOUL010000079.1 GCA_029776735.1 Dictyoglomota bacterium
AGCCTTATGTTAAAAATAAAAGTTTTGATGACTATGGTCCAATAAAAGTGCCAGAAGATAATTATTTTGTATTGGGAGATAATAGGCCTGTAAGTGTAGACAGTAGATACTGGGGATTTGTCCCCCAAAAAAATCTTATAGGTAGAGCGATATTTCTTTTATGGCCTCCTCAAAGAATAGGTACTGTGAAATAGGAGAAAGGGAAAGAGAGTTTTGGCATTATTTTAGATTTATTGCAGGTATAGATGAGGCAGGAAGAGGAGCATTAGCAGGTCCTGTTTATGCAGGAGCAGTTATTCTTCCTCCTTTCTCCTCAATACCTGTAAAGGATTCTAAACTTTTGACTCCTAAAAAAAGGGAAGAACTTTTTGAAGTTATAAAAAAAGAAGCTGTAGCATGGAGTTTTGGTTTCTCATCTGTAGAAGAGATTGAAGAATTAGGTATATTAAAAGCTACCTTTCTGGCCATGAAAAGAGCTATTGTAGGTCTTCAGGTGGAACCAGAGTATATTTTGGTAGATGGAAATATACCTATTCCAGAGCTTTCTATCCCTCAAGAGACAGTAGTTAAAGGAGATAGATATTGCTTGAATGTAGCATCTGCATCTATAGTAGCAAAAGTGCTTAGGGATAGATTTATGAGAGAACTTGATAAGTCTTATCCTTTATATGGCTTTAGTAAACATAAAGGTTATGCCACAAGAGAACATAGAGATAAAATTAAGGTATTTGGAAGCTCAGAAGTCCATAGGAAAACCTTTAAACTTTTATGAATAAAAAAGAGATAGGAGAAATAGGAGAAAAATTTGCTGTAGAATTTTTTGAACAACGAGGTTTTAATATATTACATAGAAATCTTAGGTTCAAATTCGGGGAATTAGATTTAGTGGTAGAAAAAAATGGAGTTTTAGCTTTTGTAGAGGTAAAAACCAGGAGTAACACTAATTTTGGAGAGCCTATTGAAGCAGTAGATTATAAAAAACAGGAGAAGATTAAAAAAATGGCAGAGGCTTTTCTTGCAAATTATAAAAAGGTAGTTAAAGGAGTAAGATTTGATGTCTTAAGTGTAATAATTTTGCCTGAAGGGAAAATATCTTCTTGGGAGTATATTCCTAATGCTTTCTAAGATAAAATCTGCCGTTCTTTTAGGTTTGAAATGCTATGAGGTAGAAGTAGAGATTGATATTTCTCAGGGAGTGCCAAGCTTTAATATTGTAGGGCTTGCAGAACAAGAGGTGCAAGAGGCAAGGGAAAGAGTAAGATCAGCATTAAAAAACTCGGGATATGAATTTCCTTTAAAGAGGATAACTGTAAATTTAGCTCCTGCAGATTTGAGAAAAGATAGTCCTTTATTTGATCTTCCTATCGCAATAGGTATTCTCTCTACTCAAATTAATTTTAGTTTTGATCCCAATAAAATAGCTTTTTTAGGGGAACTTGCTCTTGATGGAAGGGTGAGACGTGGCAAAGGACTGGTTTCTCTCATTTCTGGACTTAAAAATTATGGATATAAAAAGGTTGTGGTTCCTAAAGAAAACGCTTTAGAATGTAGTTTGATAAAAGATATGGAAATCTATCCGGTAGAGCATTTTTCTGAAGTAGTAAAATTCTTACAAGGAGAATTGAAAATAAGTCCTTTAGACTTTAAGATTCCTGATTATGTACCTTCCTTTGAAGAAGATTTTTCTATTGTAAAAGGGCAAGAAGTTGCAAAAAGAGTTTTAGAAATTTCTGCTTCAGGTGGACACAATGTACTTATGGTTGGTCCTCCTGGAACAGGTAAGACCCTTCTTGCAAGGACTCTTCCCTCTATTCTTCCTCCTTTGAGTTATGAAGAGGCTTTTGAAGTTACAGAGATTTATAGTGTAGCGGGATTTCTAAAAGATGAGTATTTAATACAAAAAAGACCTTTTAGGAGTCCTCATCATACGATTTCTTATGCTGGACTTTTAGGGGGAGGAAGTACACCTCAAATAGGTGAGATTAGTCTTGCTCATAGAGGAGTACTTTTTTTGGATGAACTTCCAGAATTTAGAAGAGATGTTCTTGAAGCATTAAGACAACCTTTGGAAGAAGGAAAGGTTATCATCTCAAGATCTAAATATTCGGTTACTTATCCTGCACAATTTATCCTTATAGGAAGTATGAATCCTTGTAAGTGTGGCTATTTTGGAGATAAAGAGAAAGAATGTACTTGTTTTCCTTATGAGATCAAAAACTATTGGAGTAAGATCTCTGGTCCACTTTTGGATAGGTTTGATCTAAGGGTGTATGTGGGAAGAGTTGAAAAGGACAAGATTTTTGGTGATACATCTTATGAGAGTTCCGAAGAGATCAGAAAAAGGGTAGAGAAAGCAAGAAAAATTCAACAAGAGCGATTTAAAAAAGAGCAAATATTTACAAACTCTCAGATGTCTCCTAAACATTTGAAAAAGTATTGTCCTCTATCTTTTGAGGTAAAAAATTTTCTATCTAATGTGATGGAAAAATTGAAATTATCTTTAAGAGGTATGGATAGGATAATTAGAGTTTCAAGAACTATAGCAGATTTAGAAGGTAGCGAAGATATCAGATTAGAGCATTTAGCAGAAGCAGTTTCGTATAGAGGTTTAGAAGATTTTATAAAATAATCCTAATGAAAGGGGGTTTTGATTTTGAAAAGGCTTGAGGATTATTTTGAGTTCAAAAAGTATAATACTAATTGGGCTAATGAAATTATAGCAGGACTTACCACATTTGTTACCATGGCCTATATTCTCTTCGTAAACCCAAATATTTTGGGAGATGTAGGAATGTCTAAAGGTGCAGTGATGATGGCAACAGCTATTGGATCTGGAATTGCAACTTTAACTATGGGACTTTATGCAAAACTTCCTTTTGCTCTTGCTCCTGGGATGGGTCTTAATGCATATTTTGCTTATTCAGTATGTCAAGGTCTTGGTCTTCCTTGGCAGGTAGCATTAGGAGCTGTGTTTATTGATGGAATAATTTTCTTACTTCTTTCTATTACTCCAGTAAGAAAGTGGATTATTCAGTCTATTCCCCTTAATATTAAAATGGCAGCTTCAGTTGGTATAGGACTTTTTATAGCTCTTATTGGATTAAAAAATGCAGGAATTGTAGTAGGAAATGAGGCCACTTTAATAGGATTAGGCAATTTAGGAGCTCCAGAGACATTTCTCTCAGTATTAGGAATCTTAATTATAGCATTACTTATGGCTTTGAAAGTAAGAGGAAATATTCTATTGGGAATTATAATCACGGCTATCTTAGGAATATTTATAAAAGGATCTAATGGGATTCCTATCACTCAGATTTCTGGTAGTATTGTAGCTTTGCCAAGTTGGACTGAATTTTCAAAAACTTTCTTATCTTTGGATATTTTAGGAGCTTTGCAATGGGGACTTTTTTCAGTGATATTTACCTTTACCTTTGTAGATATGTTTGATACAGTAGGTACAATTTCAGGGCTTGCAGCAAAACTTAATATATTGAGAGAGGATGGACTTTTTGATGGAGCAGAAAAAGCTTTAATAACTGATGCGGTAGGTACAGTAGCAGGTGCCCTTTGTGGTACTTCCACAATTACCACTTATGTTGAATCTGCCGCAGGTATTGCTGAGGGAGGAAAAACAGGAGCTGTATCTTTTGTGGTAGGTATATTATTCTTACTTTCCTTATTTTTCTGGCCTTTGGCAGGTATGATTCCCTCTTCTGCCACAGCTCCAGCATTAGTTATAGTTGGTTTTTTAATGATGGAGCCTATCTTAAAAGTTAATTTTAAAGATGTAGATGAAGCACTACCTGCATTTATAACCATTATATCAATGCCTTTTACCTATTCTGTAGCGAATGGATTGATCTTTGGAATACTGAGCTATGTACTTTTAAAACTTATTACTGGCAAGTTTAAAGATCTCAATTCTGTATTAATTATATTGACAATCTTATTCTTAATATACTTAGCTTAGAAGCTATGATAGGGTACCTCTCTTTAATAAAAGGGGTACCCTGTTTTGAAAATAGATCTCTCTTGTGTTAAAATACCCGAGAATGTTTGATAATAATTTTAATTATGAGGATAGACCCTTTTTATATGCCTTGAGCTTTTTCCCCTCTATGTTTAGGAGATGGGAAGAGTGGGCTAATATTATCTCTGTAAAAGATCTTTTTTCTCTTACAGAGAAAGAAATCTTAGATCTTTTTTCTTATTCTTCTATCATTCAGGAGTTTTTGATATTTAGACGAAAAAATTCATGGGAGAAATTATGGGAGGACCTCTTAAAAAGAAATATAAAAATGGTTGTTTATGGAGAAGATGGCTACCCTCCTCTTTTAAAGGAGATTAAGAGTTCACCATCCTTTCTCCTTTATAAGGGAACTTTAGAGGGAGAGAAATTTATTGCTATAGTTGGTACAAGAAATCCTACCTCATATGGAATAAAAATTGCAGAAAATTTAGCAAAAGAATTAGTAAAGTATGGTTTTGTCATAATAAGTGGACTTGCCTATGGAATAGATACTTGTGCTCACAAAGGAGCATTGGAAGGTGGAGGAACTACATGGGCAATTCTTGGAAGTTCTCTAGATCATATCTATCCCTCAAGAAATATAAATTTAGCCGAGAAAATTATAGAAAGTGGAGCTTTAATCTCTGAATACCATTTAGGGACAAAACCTTCTCGTTATACCTTTCCTCAGAGAAATAGGATTATAAGTGGAATATCTCAAGGTGTAGTTATTGTTGAGGCTGGAGAAAAGAGCGGGGCTCTTATAACTGCAGATTTTGCTCTGGATCAAGGAAGAGAGGTCTTTGCTATACCTGGAAGAATAATTGACGATAAAAGTCAGGGGACTAATAAGTTGATTCAGGAGGGAGCCAAGTTAGTGATGGATGTAAGAGATATATTAGAAGAGTTTGGTATAGAGTATGAAAAAGAAGTAAAGGCTGTTTCTTTAGATCCAGAGGAGGAGAGGGTATTGCAAATTTTAACTTTTGAACCTATATTTATTGAAGATATTTTTAGAATGATAGACATACCTATCACAAGACTCATGTTTATAATAATTTCTTTACAGGCAAAAGGACTTGTAGAAGAATATCCAGGGCAAAGATATGCTAAGAAAAAGGAAGTGTAGAAATGAAGGAAAACAAAAAGTTAGTAATAGTTGAATCTCCAGCAAAAGCTAAAACTATTGAAAAAATATTAGGGAAAGATTTCAAAGTGGTTGCTTCATATGGGCATGTGAGAGATCTTCCTGAAAAGGAACTGGGATTAGATATTGAAAAAAATTTTAAACCTAAATATGTGATTCTTCCTTCAAAAAAAGAAGTTATAGAGAATATTAAAAAACTATCTCAAGATGCAGAGCATCTTTATCTTGCTACCGACCCTGATAGAGAAGGAGAAGCTATTGCATGGCATTTAGTCCAAATTCTAAAGCTTCCTAAGGAGAAGTTTTCAAGGATAGAGTTTCATGAGATCACCCCAAGGATTATACAGAATGCTATTAACTCTCCAAAGGATATTGATGAGAATAAGGTAGAGGCTCAGCAGGTGAGAAGAATCCTTGATAGACTCGTGGGATACCAGTTGAGCCCTCTTTTGTGGGATAAAGTTAGAAGAGGTCTTTCTGCAGGTAGAGTTCAATCTGTAGCTTTGAGGATCCTTTGTGAACGAGAGAAAGAAATTGAAGCATTTGTCCCCGAAGAATATTGGTATATTTTTGGAGAATTTGAAAATAAAGATAGTAAAAAAATATATGGCAGACTTGTAAAATTTAAAGATGAAGAGTTAAATCTCAGGACTGAAGATGAAGTAAAGGAAATTATTTCAAAGCTTGAGACTCTTAAGTACCATGTGGATGATGTTATCAGAAGCGAAGAAAAGAGATCATCACCATTACCTTTTATTACAAGTACTATGCAACAAGAAGCCTCAAAAAGATTCGGATTTCCTGTGGGGAAAACGATGAAAGTTGCTCAATCCCTATATGAAGGTGTAGATATAGGGGAAGAAAGAGTTGGACTGATAACATATATGAGAACAGATTCCACAAGAATTGCTCCTGAAGCAAGAACTGAAGCAGAAAAATATATTACAGAGAAGTTTGGAAAAGAATTTTTAGGAAAAGAGAAAAAAGAAAAGAGAAAATTAGGAGTTCAAGGAGCTCATGAAGCTATAAGGCCCACATCAGTCTTTAGGTATCCTGAGGAAGTAAAGAAATATTTAACTGAAGATCAGTATAAACTTTATAAACTCATATGGGAAAGATTTATAGCAAGCCAGATGTCTCCAGCTATATTTGATGTGGTTGAGATATATGTAAAAGGTGGGGATTTCACCTTTCTTTCAAAGGGAAGAACTCTAAAATTTTCAGGATTTTTATCAATTTATCATGATAGTGAAGAGAATGAAGGAGAAGAATTAGTCTTTATACCAGAGAAAGGGGAAGATTTAGTTCTTAATTCTTTAGATCCTAAGCAATATTTTACACAGCCTCCCTCAAGGTATACAGAAGCAACCTTAGTAAGAACCTTAGAGAGGAATGGAGTAGGAAGACCCAGTACTTATGCTACTATAATAGAGACTTTGAAAGAGAGAGAATATGTAGAACTTAAGGAAAGATTTTTAGTACCTACTACTCTTGGTAAAGTGGTAAATGAATTTTTAACTCAGAGTTTCCCACATTTAATAAATGTTAAATTTACTGCAGAGATGGAAGAAAATCTGGATAAGATTGAAAATGGAAAGATTAAAGGACTTGAAGTTCTTAATGAATTTTATCCGCATTTTAAAGAGGAATTAGAAGCTGCTTATAATAATACTCAAAAAATATTAGTGGCAGAAAAGACTGATGAAAAATGTCCTATTTGTGGAAGTGACTTACTTTTGAGGAGAAACAAAAATGGGGAATACTATGCATGTTCTAAGTATCCAGAATGTAAGTATACAAGACCCATATATGAAGAGGCAGAGGGAAAATGTCCTTTGTGTGGTGGTACTGTTGTAAAGAAGAGAGCAAGAAAAGGCAAAGGTAAGTCAAGAACTTTTTGGGGATGTATGAATTATCCTAAGTGTACCTTTGCTTCTTCATACGAGCCTTTATCTGAAAAATGTCCTAAATGTGGAAGTATTTTACTCCGTGGTGAAAAATTTAAAAAATGTAGTAATAAGGAATGTGATTATATAGTTTGGACCAGGAGGAGAACAAAAGCATGGAAAAAGTAAGAGTAATTGGTGGTGGCCTTGCTGGCTGTGAAGCAGCATGGCAGGTAGCAAAAAGAAAAATTCCTGTTGAAATCTATGAGATGAGGCCGTTAGTAGCAACACCTATCCATAAGACAGAATATCTCGCAGAACTTGTATGTAGTAATTCTTTTAAATCTACAGAGGTTACTAATGCTTCTGGACTTCTTAAAGAAGAAATGAAGAGATTAGATTCTCTTCTTTTAAAAGTAGCACAAGAAGTAAGACTACCTGCAGGGATTGCTTTAGCTGTAGACCGTGAGCTCTTTGCTAAAAGAGTACAGCAAATCCTTGAGGAAAATCCGTATGTTACTATAATTAGAGAAGAGGTAAAAAAGATACCTTCTGAAGGGATAGTAATTGTAGCTACAGGCCCTCTTACCTCCTCTGATTTTGCTGAATATCTAATAGATATACTTGATATAGATTCTTTGTATTTTTATGATGCAGTTTCTCCTATTATATATGCAGAAAGTATTGATTTTAAAAAAGTATATAGTGCTTCAAGGTATGGAAAAGGTGAAGAAGGCTATTTGAATTGTCCTTTAACGAAAGAAGAATATGAGAGATTTGTAACCGAGCTTGTAAATGCAGAGACTGTAGATTCTCATTTTCCTGGAGAAGAAAAATTTTTTGAGGGATGCTTGCCTATAGAGATTATTGCAAGAAGAGGAATTGATACCTTGAGATTTGGTCCTATGAAACCTATAGGACTTGTGGATCCTAAGGTAGGTAAAGAGCCATATGCAGTGGTACAGCTTCGTCCAGAAAACATTCAAGGATCTCTATATAGTATGGTGGGTTTTCAGACAAGGTTAAAGTTTAAAGAACAGAGAAGAATTTTTAGGATGATTCCTGGGCTTGAAAATGCGGAATTTGCAAGATATGGGGTTATGCATAGAAATACTTATTTTTACGCCCCCAAGTTTTTAAAGCCTACTCTTCAGTTTATAAAAGATGAAAGAATCCTTTTTGCAGGTCAGATTATAGGTGTAGAAGGTTATATGGAATCTGCAGCTATGGGAATTATAGCAGGTATAAATGCGGCACGTCTTGCAAAAGGCAGACCAACTATTACTCTTCCGCAAACTACAATGATAGGAACTCTTTTAGGGTATGTAACTACAAAAGTTCCGTTAAAATATTACCAGCCTATGAATGCTAATTTTGGTCTTCTCCCCCCATTAGAAATGCCAGTAAAAGATAAGAATTTAAAGAAGAGGCTTTTTGCTGAAAGAGCTCTTAAAGATCTTGACGATATGATTAAGAGGTTTGGAATTAATTTATGAAATTAGATCTTAAAGCAGAGATAGATAATTTTATAAATTATCTAAGATTTGAAAGGAATTATTCTCCTAATACCTTGAGGTGTTATTACAATGACCTTGTGGATTTTTATAATTTCTGTAAAGATGATTTGGATTTTACAAATAAGAAGAATGTAAGAAATTTCCTTCAATATCTTTCACAGAAAAATTATAAGAAGAGTACTTTTGTTAGAAAAGTTATAACTCTTAGGAGTTTTTTTGAATATCTTCTTAGGTTTGAAAAGATAAAAGAAGATATTACGATGTTTATTCCTACGCCAAAACTTGAGGAGAGGCTTCCTAATTTTCTATCTGTGAATGATGTTATGAAACTTCTTGAATCTCCTTCTATGAATAATCTGCTTGGTATTAGAGATAGAGCTATTTTAGAAACTCTTTATGCTACAGGTGTTAGGGTTAGCGAACTTGTGGGGATTAATGAAGAGGATATTAATTGGAATTATGGAGAAATCAGAGTTTTTGGAAAGAGAGCTAAGGAGAGGATTGTAATTTTGGGAGGTTATACATTAGAGGTATTAAAGCTTTACCAAGATAATGTAAGGCAAAAACTCATGAAAAATCCCACAAAAGCTTTTTTTCTAAATGCTAAAGGAGAAAGGATTAGTGATAGGGGAGTAAGACTAATAGTGGATAAGTATGGTAAGATGATAAATAAAAAGATGTCTCCTCATACCCTAAGGCATACATTTGCTACACATCTTTTAGAGGGAGGGGCAGATCTTAGGTTTGTTCAAGAGCTTCTTGGACACGCAAAAATTTCAACTACTCAAATATATACTCATCTTACTTCAGAACAGATTAAAAGAGTTTATTTGACTGCTCATCCCAGAGCAGTCAAAAGGGAAAATTAAGGAGGTAGCTTCATGAAAAAAAATCAATTTAAAAAATATCTACTTTTAGCATTATTACTATTTGTGCTTAATTTAGGTATTGCAAAAGAATCTTTCTTAGTAGATTTTTCTAAAAATCCCCCTAAGGGTAATTTAGTCTTTGAATTAGGAAAAGGTATGTCTCTGGAAAAAGAAGATGGAGATTTTCATTTGGTATTTTTAAAGGGAGGAAGTTCTTTAAAAATCTATACACCTGTATCTTCTCTTATCTCTCCTAAGAGGGTAATATTGAGAATTACAGGAATAGTTTCTTCATTTTTAACACAAGATTCTTGGGCTCCTGTGGAAATAATAGTGAATTCTAAGACTTTGATAAAGGGGTTTGATTTTGGTACTGATTTCTATATTACTCCATCTCTAAATATTTCAGAACTTTGGGTCTCTGGACAAAC
>JAKOUL010000096.1 GCA_029776735.1 Dictyoglomota bacterium
GTATTAGTTTTTTATTCCCCTAAGGAGGATAGATTAGGAAGATAAAAGTATTATATAATTTCATCTATGAACATCTGGAGTCTTTTTTTTGTTTTCTTAAAAATTGGATGGCTTACACTGGGCGGCGGATATGTAATGGTTCCTCTTTTTCTTGATGAGATTGTTAAGAAAAGAAAATGGCTTGAAGAAGAGGAATTTATGAAGTCTCTTACATTAGCTCAGCTTTTCCCAGGTCCTATAGCTCTTAATCTGGCAGTGTCAGTGGGATATAGGCTTAAAGGTTTAAAGGGGGCAATACTTTCAGCTTTAGCTGTGGTGATCCCTTCTTTTGTTTCTATTCTTGTTATTGCCATATTCTTTTTAAACTTTCAAAAATTAAAGGTAGTACAGGGCTTTTTCTATGGTGTAAGACCTGCTGTGGCTTCTTTTATGGTAGTTGCTATAGTGGGACTTTTATCTAAGTATAAATGGAGTTTTATTAGAATAGCTATTCTTCTTTTATTATCTTTTGCCTTAATTTTTCTGAAGATTAATCCTGTCTATGTAATACTTGTTAGCTTAGGGGTGATCATATTATGGGTGTACTTCTTCAAGCATTAGCAAAGGTATTTTTTCTTACTGGGCTCTTTGGTTTTGGTGGTGGATATGCTATTGTAGCCCTTATTAGGCACTTCGTGGTTGTAGAGAATGCGTGGCTTACGGATCTTCAGTTTATTGATGTGCTTGCTATTTCCCAGGTAACTCCTGGACCTATTGCTCTTAATACTGCTACATTCATAGGGTATAAGATGGCAGGTGTCATAGGAAGTGTTGTGGCAACTTCATTCTCCATTCTGGCTCCTTTTATTTTAGTACTCTCTGCTTCTTATTTTGTACATAATTTTGGAGGGGAAAAAGTTAGTCTATATCTTTCCCTTCTTACTCCTCTAACATATGCTCTTGTTCTTTCTGCAACATACAGTATTGTGAAAGAATCTATTTTGGATCTGGGAGGTCTTGTTATTTTCTTTCTTTCCCTATTTCTTGTTTATAAATATAAATGGAGTCTTGTAAAGGTACTTCTCTTTTCAGGAATTTTAGGGGAGATTCTTTATTTTCTATCTTCCCACTAATTATTTATTGTATGGTAAGTAAATATATGCTAAAATTTTCATAAAAAATAGCCTATTTTTTTATTTATGAGAAAAAATATCTGGAGGATAAATTATGATTGAAAAAATTTCAGATCTTCTAAGAGGTTACAATATTATTTTTTATCCTAATTCTCTGAGAAATATAAATGAAAATCTTATAATTTTTGTGGCTAAGATAAAAGGTGAGAAAAAAATAGGTGTTTTGAAGAAAGAAAGTTTATTTTATCTTTCAGAGCCCTATTTTAATGAGGATTTAAAAGCTGCTGATCTTTCTTACTATCTTAATATATACCCATTAAATTTTGAGAATTATAAAAAGCTAAAGGAATTAACTCCCATATCTCCTTCAACGTGTGATAAAAATAGATCTTTTGGCACAGGAGATAGGCTTGGACTTGTTACTTCTGCACAGCTTTCTGCTCTTAAAGATTACGATCTATTTCCAGTATTAGCTCAGCAGTCTCCAAGGGAACTAATAAAGACTAAGAGAGATTTTAAAGATGTACTTTTAAAAGTAGTATTAGGGGTACTTGAGGCAAACTATAAAGGTAAGTTTGGTGCTGATGCAGATCATATAAAGAATGAGGAAGATCTTTTAGAAGGAATATCAGCAGGATTTACTATGTATACATTGGATATAAGTGATCTTATTGAGAAGATAAGTAATTATTCTCAGAAAGAATTGAAGGATAGGTTTGATAAAATTTATTCTTTCAGCAAAAAAATTATTGAAAAATATGCAGGAAAGAAAGTAAATATATCTTCTTCAGAATATTTTAACATTTCCTATGATGAATTATGTAAATCGGCTATTGTTTATGAGAAAGCGCTTCCTTTTGTGGAGATGGTTTATGAGACATTAAGATCAAAACTTCCTGATTTTGAGATAGAGATATCTATTGATGAAGGTGAAAGAGATACAACTCCTGAGGATCATCTATTTGTAGTGGAGTATCTCCATCAAAGAGGAGTAGAGTTTACAAGTCTTGCTCCTAAATTTCCTGGTGAATTTCAAAAAGGTGTGGATTATAAGGGAGATATTAAAAAGTTTGAGGAGGAATTAAAGAAACATTATGCTTTAACAAAAGCCCTTGAAGGGTATAGACTGAGCCTTCATTCTGGAAGTGATAAGTTCAGTGTTTATCCTATATTTTATAAGGTCACCGAAGGGAATTTTCATATAAAGACCTCAGGTACAAGCTGGCTTGAAGCTGTAAAGACCATAGCCAGTTACAATCCTGATTTGTTCTTGGATCTTTATGAGATAGCTTTGGATGATTTAGAAGAAAGTAAAAAGGCTTATAAAGTAGATATAAAAAGAGAAGATTTTCCAAAAGAGATAAAGGAGGAGCTTTTAGCATTTTTAGAGAGAAAAGAAGTAAGACAACTTTTTCATATTTCCTATGGGGTGCTTTTAGACTACAAAAGAAATGAGATGTTTAAAGTATTAAACGATCATGAAAAGGAACATTATGATTTTGTTGAAGAGAATATAAGGAAGCATCTGAAAAAATTATTTGGGGAGGTTTAACAATGGTAAAAATTGCTATTGTTAACTCAAGTAGCTTTGGCAAATATTTTCCAGACCATTTGGAGCGTTTAAAAAAATTAGGTGAGATAGAGAGGTTTACTCTTCCTGGGAATATGTATGGTAAAGAGCTTGCTGAAAAGTTAATGGGATTTAATATTATCATAGCCAGTGTTACACCTTTTTATGATAAGGAATTTTTTGAGTATAAAGATGAGACATTACTTATTGCTCGTCATGGTATTGGATATAACAATATAGATATTGAGTCTGCCACTCAAAGAGGTACTATTGTTACAAAGGTATCAGGAATGGTAGAGAGGGAAGCTGTGGCAGAAACTGCTATAGCTTTACTTATGACTGTTATAAGAGAAATTAGAGAGGCATCTTTGAGGGCAAGAGAAGGAAAATGGGAGGAGAGAGCTAATTTTATAGGATGGGAGATAAAGGATAAGACTGTGGGAATTATTGGATATGGAAATATAGGAAGTAGGATAGGAGAGATACTTAAGAATGGGTTTTTAGCAAAGGTTATTGCTTATGATCCCTTTGTCCCTCCTGAAAAGATAAGGGAAAGGGGAGCAGAGCCTGTAACTCTTGAGGAACTTCTGAAAAATGCAGACATAATCTCTTTGAATGCATCTCTGAATGAAAGTAGTAGGCATATACTCTCCGATAGAGAATTTTCTCTTATGAAAAATGGAGTTTTTATTGTAAATACAGCAAGAGGAGAGCTAATAGACGAAGATGCGTTGGTTAGAGCTTTGAAATCTGGAAAAGTGGCAGGGGTTGGTCTTGATGTTTTGAAAGATGAACCACCAGAGCCTAATAATCCTCTCTTTGGATTTGATAATGTGGTGATCACACCTCATATTTCTGCCTATACCCATGAGTGTCTTTTTGGAATGGGAGATAAAGTAGTTACCGATACAGAGAGGGTTGTAGCAGGAGAACTTCCTGATGAGATTATTAATAAAGAAGTGGTGGAAAGATTGAAATGGCTGAAAAAGATTTAGTCCTTGCAGTAGATGTAGGGACAACTAATATAAAGGCTGGAGTGATAGATAAAACTGGTAAGTTTCTCTCTCTTGTCCAGAGAGAACTTCCTTCAGAAAAGGATAATACAGGAAAAGCAGAACATGATCCTGATAGGATATTTAATATATTTGTAGAAGTAGTAAGGGAAGTTTCTAAGGATTTTGGAGATAGAATTGGTATTCTTATCACTTCTTCTTACATGTTTGGTCTTTTACCATTAGATAAAATGGGAAAGCCTCTTACAGGTATCATCACTCTTTTGGATACAAGATCTCGTGAGATCTTTGATGAACTTCTGAAAGAGGTAGATTTTAGCGAGATTTATAAGAGGACAGGGTGTCCTCCTCTTCTCTATTATCCTTTTGTAAGGATATACTGGCTAAGAAAGAAATATAAGGATATTTATGATGCTGCTAAACTTTATTTAGGTTCTAAATCCTTTTTGATATATAAACTTCTTGGTGAGCCTTATACGGATCCAAGTATTGATTCTTCTACTCAGCTTCTTAACATTCATACTCAAAACTGGGATCCATATATGTTGGATATTGTAGGCATAAAGGAGGAGAACCTTCCTCCTGTAGTTTCTGCTGATAAAATTTTAGGGAAACTGTCTAAGGAGACTTTAGATCTTCTGGGGCTTAAAGGAGAAGTACTTCTTGCCACAGGGCTCTATGATGGTGGTGCCGTAGGAGTTGGTATAGGAGCTTTGGCAGGAGATGATATGGGTATTATAAATATTGGTACCACTGCTATGTTTAGAGTACCATATCCTAAACCTGTATTTGATGAGAAGAGAATGGAGATTCAAGTCCCATACTTTTTTGATTCCCATTGGTTTCCTGGGGGAGGAATTAATAACGCAGGTATAATCTTAAAGTGGTTCAGGGATAATCTATTCCATATGGATTATGAGGAGCAAGGAGAAGAAGCAGAAAAAGTTATGTCTGAAAATCTATTTTTCCTTCCTTATCTTACAGGAGAACGAAATCCTGATATTGGAAGTGTAGCATCAGGAGTATTTTTTGGTCTTCGTCCTTATCACAATAAAGCTCATATGATAAGGGCAGGAATGGAAGGTGTCTCTTTTATCATAAGAATGCTTTATGAAACCTTAAAGGAATTAGGTGTTGAAGTGAGAGAAGTAAGAGCAGGAGGAGGTGGAGCAAGAAGTCCTGTTTGGATGCAGATTCTTGCAGATATTATGGGAGTTGGGGTTGGAGTTGCAAATGTGGATGAGCCTGCTCTTTTGGGATCTGCAATACTTGGCTTTACTCTTCTTGGAGAATTCTCATCTTACAAGGAGGCTACTGAAAAACTTGTAAAGATACAAAAGGTTTATGAGCCTAATTCTGAAAGAATAGATTACTATAACAAGAGATTTGAATTCTTTTTATATTTGACAAAAAATTTGAAAGAGGCTTTTTATATCCATTCTAAATTGGAATAAAGGGGGTTTTAGTATGAAGAACTATGTAGGTTTGGTGGGTCTTGCTGTTATGGGACAGAATCTTGCTCTGAATATAGCAAGAAAGGGATATAGCATAGCGGTATACAACAGGACTTCTGAGAGGACAAAGGAATTTATTGCTGATAAAGTAAAAGATGAAAAGATAACGCCTTACTATGAAATAAAAGATTTTGTAGAAGGTTTGGAGAGACCAAGAAAGATCATATTAATGGTAAAGGCAGGAAGTCCTGTGGATGATGTGATCCAAGAGCTTACTCCATATTTAGATTCTGGAGATCTGATTATTGATGGTGGAAATTCTTATTTCAAGGATACTTCAAGAAGACTCCAAGAGCTTAAAAGTAAAGGAATTCTTTTCTTAGGAATGGGAGTTTCTGGTGGAGAATATGGGGCTCTTCATGGTCCTTCTCTAATGCCTGGAGGGACAAGAGAAGCCTATGAAATGGTAAAGGAATTGCTTTTGAAGATTGCTGCTCAGACAGAAGATGGTCCTTGTTGCACCTATGTGGGAAATGACTCTGCAGGACATTTTGTAAAGATGGTGCATAACGGTATAGAGTATGCCATTATGGAGCTTATTGCAGAAGTATATGACATTATGAGGAAAGTTTTAAAGATGGACTCAAAAGAGATAGGAGATGTCTTTGAAAAGTGGAATCAAGGAGAACTCAACTCTTTTCTTATGGAGATCTCTTATAAGGTTATGAGATATAAAGATCCTGAGACGGGAAAACCTCTTGTGGAACTTATTCTTGATAAAGCAGAACAGAAAGGTACTGGGAAATGGGCTGCTCAGACTGCTCTTGATCTTGGCATTCCTACCCCCACATTAAATCTTGCTGTAGAAGGAAGAGTAATTTCCCACTTTAAGGATTTAAGGGTAAAGATAAGCTCTTTATCTCAGAAAGAGAAAAGGGATATCTCTCTCAATAAAGATGAGTTTGTCTCGGATCTTGAGAAGGCACTACTTTTTGGTGTATTTATATCTTTTTCTCAAGGGCTTTGGTTAATTGATGAGGCATCTAAGGTCTTCAATTATAATATAGATCTTTCAGAGGTTTTAAGAATATGGAAGGGTGGATGTATTATTAGGGCAAAAATTCTGAACTTTTTAAGAGATATTATTAAAGAAGATCTCTCTAATATTAATCTTCTTCTCTCTTTAAAGACTCATCAATTTCTTAAGGATAAGTTAGATGCTATGAAGAAGGTTACAAACTTAGGGAAAGAAGCTGGAATTTCTCTTCTTGCTTTAAATTCTGCTCTTGATTATTATCTTGCTCTTTCAGAAGAGAATCTGCCTGCTAATCTTATTCAGGCTCAGAGAGACTTTTTTGGTGCTCATACCTATGAGAGGATAGATAAAGAAGGAATTTTTCATACAGAATGGGAATAGAAAATTTTTTAGGAGGTGGAATCTATATGAGTTATGTTGAAAAACTTTTTTCTGTAAAGGATAAAGTAGCATTCTTTGCTGGTGGAGGTGGAATATTAGCTTCTGCTATCTCTGAAGGTCTTGGGAAGGCGGGAGCAAAGATCGTTCTTACGGATATCAATGAACAAGCTTTAAAAAATCAGGTGGAAAAATTAAAGAGCATGGGCATCACCGTGGAAGGTTTTGTGATGGATGCTTTTAATAGGGATAATATAAAAGATGTTGCAGATAAGGTAAAAAGCTCATTTGGAAGGGTGGATATACTTTTAAATGCCGCTGGTGGGAATATTCCAGAAGCAGTAGTTTCCGATAAAGTATCCTTTTGGGATATGCCCTTTGAATCTATTCAAAAAGTAGTGAATATTAATCTTTTTGCAGGTGCTATAATTCCAAGTCAGATTTTTGGAAAGATGATGTTAGAAAATAAAGATGGTGGTGTAATAATAAACTTTGCATCTATGTCTTCCTTTAGACCTCTTACGAAGACTATAGGATACTCAGCTGCAAAGGCTGCAGTGGCTAATTTCACCCAGTGGTTTGCAGTATATGTGGCAAAAGAATATTCACCTAAGATTAGAGTTAATGCTATTGCTCCAGGTTTCCTTGTTACTAATCAGAACAGAGATCTTCTCTTAAATAAAGATGGATCTTTAACTCCCCGTGGTGAAGCAGTAATTGCCCATACGCCTATGGGCAGATTTGGAGAGCCTGAGGAACTTGTGGGGACTATCATATGGCTTGTATCTCCTGCAAGTTCTTTTGTGACAGGTGTAGTAGTACCTATTGATGGTGGATTTAACGCATTCTCTGGTGTGTAAAGAAAATACGTTTTTTGAACATGGGGCATTATTGCCCCATGTTTTATTTTATATAGATAGGATTTGTAATAGCTTTTAAATTTTTCCCTTTCCAAAATTCAAGATAGATGTATCCTTCATCTTCTAATCGGATTTGTATGATACCTTTTTGGGTGGATGGAATTTTTATATATTCCTCTCCATTATATATAATTTTTAGGTCACATTCTTCTTCACAAGAGTATTTTAGTATAAGAGCTTCTTCTTTATTTACTATGTCTCCTATCATCTTATTATTTATACTAAATTCAACCTTTGGTCCTGAAGTAATATACAATCTTCCCATCTTTACCGCATTAATAAGATTTTCTAAGTTTAATTCTTCCACATATACATAGTTTATGGGAACATCTTCTGTGATATCCTCAGCTTTGTGCATATCCGAGCTTCCTATGGCAGTTATACGGTAGTGTTCTTTTAATAGATTCCTCCACTGTTTTATACTTTCAGTTATCTCAAAGCTTCTTAGATTAAAAGAGCCACTCCAAACCTCTATAGCATCCACATATCTCCAATCTATAGGGAGCTCACATTTACATCCTGGGCATATGGGATAGCCTATAGTATTAGGATGAGCAATACAGAAGATTCCTCCTTGGAAGTGCACCTTTTCAGAGACCTTTTTAATTCCATCTTCTGGATTAATTAAATCCAAAGGTATGTAATCGTATATTCCTAAACCTAAGAAATGCCCCCAAAAAGTGGTAAATTCCATACCTCCCCATATGGGATAGTTTTCTTCTTTAACCATTTGATAGCCTGATATTTTGTTATGGTCTGTAAGGAAGATAAAATCAAGTCCTCTTCTTATATTGAACTTTATAAGATTCTCTATGGAAAAAACGCCATCACTATGATTTGAGTGGAGATGAAAGTCACCTTTGACCCATCCACTTTTTTCTTCATATTCAGAAAGTACAGGAGTATAGGGGAAAGTTACATCAGAGATCTTAGTTTTTTCCTCCCTATTTACGCTCACTATTATATTCAATAAAGATTTCTTCAAGATGCTTTTTACTTCTAAGATGAGTTTCCAATTTCCTGCTGGAATATCGCCTGCAACACATCCTAAGGTGCTTTCTTTTTCACCTATCTTTATAGGCATTCCTTTTGTAAATCTTTGATCTCCTGTACCTCTAAAAGATCCCTCTGTATCTATCAATCTAAAATTTACCACGTTTTTTAGTGGAGAGAAACTTCTTATGACATTCTCTAAGATTCCTTGAGGTACATCCTTTATATCTAAGGGTTCAAAGCCTTGTGATATGTATTTCTTAATGGCTTCTATAATGGGTTTTCTTGATTCCTCATAGGTTAGATATTCTGGTTCTAATTTAGCTTTTATAATGATCTCCTTGGTACCTTCTGGTATCTCTAACTCTATAGGAATTAATTTTCTTGAATCTTCGGGATATAGCTCAATATTATAATGATATTCATTCCCCATCTTAGATAACTCCTTATGAAGATATTATACATGATTAGTTTTTTATGTTAAAATGATTTCTACATAAAGTCCTTTTTAGGAGGATTTAATGCAGGGGAGATCAAATTATTTTAAGGTTTTCCTCTTAGGATTTGGATTTTTGTCTATCTCCCTTCTCTGGTCTATTTATAATACAGATATTCCTATAATTCTTCAGGAAACCTATAAGATTTCAAGTTTTGCAGTGGGATGGATCATGAATTTGGATAACATCCTTGCTATCATTATTATTCCTATTATAGGGGCTCTTTCTGATAGAACATGGACAAAAATAGGACGAAGAATGCCATATATTATAACTTCACTTCCCATAAGTGCAATTCTTTTCTGCTTAATTCCATGGATTCCTCTTCTTATGGGAGTAAATATTCCTTCTCTTTTTCTCTTAATTTTTGTCATATTTCTTATGAATATAACTCAGGCTATTGGAAGGTCTCCTTTTATAGCTCTTATGCCAGATATTGTATTCCCAGAGAATAGATCTCCTGCAAATGGCATAATAAACTTTATGGGAGGATTAGGAGCTCTTATAGCCTTTTTCTTTGTGGGAAGGCTCTCTTCTACTGATAGAACCTTAGGATTTTTAATTGTAGGAATAGTTCAGATAATTGCTGTTATTATTCTTTTTTTAACGATAAGGGAGAAGAGAGACTCCTTAGTACCTGTTTCCCAAAAGCAAACTTCCTGGTCTAATTCCTTTAAATATCTTATGAGAGTAAGAGACAAAAGCTTAATATTTTTACTACTTGCTATATTTTTCTGGTTTGTGGGATTTAATACAATAGAAACCTTTTATACAGTCTATATGGCTATGGAATCTGGACTTTTACCCTCTCAAGGGGAGAGTATAGCAAAATTTAATTTAGGAATATTAGCCTTGTCTTTTATGGTTATGTCCATCCCATCAGGTGTTCTTGCAAAAAGAATTGGGAGAAAAAGGACAGTAATTATAGGTATTTTAGGGATTATAGGTATGTTTATAGGTTTAATGATTACAAAAGACCTTTCTGTTATTAGTATACTTTTTCTTATTGGGGGTATTTCCTGGGCATTAATAAATATAAATGCTCTTCCTATGGTGCTTGATCTTGGCTCTTTAGAGTTGCAAGGTACCTTTACTGGTATGTATTACTTAGCATCTCAATCTGCGAGTATCATAGCTCCACCTCTTACTGGTTTTTTAGCAGACCTTTTACATACACGTTTTATTATCTTCCCTTTAGGAGGAATATTCTCTATTCTTGCTCTCCTAATGATTTTACAAGTAAAAGATTTAGAAATGGATGTAAGAGGATAAATTATGCTTGTATTAGGACATAGAGGATGTGCTTGCTCTCCTGAAAATACTATGAAGGCTTTTAAACAGGCTTTGGATTTTGGCGCTGATGGGATTGAAATTGATGTACAGAAAACCTTGGATAATGTCTTGGTAATATCTCATGATGAAAACCTAAAAAGGCTCACAGGTATGGATTTAAATATTAGAAAAGTTAATTTTCAAAAGTTGAAAGGTATAAGAATCCAAGGGGAAGAAGTTCCAAAACTTGGGAATGTACTTGAATTTATTAGGGATAGTGATAAATTTATAGATATTGAAGTTAAAAATGCTAAAGATTTTAAAGAGGTATATAATTTAGTAAAGGATTTGAGAATAAAAGACTATGTGATCTCATCATTTTGGCATAGAGATCTTTTTGGACTTAAATTGCTTTATGAGGATGTTAAGATTGGTTTTCTTTATGTCCATGAGCCCAGGGCTATAGAGTTAGAGATGTATTTTAAAGATGTGGATTTTTTAAAGCCAAATTATTTTTATGTGACTGATGAATATAAGACCTATTTTAGAGCTACAATTCCTTGGACAGTAAATGATATAGAGAAGGCGGTTTATTTTAAAGAGAGGGATACCTTTGGTATTATTACCGATTTCCCTGATAAAATAATAGAAGTATTAAAAGGAGGTAGTAATAATATGATTAATCCTTATCTTTCATATTTTCTACAGATGATAGATAAAGAGACGATTCAAAAAGGTGATAATAATATAAGCTTTGATGTGGTAAATTACATAATGCCTATTAATATTGAAGAGATAAATGTTGAAGGCGGGGAAGTAAATATAGGTAGAGAACTACCATTCCTATGGAATATAGGAGAGAGACTAAAATTTGAATTGAAATTACAAGGAGAAAATCCAAAGATTAATATAAGAGTCAGAGAAGTTGGAGATGTCTCCTTTACATTAAGGGATATTCAAAGCTCTCTAATTTAGTCTATTATTTTTCTACAACTCCTTTTAATAGAAACCAGATATATAGATCGGTCTCTCCGGGAGCTTTCCCTAATAAATCGGAAAGCTTTGTGAACTCTTCTTCTATCTTTTCATAATTTTTTTGAGTCCATCCCTTAGGAATTTCTTCTATAATCTTCTCATCAAAAAGAAATTTAAGAATATGTTTATCTAATATTGCTACATCAAGTTTTCCACTATTCCTCAAAAAATGACTTCCTTCCTTCCATCCAATCCCCTTTGCTTCTTTTACAAGAAT
>JAKOUL010000102.1 GCA_029776735.1 Dictyoglomota bacterium
TAACATTATTATTTTACCTCAAAATTTTAGTTTCTCCACTGCTCTTTTTTTATAAACTCTAACACTACTCCTTGAGATCTTCAGAAAAGATGCAGCTTCTCTCTCACTCAAGTTTGAGTAAAAAAGTAACATTAAAATTTCCTTCTCTCTTGGAGAAAGGCTTGAAAAATCAATCTCTCTTTTTTCTTCAGAATAAACTTCTTTTTCTAAATTTTCATATTCTATATCTTCTAAACTTTCTTCTTTTGGTGTTAATTTGTCTCTTACTCTTATCAAAGCATAATAAAGAGATTTTTTAAGATAGGCAGAAAGATCTCCACGAGAAGGATCATATTTCTTGAGAAGTTCCCATAAAGCAAGCTCTCCCTCTTGCTTAAAATCTTCAAAATCTATATATGGACGGTATAGCAAACCAAGATACTTATAAAGCAGAGGCTTATATGCCAAGTACCATATCTCTATCTCCATATCCCTTCCTCCCTCAACTTTTACTTATATTATATTTACCTATAGTAAAATTTTCAAGTATATTTTTGACTATAGGTAAAGAAACTAATTATATAACTATTTAGTGATATAATTAGTTGAAAAGCAAAGGAAGGGAGGACATAAATTTGATACTTAGTGATAGAGATATTAAAGCATATATAAAAGAGGGGAAATTAATTATAGCACCTATGGATGATCCTAAAAGGCAAATTCAACCATCATCAATAGATTTAAGATTAGGAAATACATTTTTACATTTTAAAGTAGAGGGAAGAGCTTTTATAGACCCTACTAAAGACTCTCTTCAAGATTTAATGGGTACCATAGAAGTAGAAGATGGAAAACCATTTTTTTTAAGACCTGGAGAGTTTGTATTAGGTACAACTATTGAGACAATAAAGCTTCCTGAAGACTTAGTGGCAAGAGTAGATGGAAGATCAAGCCTTGGAAGATTAGGAGTTATTGTGCATGCTACTGCTGGTTATGTAGATCCAGGATTTTGTGGGCAGATAACTCTTGAGCTTTCTAATATAAATCATGTGCCCATTGCCTTATATCCTGGGATGAGAATATGCCAAATATCCTTTTACACTCTGACATCTCCTGCAGAAACCCCTTACTACAAAAAAGAGGGAAGTAAATATCAGAATCAAAAAGGACCTACAGCCAGTAAGCTTGATATAGATTTTTGTAAAAAGGAGGAATAAGAAAATGGAGTGGGAAAAAGTATCTTTTGGAAAGAGAAAGCTTTGTTATGAGATTAGAAACAAAACTCAAAAAATGGTGGTTTCAGCAGATGTGGGACCAAGAATATTATTTTTTGGCTTTAAAGATGGAGAAAATGTACTTTTTCATGATCCAGAGGAGACTTTATCCATAGGAGAATGGAAATTTTATGGAGGACATCGTTTCTGGGTCTCTCCTGAGTCTAAAAACACATATAATCCTGATAGTGTCCCTTGCAAAGTACATGAAGGGGAAAATAGTATAAGTTTCATCTCTTTTGATCCTATTACAGAGCTTGAGAAAACCATAACTATAATGGAAAAGGGAGAAAGATTTATAGTAAGACATACATTAGTAAATAGAGCAAAAACTCTATATCCTGGAGCATTATGGGCTCTTACATGTATTCCTCCTAAAAAAGGAGTTATATTCTTCCCTTGGGCAACAAAGGGAGATTGGAAGATGAATAAGATTGTCTATTGGCAAAAATGGGGGGGAGCCAGTAGTACAAATATAACAAGTCCTCAGTATATGCCTGAAAAGGATTTATTCCTTGTATATCCCACAGGAGAAGAAGGGAAGATAGGTACCACAGGATACGAAGGCTTTGTAGGTGTCACCACTAAAAACTATACCTTTATCAAAAAAATTAATTTTATAGAAGGAGCTATCTACCCTGATGATAATTGTGCCATTCAAGTATATACATCTCCCAATTTTTGTGAACTTGAAACCTTAAGCCCTATGACTACTTTTATACCTAATTCAGAATTTATACATGATGAAGAGTGGATCCTTCTTCCTCATTCTGTAGATCCAAAGAAAGGAGAGGAAGTAAGAAAATTTTTGAGGTGAAAAATGGGGAAAAAGTTTGTAATAGTTATTCTTGGAGGGCTGGGAGATTTAGCAAGATCCAAATTATACCCAGTTCTATATAATCTTTACAAGAATTTCAAGCTACTAAATTGTTCAAAAATAATAAGCACAGGACGAAGACAAAATATTGGGCAAAATGAGTTCATAGAGATCTTAAAAATGTCTGTTAACAATGATGAGCCTAAATTTTTCTCCCTATTTGACTTTGTAACATTAAACTTGGATAAACCTGAAGATTATAGAGGTTTAAGGGATGTACTTTCAAAATATAAAGAAGAAGAATTTATATTCTATCTTGCTACTCCTCCTCTTACCTTTGAATCTACCATTAAAAATTTAGGTCTCTCCCTTAAAGAACTTCCCAATAAAAGAAAAATTGTTATTGAGAAACCTTTTGGATATGATTTGGAATCTGCAAAGAATTTAAATAATACTATTTCTGAATTTTTTAAGGAAGAGGAAATTTACAGAATAGATCATTTCCTTGGTAAAGAAACGGTACAAAATATCTTTGGATTAAGATTTTCAAATATAATCTTTGAAGGGATATGGAATAGAAACTTCATTGATCATATTCAGATCTCAGCATTAGAAGATATAGGAGTTGAGGGAAGATTAGGATATTACGATAAAGTAGGTGCCTTAAGAGATATGATACAAAATCATCTTATCCAAATTCTTACCATCATAGCTATGGAACCCCCCTGCTGCATAGATGAAAAAATGGTAAGAGATGAGAAATTTAAAGTGCTAAAGAGTGTAAGAGAGATATCATATAAAGAGGTACCTATGTACGCAGTGAGAGGACAGTATGAAGGATACTTAAAAGAAGGAAACCTTTCAGAGTCATTTACAGAAACCTATGCAGCTGTGAAATTCTATGTAGATAATCTACGATGGGAGGGAGTACCTTTTTATCTAAGAACTGGAAAAAAGCTTAAAAGGAAAGAAACCTCTGTTATCATTGTGTTCAAAAAGATACCGGGATTATTCTCTAAACTTTTAGATTGTATGCCTCAGGAAGATATTATAGGTTTCAAAATCTCTCCAGAGAACAAAATTATTTTAAGCTTTCAGTTGAGACCCTTAGGAGGAAGTCTCTTATCTTGCCCTATACCCACATCTATGGAATGGTCAGGATCAAACATTGAGGCTTATGAAACCCTATTTACAGATATAATTGAGGGAGATCAAACTCTATTCATAAGAGAAGATGAGATAGAGAAATCTTGGGAGATAGTACAGCCAATTCTTGATTTCTGGAAAGACCATCCCGAAGTTTCTATATACCCTTCAGGCTCTTATGGACCTAAAGAGGCAGAAGAATTCATAAAGAGAGATGGAAGGGAATGGAAAAACCTTTAAGGATAAACTATAAGAAGGATAAAAAATATACCATCTCTTTTAAGAAGGGGGGAAGAAAATGAAGGCAATAATTCTTGCAGGTGGAAAAGGTACAAGACTTTGGCCTCTTTCAAGGGAAAAGTTTTCAAAACAGTTTTTAAAGCTTCTTCCAGAAAAAACACTCTTAGATGCAACCTATGAGAGAATTCTCAATCTTACTGAGCCAGAAAATATTATTACCATAACAAATCAGGATTACTTTTATTTTGTAAAAAGAATAGCAGAAAAATTCTCAAAGGTTATGGGGAAAAATTTAATATTAGAACCTACGGGGAGAAATACCGCACCTGCTACTGCTCTATCTTGCAAATACATTCTTGAAAAATTAGGAGAAAAAGAAGAAGAAGAAGTATTTGTTTTTCCTTCAGACCATCTTATTAATCCCACAGATAAATTTATAGAATATATGAATATGGGACTTTCTGCTGTAAGAAAGGGATTCATCACAACCTTTGGTGTGGTACCTAAAAAACCTGAGACAGGTTATGGATATATCAAAGTAGGAGAGGATCTCGGAGATTTTAGAAAAGTAGCAAAATTTACCGAAAAACCAAATTTAGAATTAGCAGAAAGCTATATCAAAGATGGGTCTTATCTCTGGAATACAGGTATTTTTGCCTTCCAGATCTCTACTATGATTGAGGAATTTAAAAAATATGAGCCACAAATATACGAGGCTCTTTTAAAAACATATAAAGAAATGCTAAGAGACTTTGAAAAACTTCCTTCTATATCTATTGATCGCGCAGTAATGGAGAAATCCGATAAGGTTGCAGTAGTCCCTATAGATATAACATGGAGCGACCTTGGTTCTTGGGAATCCTTCTATGAGGTAAGAGAGAAAGATGAAAATGGAAATGTAATAATTGGAGATGTATATGCACTAAATACAAAGAACTCCTTAGTCTTTAGCAATAAAAGATTAGTAGCAGCACTGGGACTTGAAGACACAATCGTGGTTGAAACCGACGATGCCATTCTTATAGGGAAAAAAGGGGGTTGCCAAGAAGTCAAGAAACTTTTAGAAATTCTTGAAAAAGATAACAGAGATGAGATTATATATCATACAGAAGTATATCGTCCTTGGGGATTTTACAAGATATTAGAGAAAAATGACAATTATATCATCAGAAAATTAGTGATAAACCCAAAATCTTCTCTTACCTCTCATCTTCATACCCAGAGGACAGAACACTGGACAGTAATAAGAGGGACTCTTGAGGCGGATATAGAGGATAGAAAATATTATATATATGAAGGAGAAAGTACCTTTGCACCAAAAGGAAAACCGCATCAATTAAAGAATCCAAAGGATGATCCCCTGGAAATTATTGAAATTCAAAGTGGAACCTATATAAAAGAAGATGATATAGAGATCTTTTCAAAAGATGAGGAAGACTTGGAAGAAAAATTAAATTAAAGCATTTTCTCTTCTTCTTATATTATTTACCTCATAGAACTCTTGAGCAATATTTACACAATGGTCGCTTATCCTTTCCAAATCAATCAGAAGATCTGAGAATACTATTCCAGCTATAGGATTACAAAGTCCTTTCTTCATTCTTTCAATATGGTTTTCCTTAGACTCTTTCACTTTACAGTCCACAAGATCTTCTCTCTTAAGAATGTCATCAAGGTAAGAAAGATTACTATCCTTTATCATGTCAAAAGAATCCTTTATGTTTCGGTCTATCAGATCTTTCAGATTTGTAAGCTCTCTCCATGCATATTCACTAAATTCAACCTTTTCTGAGATCTTTGCATCTACCTTCTCCATTACATTTGTAAGATGATCTGCTATTCTCTCCACATCATCTACAGCTCTTAAAATAGCATTTAATTCCTTTGCCTCTCCTTCGGAAAGAGGATCTGTAGAAAGTTGAGTAAGATAATTTATTAGTGAAGCTTTAAGTTCATCAGTAATATCTTCCATCGTAAAAATATCTTTAGAGCACTGAGTGGAATTTTTGAATACCGATTCCATAGAAAGATTATACATGTCCTTTACAATCTCTGTCATATTGATAAGCTCATTCTTGGCAGCCTCCAATGCTGTAGATGGGGTATTAAGAAGCTGCGGCTTGAGAAAAGTAGCCTCTCTTCTGTAAATTTTCTCTTCTCCTGGGAGTATTCTTCTAATAAGATTAGCATACTGTTTTGTAAAAAAGATCCAAAAAGAAACCCATATTACATTAAATAACGTATGAGCATTTGCCACCTGTCTTGCGGTATCTGCTGAGGTTAATACTACTAACTTTTCAAAATAAGGAAGGAAAGGAAATATAATAGCTACCCCTATAACATTAAATAAGAAGTGAGCAAGAGCAGTTCTTTTAGCAGATATATTAGTACCCACAGAGGCTATCAAAGTTGTAACACATGTACCAATGTTAGCTCCTAAAACAATAGGTATTGCAGCGGATATTCCTATGGCACCCTTTGATGCAAGAGCCACTACAACACTTGTGGTAACACTACTACTTTGAACAACACCTGTTACAACAGCACCAGTTAAAATCCCTAATATTCTATATCTTCCTAAGGATATCATTGCATTATGAAAAGGAGCCCAATTATTTAAGACAGAAAGAGAAGACTCCATAATATAAATACCCATAAAGATTAATCCAAAGCCAAAAACAGCTTCTCCCACATTACGCATATATTTTCTTTTTCCAAAAAATAACAAAATAAATCCTAAAAGAAGGAAGTAAGGAGCAAAAGCAATAAAATCAAAGGCTACAAGCTGTGCAGTGACAGTAGTACCAATATTCGCACCAAAAATTATTCCTAATGCCCCTTCTAAAGTTAGAAGTCCTGCATTTACAAAAGTTATAGTAAGTACAGTAACAGCAGTACTACTTTGAACTATTGAAGTCACAAGAGCGCCAATAAGGAGTCCTCTAAAAGGTGAAGAATTAAGTCTTCCAAAAATACTACGTAGCCTTGTACCTACTGCTTTCTCTAAACCAGTGCTCATCTGCATTATACCAAAAAGGAAGAGACTTAAACCCCCTAAAAGAAGTCCTAAATCCTGGTAAGTTAGAGAAAGTTTTTCCATTAATAAACCTCTCTATCAAAATTATGTCACCAAGCTATTATATCATCAAAATATCACCTCCCCCCATTTTTAACATATTTTTAAAATAATTTATTATATCCTTCCCAAAGTACTTTTAGAGGGATAGGTCTCCTATTGTAATAAGGTGACTTTTTAAGCAAAATAAATCTTACTGTAGGTCTAAACAACTTGATAAAAAATATTCTATATCCCAGTGTTCTCCTAACATCCTCTACATAATCTTCAATAGTCCTTCTTTGATAATGTAATATCTCCTCACTTTCTTTTGTATCCAGCCAGTCGGTAGCAAAAAACTTATCGGAGAAAGCCTCTTCAGGAAGCATTCCCACACCTATATTTTCTAATACTTTATGCAAGATATCTCCATAATAGTATTGACATTTAGGACCTCCACCAATAAGTAGAATTTTACCCCAAATCTTCTCACTCCTTACTCCTTTGGCAATGGCAAGACCTACATCTTTTGTATGCACATATTCCATTCTATTTTCAAGAGGTACATCAAACATCCCTGTATCAAGCTTTACGCTTATAGGAAGTGAAGCTGCCAACCTATATATACTCCAGATAAGATTAGAATTCTTAATAATATTCTCACATTCTACCTTATGCCTTGAATAATGTTCTGGAGGATTTAAAGGATCATCAACCTTTCTCGGTGGCACAAGATTTTGGGTAATACCAAAGACATGTAATGAAGAAGTAAAAATAATCTTTTTAGGAGAAGGAAGTTTTTCCATAGCATCCACAAGATTTTTTGTACCAATAACATTTACTTTATAGGCTATATCAGGCACCTTTTCTGATTCTAAACCTGTAACAGAAAGCTTTGGAATTATAAAAGCAAGATGGACAGCTATATCCTGATCTTCAAGGGCTCCTTCTATATCTTCTTCCCTTGTAATATCTCCCCAAAAAACTTCAATTCTTTCCCCATATTCCTTTTTCAATCTCTTAAATATCTTCTCATTTCTCTTATTCTTTAAATCAAAACATCTAACTTTATCCCCTTGTCTTACAAGCTCCTCAATAGCACTCAAACCTATATTTCCAAAAGCACCTGTAAGAAGAACTTTCATGATATCACTCTCCCTTCTTAATACTTGAAATTATCAATTTAATACCCTCCTTACTGATTTTTCCCCAATCTTTTAAAGGGTCAAAAATCTCCTGCAAAATAGTTCCTAAGGAAAAAGAGATTAAAGTGCGAGATATTATATGAGGGTCTACATCCACAAAGCTTCCTTCTCTTATACCCTCTTCAATAAGATGAGAGAAATATTCCTCATATTTTTTAAAATATTCTCCAAGCCTTTTTAAAATTTTTTCATCCTTTACTCCCCATCGCAAAAATTCAAGGAAAAGGAAAAACTTATCTTTGGATTCCCGGAATATATCATCAAAAATCTCTGTCATCTCTAAAATGCTATCAGGGACATTTCCTGAGACCTTTTTATAAGTTTGGAGTCTCTCTGAAAGTTCAAAAAGCCACTTATCAAGAACCTCTAAGAAAAAACTTTCCTTCGTAGGGAAATAATGAAAAAAAGCTCCCTTACTTACACCTGCTCTTTCACATATATCGGATATACTGGTGGCATTATATCCCTTCTTAGAGAAAAACTCTTCACCTATCTCCACAAGCCTATCTTTTGTACTTTTATCTTTCATTTTTTACCTCCCATACCGACCAGTCGGTATGTATATTATAACAAAAAAACAAGAATAGAGAAATAATATTTTAAAGAATCAGGCAAGAGAAAGATTGAAAAATATTATTATTCTATTTTTATAACCTCTCTTCTAAGAAAATCCAAAGCATTTATAGTGGTCATACGTCTAATTCTATCCCTATTCCCACTAAGTTTTAACTCTTTATATGACAACTTTCCTTTAATATAAAGTCCTAAATAAACAAGACCCACAGGTTTTTTCTTGCCACCTCCTTCAGGTCCTGCTATTCCGGTAGCTGAAAGCCCAATATGAGAAGAAGAAAGTAATGCTACATTCTTAGCCATCTCCATAGCACATTCCTTGCTTACTGCTCCGTATTTTCTAAGAATCTTTTCAGAGATATTAAGCCTGTTCATCTTAGCCTCATTACTGTAAGCCACAACTCCCTCTAAAAGCACCTTTGATACACCTGGCACATTTACAAGTCTGGAAGTAATCATTCCACCTGTACAAGACTCTGCTATAGAGATCGTTAGATCTTTATTTAGAAGAAGCTTCACTACCACCTCTTCTAAGGTGATATCCCCTTCCCCATAAATATATTCCCCTATTCTCTTCTTAATCTCTTCTACCACAGGTTCTATCAATTTCTCTGCCTCATCTTTAGTCTTTGCCTTTGCAGTAATTCTTAAAATAGCTTCTCCTTCCTTTGCATATGGAGCTATTGTAGGATTTGTTTGATTCTCTATAAGATCGCGAACCCTTTCTTCCATAAAACTTTCTCCAAGAATACAAACCCTTAAAACCCTTGAGTAAATAGTCTCTGAAGAAAGGGAAGACAGGAAAGGAACTACATAATTTTCAAACATAGGTACCATTTCCTTAGGAGGTCCAGGAAGAAGAATTAAGATTTTGCCCTTTTCTTCTAAGAGGATTCCAGGAGCAGTCCCATAATCATTAGGTATAGGTCTACTTCCTTCAATTATATACGCCTGTTTCATATTTCCAGAAGTTAAAGGAAGTCCTCTTCTCTCAAAAGAATCTCTTATCCTCTGCAATGATTCCTCATCAATAATCAGTTTTTTACCAAAAAATTCAGCAGCCACTTCTTTGCTAAGATCATCTTTGGTAGGTCCAAGTCCACCTGTAGCAATCACCATATCACTTCTTGAGAAGGCAATCTCAAAGGTTTTCTTTAGCCTTTCAGGATTATCTCCTACAGATGTATGAAAATATACATTAATACCAAGATCTGCAAGTCTTCTTCCCAAATATTGGGCATTAGTGTTTAAAATATCTCCAAGAAGAATCTCTGTCCCTACGGATATTATTTCACATATCATAAATTTTTGCCCCCTTAATTTGTAATCATAGTTTATTTTTGAAAAAAACATTTTAAAATGTTATTATAAATTAAATAGTTATTATAGAAAAGGTAAAAAAATTGACATGTACCGATCTAATTCTTCAAATTAAGGATGAAATAGATGAAGCAGATAGCATTGAAGATATCCTTTTAAGGATATCTAAACTTTTAATGGAAAACTTAGGCATTTATATAACCTTAGAGCATACAGACAAACTAATTAGCCCCAAAGGAAAAATTTCAGATAAAAAATTCTCAATCCCTATCCAAACTACTTATTTCTCCTTTATATTTACCGCAGAAAGTAAAGATAAAGTTTTAGGAGAAGAAGAGATAAAATTCCTTAAGATTTTAGCCTTAGAGATTAAAGCATATTTAGAGAAAGCAGATACAAAAATCTTAAGAGATCTTACATTCTCTTTCATATCTAAGAGAACTATAAATGAACTCTTTGAAGAAACTCTAAAAGGATTAGAGAATCTTATACCTTACACTTCTGCAAATGTTGGAATTTTAGAAGGTAATACTCTTCAATATCTTTCTTTTTTGGGATATGAGAAATATGGCTCAGATAATTTTATGAAATCTTTTAAAATGAATAGAGAAGAGTTTCATACCCTTGATATTGTTTTGGAAAGTAAGGAACCTCTTCTTATAGAGGATACAGACAAATGTCCATTCTGGATCTCTATCCCAGAAACTTCATGGATAAAGTCTCATCTTATGATTCCTATACCTTTTAATAATGAAATTAGTGGTATCATAAGTTTTGATAGTGATAAAGCTTATACATTCTCTCAGAAAGATATAGAGAAGGTAAGTCCCATACTTCCAATTCTTTCGGTTTCTTTAGAAAATACAAGGCTCTATGAATCTCTTAATAAAGAATTGGAAGAGAAAACTAATATTCAAAGGAAACTACAATCTTCCCTTTATCAAGTAATAAAAATCGCTTCAGATATTATAGAACTAAAGGATTCTTATACTTCACAACATCAAAAAAGAGTAGCAAGAATCTCTGTAGCTATTGGGAGAGAAATGAATCTTCCTCAAGAAAGATTAAGATTTATTACCTTATGTGCTCTTCTCCATGATATTGGAAAGATCGCTATACCCTCTGAAATAATAAATAAGCCATCTTCATTAACCCCTCTTGAAAGAGAAATTATGAATACTCATCCAGAAATAGCATATAATCTTCTCAAAAAGGTAAATATATTAAGAGAAATTGCCCCTGTAGTATATCAACATCATGAAAGATTAGATGGTTCTGGTTATCCTTTAGGATTA
>JAKOUL010000103.1 GCA_029776735.1 Dictyoglomota bacterium
GAAAGTACATAAGAAGATCTACCACTTCCATCTCCAACTAAATACATCTCCTTAGGAATAGGGTAATAAAGAGGATAAACATAGGTTTTAGCATCTATTTTATAATTCTTATCCCAAAAGAATAATCCTAAAACTCCCGAATATCTTACTTTCAATTTATTTATAGAAAAGACACCTCTTTTTTCAAACCTGTAAGGGATAGAGATCTCTTTATTTTCCTTTCCCTTTAATCCCATCAAAGGGATCTTTTCTTTATTTAAAATGATATATATTTGCCCCTTAGGAAGTCTGCTTTTATTTTCTGCTCGGATATTTATATGATCTTCTTCACCTTCCATAACTAAAAAAGGTGTCTTAACAGAAAATATTAAGGAAATAGGTTGGATTAGAACTTCAAGAAGATTTAAGAAGAAAAGTCCTAATATAAAAGATGCCATTAAAAGTATAGGGGCAGAACTTACATTTATACCTATTAATACAACAGTAAAATCCCCCACGAAAAGGAGAAAACCTAAAGGAGTAAAGAAAAAAATATTCACGGTATCCTAACCCTAGGAATTTTTACCTTCTTTAATCCTTCTTTTAGAAGTTCCTCTCTCACAGATCTACTGGTGCCTTCACCTTCTTTTGGTATTACCCTATGGACAAGAATGGGTACAATCACTTTAATCACATCCTCTGGAATCACATAATCTCTTCCCTCAGAAATAGCAGAACCTTGTGCTCCTCTCATAAGACATATGGATGCCCTGGGACCTGCACCCAAAGAAAAACTTGGATCATCTCTGGTAGCATTTGTTAAATTTACAATGTAATTAAGAATATCCTCATGAATAAATATATTTTTTACCTCTTCTTGGGCAGAAAGAAGATCTTCTCTTGTCCAGACAGGCTTTATCTTCTCTAAGGGATGAATAACTCTCTGAGATTCAAGCATTTGTACCTCTTGTTCTGCTGGAAGATATCCCATGGAAAGAGAGATAAAAAATCTATCCAGTTGAGATTCAGGTAATGGATAAGTACCAAAGTGCTCCCTTGGATTCTGAGTTGCAATTACCATAAATGGGTTAGGAAGAGGATAAAAGGTACCATCAACAGTAACTCCACCCTCATCCATAGCCTCTAAAAGCCCTGCTTGAGTACGTGGTGATGTTCTATTTATCTCATCAGCAAGAAGAATATTCGTAAATACAGGTCCAGGCTTAAATTCAAACTCTAAGGTCTTTGCATTTAAAACATTTACACCCAAAATATCTGATGGCATAGTATCAGGAGTAAATTGAATTCTCTTAAATTGAAGTGCAATACTCTCTGCTAAAGCCTTCACAAGCACAGTTTTTCCAACTCCTGGAACATCTTCAAGAAGTACATTTCCCTTACTTAAAAGAGCGATAATCACATAATCAATAACATCGTCCTTTCCTATGATCACCTTCCTAATATTTTCTTTTAATAGTTTGATCTTTTCTGTTACTTCCCTCAGCGATATACTTTGCATAATTCTATTTTCCTTTCATATTTTTTATCATATGTCTCACAATATATATTATCCCACCTACAGTTACTGCAAAATCAAATATATTTAGGTAAAACTCAAAAGGGAAAAATTTTTGAGAAAAATAATTAATAAATACAATTATCTCTAAAACAAGTCCCATAAAGAGAATTACTAAAATACCTCTATAAAGTTCCATTTTTAACCTCCATAACATTACTAACATTATTATTTTACCTCAAAATTTTAGTTTCTCCACTGCTCTTTTTTTATAAACTCTAACGCTACTCCTTGAAATCTTCAAAAAAGATGCGGTTTCTCTCTCACTCAAGTTTGAATAAAAAAGTAACATTAAAATTTCCTTCTCCCTTGGAGAAAGGCTTGAAAAATCAATCTCTCTTTTTTCTTCAGGAAAGATTTCTACTTCTAAATTTATATCTTCTATATCTTCTAAACTTTCTTCCTTTTGTACTAACTTATCTCTTACTCTTATCAAAGCATAATAAAGAGATTTTTTAAGATAGGCAGAGAGGTTCCCACGAGAAGGATCATATTTCTTGAGAAGTTCCCATAAAGCAAGCTCTCCTTCTTGTTTGAAATCTTCAAAATCTATATATGGACGGTATAGCAAACCAAGATATTTATAAAGTAGAGGCTTATATGCTAAGTACCATATCTCTATCTCCATATTCCTTCCTCCCTCAAATTTTACTTATATTATATTTACTTATAGTAAAATTTACAAGCATATTTTTGACTATTAGTAAAGAGAAATAATTATATAACTATTAGTGATATAATTATTTGAAAAGTGAAGGAAGGGAGGGCATAAATTTGATACTTAGCGACAGGGATATTAAAAGCTATATACAAGAAGGGAAATTAATCATAGACCCTATAGATAATCCTAAAAGCCAAATTCAACCATCATCAATAGATCTAAGGCTAGGAAATACTTTTTTACATTTTAAAGTAGAGGGAAGAGCTTTTATAGATCCTACTAAAGACTCTCTCCAAGATTTAATGGGTACCATAGAAGTAGAAGATGGAAAACCATTTTTTTTAAGACCTGGAGAGTTTGTATTAGGTACAACTATTGAGACAATAAAGCTACCTGAAGACTTAGTAGCAAGAGTAGATGGAAGATCAAGCCTTGGAAGATTAGGAGTTATTGTGCATGCTACTGCTGGTTATGTGGATCCAGGGTTTTGTGGACAGATAACTCTTGAGCTTTCTAATATAAATCATGTGCCCATTGCCTTATATCCTGGAATGAGAATATGTCAAATATCCTTTTACACCCTGACATCTCCCGCAGAAACCCCTTACTACAAAAAAGAGGGAAGCAAATATCAGAATCAAAAAGGACCCACAGCAAGTAAGCTTGATATAGATTTTTGTAAAAAGGAGGAATAAGAAAATGGAGTGGGAAAAAGTATCTTTTGGAAAGAGACAACTTTGCTATGAGATTAGAAACAAAACTCAAAAAATGGTAGTTTCAGCAGATGTAGGACCAAGAATATTATTCTTTGGGTTTAAAGATGGAGAGAATGTACTTTTCCATGATCCAGAGGAGACTTTATCCATAGGAGAATGGAAATTTTATGGGGGACATCGTTTCTGGATCTCTCCTGAGTCTAAAAACACATATAATCCTGATAGTGTCCCTTGCAAAGTACATGAAGGGGAAAATAGTATAAGTTTCATCTCTTTTGATCCTATTACAGAGCTTGAGAAAACCATAACTATAATGGAAAAAGGAGAAAGATTTATAGTAAGACATGCCTTAGTAAATAGAGCAAAAACCCTCTATCCTGGAGCATTATGGGCTCTTACCTGTATTCCTCCTAAAAAAGGAGTTATATTCTTCCCTTGGGCGACAAAGGGAGATTGGAAGATGAATAAGATTGTATATTGGCAAAAATGGGGAGGAGCTAGTAGTACAAATATAACAAGCCCTCAGTATATGCCTGAAGATGATTTATTCCTTGTATATCCCACAGGAGAAGAAGGAAAGGTGGGTACCACAGGATACGAAGGATTTGTAGGTGTCACTACTAAAAACTATACCTTTATCAAAAAAATTAATTTTGTAGAAGGAGCTCTCTACCCTGATGACAACTGTGCTATTCAAGTATACACATCTTCCAATTTTTGTGAACTTGAAACCTTAAGTCCTATGACTACTTTTATACCTAATTCAGAGGTTATACATGATGAAGAATGGATTCTTATTCCACACTCTGTAGATCCAAAGAAAGGAGAAGAAGTAAGGAAACTTTTGAGGTGAAAAATGACTGAAAAGTTTGTAATAGTTATTCTTGGAGGACTGGGAGATTTAGCAAGATCTAAATTATATCCAGTCCTGTATAGTCTTTATAAGAATTTCAAGCTATTAAATTGTTCAAAAATAATAAGCACAGGGAGAAGACCAAATGTTGGACAAAATGAGTTCATAGAGATCTTAAAAAACTCTATCAACAATGATGATCCTGAATTTCTCTCCCTATTTGACTTTGTAACATTGAACTTAGATAAGCCTGAAGATTATAGAGTTCTAAAGAATGTACTCTCAAAATATAAAGAGGAGGAATTTATATTCTATCTTGCTACTCCTCCTCTTACCTTTGAATCTACTATTAAAAATTTAGGTCTCTCCCTTAAAGAACTTCCTAATAAAAGAAAAATTGTTATTGAAAAACCTTTTGGATATGATTTAGAATCTGCAAAAGATCTAAATAATACTATTTCCGAATTTTTTAAGGAGGAAGAAATTTACAGAATAGATCATTTCCTTGGTAAAGAAACAGTACAAAATATCTTTGGATTAAGATTTTCAAATATAATCTTTGAAGGAATATGGAATAGAAATTTCATTGATCATATTCAGATTTCAGCATTAGAAGATATGGGAGTTGAAGGAAGATTAGGCTATTATGATAAAGTAGGTGCATTAAGAGATATGATACAAAATCATCTTATACAAATTCTTACTATCATAGCTATGGAACCTCCATGCTGTATAGATGAAAAAATGGTAAGAGATGAGAAATTTAAAGTACTAAAGAGTGTAAGAGAGATATCGTATAAAGAGGTACCTATGTATGCAGTAAGAGGACAGTATGAAGGATACTTAAGAGAAGGAAACCTTTCAAAATCATTTACAGAAACCTATGCATCTGTGAAATTCTATGTGGATAATCTAAGATGGGAAGGTGTACCTTTTTATCTAAGAACTGGGAAAAAGCTTAAAAAGAAGGAAACTTCTGTCATCATTGTGTTCAAAAAGATACCAGGATTATTCTCTAAACTTTTAGATTGTATGCCTCAAGAAGATATAATAGGTTTCAAAATCTCTCCAGAGAATAAAATTATTCTAAGTTTTCAATTGAGACCATTAGGAGGAAGCCTCTTATCTTGCCCTATACCCACATCTATGGAATGGTCCGGGCCAAATATAGAAGCTTACGAAACCCTATTTACAGATATAATTGAGGGAGATCAAACCCTATTCATAAGGGAAGATGAGATAGAGAAATCTTGGGAGATAGTAGAGCCAATTCTTGATTTCTGGAAAGATCATCCTGAAGTTTCTATATATTCTCCAGGTTCTTATGGACCTAAAGAGGCAGAAGAGTTCATAAAGAAAGATGGAAGGGAATGGAAAAATCTCTAAGGATAAATTATAAGAAGGATAAAAAATATAACATCTCTTTTAAGGAGGGGGTGAGAGAATGAAGGCAATAATTCTTGCAGGTGGAAAAGGCACAAGACTTTGGCCTCTTTCCAGGGAAAAATTTTCAAAACAGTTTTTAAAGCTCCTCCCAGAAAAAACACTCTTAGATGCAACCTATGTAAGACTTCTTAATCTTACTGAGCCAGAAAATATTATCACCATAACAAACCAGGATTACTTTTATTTTGTAAAAAGAATAGCAGAAAAATTCTCAAAGGTTATAAGTAAAAATTTAATATTAGAACCTACGGGAAGAAATACTGCACCTGCCATTGCTCTATCTTGTAAATACATACTTGAAAAATTGGGAGAAAAAAAGGAAGAAGAAGTATTTGTTTTTCCCTCAGACCATCTTATTGAACCTACAGATAAATTTATAGAATATATGAATATAGGACTTTCTGCTGTAAGAAAGGGATATATCACAACCTTTGGAGTAGCACCTAAAAAACCTGAGACAGGTTATGGATATATCAAAGTGGGAGAGGATCTTGGAGATTTTAGAAAAGTAGCAAAATTCACTGAGAAGCCAAATTTAGAATTAGCAGAAAGCTATATTAAAGATGGATCTTATCTCTGGAATACAGGTATTTTTGCCTTTCAGATCTCCACCATAATTGAGGAATTTAAAAAATATGAGCCAAAAATATACGAGGCTCTTTTAAAACCATATAAAGAAATGCTAAGAGCTTTTGAAAAACTTCCTTCTATATCTATTGATCATGCAGTAGTAGAAAAATCTAATAAAGTTGCCGTAGTACCTATAGATATAACATGGAGCGACCTTGGTTCTTGGGAATCCTTCTATGATATAAGAGAAAAGGATGAAAATGGAAATGTAATAATTGGAGATGTATATGCATTAAATACAAAGAACTCCTTAGTCTTTAGCAATAAAAGATTAGTAGCAGCGATGGGACTTGAAGATACAATCATAGTTGAAACCGATGATGCCATTCTTATAGGGAAAAAAGGGGGTTGCCAAGAAGTCAAGAAACTTTTAGAAATTCTTGAAAAAGATAATAGAGATGAGATTATATATCATACAGAAGTATATCGTCCTTGGGGATTTTACAAGATATTAGAGAAAAATGAAAATTATGTTATCAGAAAATTAGTAATAAACCCAAAATCTTCTCTTACTTCTCATCTTCATACATATAGGACAGAACACTGGACAGTAATAAGGGGGACTCTTGAGATAGATATAGAGGATAGAAAATATTATATATATGAAGGAGAAAGTACATTTGCACCAAAAGGGAAACCGCATCAGTTAAAGAATCCAAAGGATGATCCCCTGGAAATTATTGAAATTCAAAGTGGAAGCTATATAAAAGAGGATGACATAGAAATCTTTTCAAAAGATGAAGAGGAATTAGAAGAAAAATTATACTAAAGCCTTTTCTCTTCTCCTTATATTATTTACCTCATAGAACTCTTGAGCAATATTTACACAATGGTCGCTTATCCTTTCCAAATCAATCAGAAGATCTGAGAATATTATTCCAGCTACAGGATTACATAGTCCCTTCTTCATTCTTTCAATATGATTTTCCTTAGACTCTTTCACCTTATAGTCCACAAGATCTTCTCTCTTAAGAATGTCATCAAGGTAAGAAAGATTACTATCCTTTATCATGTCAAAAGAATCCTTTATGTTTCGGTCTATCAGATCTTTCAGATTTGTAAGATCTCTCCATGCATATTCACTAAATTCAACCTTTTCTGAGATCTTTGCATCTACCTTCTCCATTACATTTGTAAGATGATCTGCTATTCTCTCCACATCATCTACAGCTCTTAAAATAGCATTTAATTCCTTTGCCTCTCCTTCGGAAAGAGGATCTATAGAAAGTTGAGTAAGATAATTTATTAGTGAAGCTTTAAGCTCATCAGTAATATCTTCCATCGTAAAAATATCTTTAGAGTACTGAGTGGAATTTTTGAATACAGATTCCATAGAAAGATTATACATATCCTTTACAATCTCTGTCATATTAATAAGCTCATTCTTGGCAGCCTCCAATGCTGTAGATGGAGTATTAAGAAGCTGTGGCTTAAGAAAGGTAGCATCTCTTCTGTAAATCTTCTCTTCCCCTGGAAGGATCCTTCTAATAAAGTTAGCATATTGTTTTGTAAAAAAGATCCAGAAAGAAGCCCATATTACATTAAATAACGTATGAGCATTCGCCACTTGTCTTGCAGTATCTGCTGAAGTTAATATTACTAACTTCTCAAAATAAGGAAGGAAAGGAAATAGAAGAGCTACTCCTATAACATTAAATAAGAGGTGAGCAAGGGCAGTTCTTTTAGCAGATGTATTCGTACCTACAGAGGCTATCAAAGTTGTAACACATGTACCAATATTAGCGCCTAAAACAATAGGTACCGCAGCAGATATTCCTATGGCACCTTTTGATGCAAGAGCCACTACAACACTTGTGGTAACACTACTACTTTGAATAATACCTGTTATAACAGCACCAGTTAAAATTCCTAATATACTATATTTCCCTAATGATACCATTGCATTATGAAAAGGAGCCCAATTACTTAAGGCAGAAAGAGAAGACTGCATAATATAAAGACCCATAAATATTAGTCCAAAGCCAAAAACAGCTTCTCCCACATTACGCATATATTTTCTTTTTCCAAAAAATAGCAAAATAAATCCTAAAAGGAGAAAATAAGGAGCAAAAGCAGTAAAATTGAAAGCTACAAGCTGTGCAGTAATAGTAGTACCAATATTTGCGCCAAAAATTATTCCTAATGCCCCTTCCAAAGTTAGAAGCCCTGCATTTACAAAAGTTACAGTAAGCACAGTAACGGCACTACTACTTTGAACTATTGAAGTCACAAGAGTACCAATAAGAAGGCCTTTAAAGGGTGAAGAATTAAGTTTTCCAAAAATACTACGTAGCCTTGTGCCAGCAGCTTTCTCTAAACCAGTGCTCATCTGTATTATACCGAAAAGGAAGAGACTTAAACCCCCTAAAAGAAGTCCTACATCCTGGTAAGTTAGAGAAAGTTTTTCCATTAATAAACCCCTCTATTAAAATTATGTTACAAAAGTATTATATCATCAAAATCTCACCTCCCCCCATTTTTAACATATTTTTAAAATAATTTATTATAACCTTCCAAAAGTACTTTTAGAGGGATAAGTCTTCTCTTGTAATAAGGGGATTTTTTAAGCAAAATAAATCTTACTGTAGGTCTAAACAGCTTAATAAAAAATATTCTATATCCTAATTCCCTTTTAACATCTTCCACATAATCTTCAATAGTCCTTCTCTGATAATGTAAGATTTCCTCACTTTCTTTAGTATCAAGCCAATCAGTAGCAAAAAACTTATCAGAGAAAGCCTCTTCAGGAAGCATTCCCACACCTATACTTTCTAATACTCTCTGCAAGATATCCCTATAATAGTATTGACATTTAGGACCTCCACCAATAAGAAGCACCTTGCCCCAAATCTTCTCACTCCTTACTCCCTTTGCAATAGCAAGACCTACATCCTTTGTATGTACATATTCCATTCTATTTTCAAGAGGCACATCAAACATTCCTATATCAAGCTTTACACTTATAGGAAGTGAAGCTGCCAATCTATAGATACTCCAGGTAAGATTAGAATTCTTAATAAGATTCTCGCATTCTACCTTATGCCTTGAATAATGTTCTGGAGGATTTAGAGGATCATCAACCTTTCTTGGTGGCACAAGATTTTGAGTAATACCAAAGACATGCAATGAAGAGGTAAAAATAATTTTTTTAGGATAAGAAGCTTTTTCCATAGCATCCACAAGATTTTTTGTACCAATAACATTTACTTTATAGGCTATATCTGGTACTTTCTCTGATTCTAAACCTGTAACAGAAAGCTTTGGAATTATAAAAGCAAGATGTACAGCTATATCCTGATCTTTAAGAGCTTCTTCTATATCTTCCTCTCTTGTGATATCCCCCCAAAAAACTTCAATTCTTTCCCCATATTCCTTTTTCAATCTCTTAAATATCTTCTCATTTCTTTTATTCTTTAAATCAAAACATCTAACTTTATCCCCTTGCCTTATAATCTCCTCAATAGCACTCAAACCTATATTCCCAAAGGCACCTGTGAGAAGAACTTTCATGATATCACTCTCCCTTCTCAATACTTGAAATTATCAATTTAATACCTTCTTTACTGATTTTTCCCCAATCTTTCAAGGGGTCAAAAATCTCCTGCAAGATAGTCCCTAAGGAAAAAGAGATTAAAGTGCGAGATATTATATGAGGATCTACATCTACAAAACTTCCCTCTCTTACACCCTCTTCAATAAGTTGAGAGAAATATTCTTCATATTTATTAAAATACTCTCCAAGCCTTTTTAAAATTTTTTCATCCTTTACTCCCCATCGTAAAAATTCAAGAAAGAGGAAAAACTTATCTTTGGATTCCTGAAATATATCCTCAAAGATCTCTGTCATCCTCAAAATGCTATCAGGAACATTTCCTGAAACCTCTTTATAAGTTTGGAGTCTCTCTGAAAGTTCAAGAAGCCATTTATCAAGTACCTCTAAGAAAAAACTCTCCTTAGTAGGGAAATAATGGAAAAAGGCTCCTTTACTTACACCTGCTCCTTCACATATATCGGATATACTAGTGGCATTGTATCCATTCTTAGAAAAAAATTCTTCACCTATCTCCACAAGCCTATCTTTTGTACTTTTCTCTTTCATTTTTTGCCTCCCATACCGACCAGTCGGTATATATATTATAACAAAAAAATAAAGATAAGAAAATAATATTGAAGAATTAAGTAAGAAAGATGAGAAGTATATTATTCTATTTTTATAATCTCTCTTCTAAGAAAATCCAAAGCATTTATAGTAGTCATAAGTCTAATTCTATCCCTATCCCCACTAAGCCTTAACTCTTTATATGAGAGCTTTCCTTTAATATAAAGTCCTAAATAAACAAGACCTATAGGCTTTTCCTCACTACCTCCTTCGGGTCCTGCTATTCCAGTAGCTGAAAGACCAATATGAGAAGAAGAAAGTAAAGCTACATTTTTAGCCATCTCCATAGCACATTCCTTACTTACTGCTCCATATCTTTTAAGAATCTCTTCAGAGATATTAAGCCTATTTATCTTAGCCTCATTACTATAAGCCACAACTCCCTCTAAAAGCACCTTTGATACACCTGGCACATTTACAAGTCTGGAAGTAATCATTCCACCTGTGCAAGATTCTGCTATAGAGATCGTTAGACTTTTATTTATAAGAAGCCTCACTACTACTTCTTCTAAGGTGATATCTCCTTCTCCATAAATATATTCCCCTATTCTTTTTTTAATCTCTTCAACCACAGGTTCTATTAACTTCTCCGCCTCATCCTTAGTTTTTGCCTTCGCAGTAATTCTTAAAATAGCCTCTCCTTCCTTTGCATAGGGAGCTATTGTGGGATTTGTTTGATTCTCTATAAGATCACGAACCCTTTCTTCCATAAAGCTTTCTCCAAGAACACACACCCTTAAAACTCTTGAGTAAATAGTCTCTGAAGAAAGGGAAGAAAGGAAAGGAACTACATAGTTTTCAAACATAGGGACCATTTCCTTGGGAGGTCCAGGAAGAAGAATTAAGATTTTATCCTTTTCTTCTAAGAGGATCCCAGGAGCAGTCCCATAGTCATTAAGTATAGGACTACTTCCTTCAATTATATATGCCTGTTTTATATTTCCAGAAGTTAAAGGGAGTCCTCTTTTCTCAAAAGAATATTTTATTCTTTTTAATGATTCCTCATCAATAATCAGTTTTTTACCAAAAAATTCAGCAGCCACTTCTTTGTTAAGATCATCTTTGGTAGGTCCAAGACAACATGTAGCAATCACCATATCACTTCTTGAGAAGGCAATCTCAAAGGTTTTCTTTAGCCTTCCAGGATTATCCCCTACAGATGTATGAAAATATACATTAATACCAAGATCTGCAAGTCTTCTTCCCAGATATTGGGCATTAGTGTTTAAAATATCTCCAAGGAGAATCTCTGTCCCTATGGATATTATTTCACATATCATAAATTTTTACCCCCATAATTTGTAATTATAGTTTATTTATTTTTGAAAAAAACATTTTAAAATGTTATTATAAATTAAATAAACTTCATAGAAAAGGTAAAAAAAATTGAGATGCATTGATCTAATTCTACAAATTAAGGATGAAATAGAGCAAGCAAATACCATTGAAGACATCCTTTTAAGGACATCTAAACTTTTAATAGAAAATTTAGGTATTTATATAACCTTAGAGCATACAAATAATCCACTTGATCTAAAAGAAAAAATTTCAGATAAAAGATTCTCAATCCCTATCCAAACTACTTACTTTTCCTTTATCTTTACCGCAGAAAGTAGAGATAAAGTTTTAGAAGAGGAAGAGATAAAATTCCTTAAGATTTTAGCCTTAGAGATTGAAGCATATTTAGAAAAGGAAGATACAAAAATCTTAAGAGATCTTACCTTTTCTTTCATATCTAAGAGAACTATCAATGAACTTTTTGAAGAAACTCTAAAAGAATTAGAGAGTATTATACCTTATACCTCTGCAAACATTGGAATCTTAGAAGGTGATACTCTTCAATATCTTTCTTTTTTGGGATATGAGAAATATGACTCAGATAATTTTATGAAATCTTTTAGAATGAATAGAGAAGAGTTTCATACCCTTGATACTGTTTTGCAAAGTAAGAAACCTCTTCTTGTAGAGAATACAGAAAAATGTCCATTCTGGATCTCTATCCCAGAAACTTCATGGATAAAGTCCCATCTTATGATTCCTATACCTTTTAATAATGAAATTAGTGGTATCATAAGTTTTGATAGTGATAAAGCTTATACATTCTCTCAGGAAGATATAGAAAAAATAAATCCCATACTCCCAATTCTTGCAGTTTCTCTTGAGAATGCAAGGCTCTATGAGTCTCTTAATAAAGAATTAAAAGAGAAAACTTGTATTGAGAGAAAATTACAATCTTCCCTTTATCAAGTAATAAAAATTACTTCAGATATCATGGGACTAAAGGATTCCTATACTTCAGAGCATCAAAAAAGAGTAGCAAGAATTTCTGTGGCTATTGGAAGAGAAATGGGTCTTTCTCAAGAAAGATTAAGATTTATTACATTATGTGCTCTTCTTCATGATATTGGAAAGATCGCTATACCCTCTGAAATAATAAATAAGCCATCTTCATTAACCCCTCTTGAAAGAGAAATTATGAATACTCATCCAGAAATAGCATATAATCTTCTCAAAAAGGTAAATATATTAAGAGAAATTGCCCCTGTAGTATATCAACATCATGAAAGATTAGATGGTTCTGGTTATCCTTTAGGATTA
>JAKOUL010000127.1 GCA_029776735.1 Dictyoglomota bacterium
GTAGAGAAAGATCAAGATGTAGAGAAAAAGTTCTGACTTTATTATTTCAAAAAGATATGGGGCAAGAGGTAGATGTGGATTTTAAGAATTTTTCACCTCAGGCTCAGGCTTTTGCTAATATCTTGTTTGAAAATGCTTTGTATTATAAAAATTTTTCTGATGAAGTTATAAGTAGATTTAGTAAGAATTGGAGAGTAGAGAGAATTGGTGAAGTAGAAAGAAATATTCTAAGGATGGCAATTGCGGAAATGTTATCGTTTTCTGATATTCCTCCTGGAGTTACTGTGAATGAGGCTGTAGAACTTGCTAAGAAGTATGTGAGTCCTGAAGCAGGAAGATTCATAAATGGTATATTAAGAAACATTGTTAGGAACTGGGATGAAATTTTAAAAATAAAAGAAGGATTTGCTAATGTTAGTGGAAAAGATTAATTCGCCTCAAGATCTTAAAAATCTTTCTATCTCAGATTTGGAAAAAGTTTCAGAAGAAATAAGAAATATAATAATAAACACTGTAGACCAGAATGGAGGGCACTTAGCGTCTAATCTAGGTACGGTAGAGCTTACCTTAGCCCTTCATTATATTTTTGAAACTCCTCAAGATAAAATAATATGGGATGTAGGACATCAATGCTACACTCATAAACTAATTACAGGAAGAGGAAATCTTTTTCATACTCTTAGACAATATGGGGGAATAAGTGGCTATATAGCACCATGGGAAAGTTCTTATGATCATTTTGCTGTAGGGCATGCAGGTACGTCTCTTTCTGCAGCATTGGGGTTTGCAAAAGCAAGAGATTTAAGGGGAGAGAAGTATAAAGTTATAGCAGTTATAGGAGATGGTGCTTTGACCTCAGGAATGGCTTGGGAAGCTCTTAATCAAATTGGTTACTTAGGTACAGATATGATTGTTATTCTTAATGATAATGAGCATTCCATATCTCCTAGTGTGGGAGCTTTAGCTTTATATCTTACAAAACTTAGGAAGCATCCCCTTTATAGATTTTTTAAACAAACCACACAAAACTTTTTGAAAAATTTTCCTTTTGGAGAGAAACTTCTTTCTCTTGATTTAAAGTTAGAAAGAGGAATTAAAAGTCTGCTTTTGGAAAATCCTATTTTTGAAAATCTTGGTTTTAAATATTTTGGTCCTTTTGATGGACATGATATTCCTTTGTTAACTTCTGTTTTTAAGGGAATTAAAGAGACTTTATCATGTCCTGTTTTGATACATGTGACCACAAAAAAGGGAAATGGATATAAAGAGGCAGAGGCGTCTCCATCAAAATTCCATAGTATTGTTTCAAAAGAGGATAGAGAGAAGAAGATTCTCACATATACTGAAGTATTTGGCAAAACATTAGTAGAGTTAGGAAAGAAGTATGATAATGTAGTTGCTATTACTGCTGCTATGCCAGAAGGTACAGGTCTCTCATATTTTGCGAAGGAATTTCCAGATAGGTTCTTTGATGTAAGTATTGCAGAAGAGCATGCTGTTACTTTTGCTGCAGGACTTGCTCGGGATGGTTTTAAACCTGTAGTTGCTATTTATTCAACTTTTTTACAAAGAGCCTTTGATCAAATAATTCATGATGTGTGTTTACAGAAGCTTCCTGTAGTTTTTATTTTAGATAGATCAGGAATAGTAAGCGATGATGGTCCTACTCATCAAGGTATATTTGATCTTTCCTATCTAAGACTTATTCCTAATTTAGTTATTATGGCTCCAAAAGATGAATTAGAACTTAGAAATATGTTATATACAGCTTTAGAATATCCTGGACCTATAGCTATTAGATTTCCTAAAGGTAAAGGCTATGGTGTAAATATAGATGAGCCCTTTAAAAAACTTGATATTGGTAAGGGAGAAGTAATTAAAAATGGTGAAGATGTAATTCTCCTTGCTATTGGATCTATGGTATATCCAGCTTTGAAGGCTAGTGATATATTAGAAGAAAAAGGTATTAATCCTACTGTTGTAAATCTCAGATTTTTAAAACCTTTAGATGTAATCCTTTTAGAGGAACTTTTCAATACTCATCACTTAGTATTTACTTTAGAAGAGAATATAGTTACAGGTGGACTATTTAGTGCTATATCAGAGCTGGCTTGTAAGATGAACTTAGATATAAATCTTGTGCCAATCTCTATTCCTGAAAAATTTTTAGAACAAGGAAATGCAGATCTACTTAGGGATATTTATGGCTTAACTCCAGAAAGGATAGCCCAAAAAGTATTAGAGAGTGTAAAAGGAGTAAAAGTTAAAGGTTGAAGGAAAGATTGGATATCCTTCTTGTAAAAAGGGGTCTATTTGAAAGTAGAGAAAAAGCAAAGGCTGTTATTATAGCGGGTTTAGTTACTGTAGATGGAAAGCTTGTAGATAAACCTGATTCTAAATTTTCTGAAGATGCACTTATTGAACTTAAGAGTTCATTGCCATATGTAAGTAAGGGTGGATTTAAACTTAAAAAAGCCTTAGACGAGTTTTCCCTTGATGTAAAAGATTTTATTGTAATGGATATTGGAGCAAGTACTGGTGGTTTTACTGATTGTCTTCTCCAAGAAGGAGCAAGGAAAGTTTATGCAGTAGATGTAGGAAAAGGACTTTTACATGAAAAGTTAAGGAAAGATAAAAGGGTTATTTTAATGGAAAGGATTAATGCAAGGTATTTAAAGGAGGAAGATATTCCGGAAAAATTAGATCTTATTACTATAGATGTGTCTTTCATATCCATTTTAAAAATATTTCCAAGGCTAAAGCCATTATTGAAAAAAGAAGGCAAAGTATTATCTCTTATAAAGCCTCAATTTGAAGCTGGATCTAAGGATGTTAGTAGAGGTGGAATTGTTAAAAAAGATGATGTTCATTTAAGAGTAATAGAAAATATAAGAGAGAATACAAAAAATTTAGGTTTTTTCTTAGAAAATATTACATATTACATTAGTAAAGAGGGTAAAGGTAATATAGAATATCCAGCTCTATTTTCTCAGATAGATTGTGGGGATATACTTATTGAGCCTGTAGTTGAGGAGGCTTTTAAAAATTGGGACTTAGTTTTAAAAAAGTAGGAATTTTCTACAATCCTAAAAAAAGAGAGGCTAAGAGAGTTATTGAGATATTAGAAAATTGGGCATCTAAAAATGAGATACAAGTAAGTATAGAAGATACTGAAGATATTGATTTAGCTATGGCAATAGGAGGAGATGGCACTGTACTCTATACTTTACAAAGAATTGCTGTTAAAAATATACCTGTAGTTGGAATAAATACTGGTAGACTTGGGTTTCTTACCACTGTAGAGGCAAAAGATATAAATAAACTTCTAACTTCCTTAGAAAATGGTAATTTTTTCTTAGAAAAACATCCTGTTATAAAACTTTGTATTGATAATAAAGTATATTATGCTTTTAATGAGGTAGTATTATTGAAGGCAGAAAATACTCCACTAATTTCTTTATCTTTATCCTTTAATGGTTCTATTATAAATACTCCTCCTGCTGATGGAGTAATTATAGCCACATCTTCAGGTTCTACTGCTTATGCCCTATCTGCAGGGGGTCCTGTGATTTTTCCAGAATTTGATGCTTTTGAAGTGCTTCCTATATGTGCTCATTCTTTATCGTTTAGACCTTTGATTTTTCCTCTTACAAAAAATATTGAAATTTTACTACCTCGTAAAACAATGCAAATAGAAGTATGGGTAGACGGAAAGGAAGTAGAGCTTCTTAGTAAAAAAAATGAAGTAAGAATAGAAAAGGCAGAATTTTATACTAAGCTTATTTTCCTTTCAGGATGGGAATTCTTTAATAGACTTAAAAAGAAACTTCACTGGAGGTAACTATAATGCTTCTTGCTTTAAGGGTAAAGGATTTTGCGATTATTGATGAAATAACTTTAGATTTTCATGAGGGTTTAAATGTAATAACTGGGGAGACTGGTGCTGGTAAATCTCTATTAGTAGATGCCTTAGCTTTTCTTCTTGGAGAGAGAGCTTCTACTGATATTATTAAAACAGATAGTAATAAAAGTGTTGTTGAGGCTATATTTGCTATTAATGAAGATGTGGAGAAGTTGCTTGATGAATGGGAAATACCAAAAGAGCAAGATAAAACTTTACTTGTTTCCAGAGAACTGAATAAGTCTGGGAGAAGTAAATGTCGGGTAAATGGAGAATTAGTAACGGTTGGAATGTTGGAAAGATTACTTTCTAATATTATAGAAATTCATGGTCAACATGAGCATCAAAGAATTCTCCACAAAGATTTTCAATTGGAGGTTTTTGACCTTTTAGGTGGAGAAAGATGTTTAGAACAAAAAAGGAAAGTGATAGAACTTTTTCGGAGGTTAAAAACTCTTTATTCAGAGAGGGATAATATCTATAGTAAAGAAAAGGAGAGAGAGCAGAGAATAGATCTTCTTTCTTTCCAAATTGATGAGATTGAAAAATCAAATTTAAGAGTAGGAGAAGAAGAGGAACTTCTTGAACAAAGACAAAGGTTACAAAATTTTGAAAAAATAAGATCAGGAATTGAGGATGTGGTGAAATACTTATACGAAAGTATGGGAGAAAGTCTATCTGCTGTGGAGCAACTTGGGGAAAGTATAGAGGTCCTGAAACCTTTATCTTCTGTAGATGAGAATCTTAGCAGTATTGTGGAACTTCTTGAAAGCTCTAAGGTATATTTAGAAGAGGCAGTTGATTCTATCCGTAAATATAGAGATAGATTGGAAACTGATCCATCAATTTTAGAAAGTATAGAAGAAAGGTTATATAGAATCTCGCAACTTAAGAGGAAATATGGAAAGAATATAGAAGAGATTTTAGATTACAAGGAAAAAGCGAAGGAAGAGTTGGAATTTCTTTCTAACATGGAGATGCAATTAGAAAATATAGAAAAAGAGATGAGCGAAATAGAGAAGCAGTTAATAGAAGAGAGTGAAAGACTTTCCCAAATAAGAAGAGAAATTGTAGAGAATTTCGTAACAAAAGTTGAGCAAGAGCTTAAAGATTTAGGAATGGCTCATGCAAAATTTTCTGTTGATTTTCAAGAGCCGTCTTCTTTTATTGAGATTGATGGAATAAAAATAGGAGAGAAAGGTAAAGAGATAATTGAATTTATGTTAGCATCAAATCCAGGAGAAGCCTTTAAGCCCCTTAGACATGTCGCTTCTGGAGGAGAACTTTCAAGAATAATGCTTGCTTTAAAAACCATATTAAATGAAGTAGATAATATTCCTGTTTTAGTTTTTGATGAGATAGATAGCGGAATAGGTGGAGATACAGCGTATCTTCTTGCACAGAAACTCTGGAATATATCTAAAAATAGACAAGTATTTTGTATCACTCACCTTCCTCAAATAGCTGCATGGGCAGATAATCATTTTTACTTAGAAAAGAAGATAATTAATGAACAAACTAAGATAAGAGTGAGTTTTTTGGATTATAGATCAAGAATTATGGAAATTTCAAGGATGCTTGGTGGGAGTCTTGTTTCTGAAGTAAGCCAACAACATGCAAAAGAACTTTTGGCAAAAGTATCTAAGATAAAGAGTAAAGATTATAATGAAATTTCAGAGTAAGGAGTAATTTAATGGAAGAGAAAATATTAAAAGAGGAGAATATCTATAAAGGTAGAATTATTGAAGTAAATGAGTATGAAGTTGTACTTCCTAATGGAAAAAAAACTAAAAGAGAAGTAGTGCACCACCCAGGAGCTGTGGGAATTCTTCCTATTTCAGAAGATAAAACTATTTATTTTGTAAAACAGTATAGGCTTCCTGCAAAAAGTATTTTATTAGAAATTCCTGCTGGAAAACTTGATTATGGGGAGGATCCTTTAGATTGTGCCGGAAGGGAACTTGAGGAAGAAATTGGCTTTAAATCAAAAAATTTAAAGCTTATTCATACTTTTTATCCCTCTCCAGGAATAAGTGATGAAATTCTATATCTTTTTGTTGCTAAGGAACTTGAGAAAACAACTCTAAATCCTGATGAGGACGAATTTTTAGAAGTTGTTCCTTTAAAAAAAGAAGATCTTGAAAGAATTTTGTTTGAAGATGGATTTAGGGATTCCAAGACTCTTATTGCAGTTTATTATTTTCTTTTTAATAAGGAGGAATGGTTATTATGATTATCGGCATTCCTAAGGAGATAAAACCCGAAGAAAATAGAGTAGCGATAGTGCCAGGTGGGGTTGAGACTCTTTTTAAAATGGGGCATAAAATAATTATTGAGAAAGGAGCAGGAATTGGAAGTGGGTTTTCTGACGAGGAATATTTAAAAGCAGGGGCTAAAATTTTGGATCATCATGAAGATATATTTTATGAGTCTGATTTAATATTAAAAGTAAAAGAACCTTTGCCTGATGAAGTTAACCTTCTAAGTGAAGATAAGATTTTGTTTACATATCTTCATTTGGCAGCTTCTGAAGAGCTAACAAAGAAACTTATGGGGACTAAAGCCATATGTATAGCTTATGAGACTGTACAGACCGAAGATGGTTTTCTTCCTCTTTTAGCTCCTATGAGTGAGATTGCTGGTAGAATGGCTCCACAAGAGGGAGCAAAATACTTGGAAAAACCTTTTGGAGGAAGAGGGATACTTCTTGGAGGAGTCCCAGGTGTACCTCCTGCAAATGTGGTAATAATGGGAGCAGGGACAGTTGGTTTCAATGCTGCAAGGGTTGCTTCAGGAATGGGAGCTACACTAACAGTTTTGGATATAAATCCCCGTAAATTAAGAGTGATTGACGAATTTTTCCAAGGAAAAGTAACTACTATGATTGCTGATAGCTATAATATTCGTATGGTAGTAAGATATGCAGATCTTTTAATTGGAGCAGTTTTAATACCAGGAGCAAAAGCCCCTAAGATTATTACCCGTGAACTTCTAAGAATCATGAAATCTGGGTCAGTTTTTATAGATGTAGCTATAGATCAGGGGGGATGTGCTGAAACTTCTCATCCTACGACTCATCTTAATCCTATCTATGAAGAAGAAGGAGTGATCCATTATTCAGTGGCAAATATGCCTGGTGCAGTGCCAAGGACTGCTACTAGATCTTTAACTTTAAATACTCTTCCATATGTGATAGAGATTGCAGAAAAAGGCTGGAAAAATGCTGTAATAGATAATAAAGATTTATCTTATGGAGTAAATATTGGAAAAGGAAAAATTACTTATAAAACTGTGGCTGATACTTTCAACTTGCCTTATATACCATTAAATGAAATACTTTAATGAAAGTTAACTTTCATTTTTTAGTTCCCTAATCAGTTCCTCAATTTGCTCTTTCCCAAAAGAGTAAATTTTACTACAGAATTCACATTTTACGTCAATTTTTCTCTCTTTTTTAAGAAGGTCTTCTAATTCCTTTTCTCCTAATGCGATTAATGCATTTTCTGCTCTCTCAAGACTGCATCTACATGAATATTGGAGAGGCTCTGGGTGAAACATCTCATAGTCTATCCCAATAAAAATAGAACTCATAATTTCCTCAGGAGTTTTCCCATTCAAAATCATTTTGCTTGGTGGCTCCAGATTGTTTATATTTCTTTCTATGTTGGATATGAGTTCTTCCTCAGTTTCGGGTAGGGTTTGGACAATGTATCCTCCTGCAGAGATGACTTTACTATCTTTTCCTACATATACTCCTGCTGCAACTGCTGAAGGTTGTTGCTCAGAATAGATAAAGTAGTAAGCAAGGTCTTTTGCTATCCCGCCTGAAACTAAATGAGTTACGCTTTTATATGGTTCTTTTAATCCTAAATCTCTTACAACACTGAGAATTCCTTCTTTACCTACAGCAGAAGGTACATCTAATTTACCTCCTGCTGTAGGAGGTAAATCTATATAAGGTCTCTTTATATATCCTCTTACATTTCCTACAAAATCCGCATCTGCTATAATGTTACCCAAGGGTCCATTCCCTACTATCTGTAAACTTATTGTTTCTTCCTTCTTCTTAAGCATCTTTCCCATAATTGCAGTAAGAGTAAGGACTCTTCCTAAGGCAGCAATAGCAGTGGGAGAAGCTTGATGTATTATTCTGGCTTCTTCTACAAGTTTTGTAGTTCTCGCTACGTATGCAATAATTTTTTTATTTTTATTAATTCCTCGTATCAAATAATCCATAAATTTTTCACCGCATAAAATATTATACTTGACTTTTAAGTTTATTTGTTCGTATACTTTTCCTAAAATCTAAAAGGGGAGGAACTATATGCGAAGATTATCATGTTTATTTCTCTTTTTAGCACTTTTTTCCTTGCCTATCTTAGGGGCTGGTGCTGTGGATAGAATTAAAAAAGCTGGTGTTTTAAAAGTAGGGAGTGATGTAGCATACGCGCCTTTTGAGTATATGGAAGGTGATAAGGCTGTAGGTTTTGATATTGATATTGCTCAAGAGATTGCTAATGCTTTAGGTGTAAAACTTCAAATTATAAATACCTCTTTTGACGGTATAATTGCTGCACTAAAGGCAAAGAAATTTGATATTATTATTTCTGCTATGACTATAACTGATGAAAGGAAGAAAGAAATTGATTTTTCTATCCCTTATTATGACTCTGGACAAATTATTGTGGTAAGAGCTGATAATAATACGATAAAAACTGAAAAAGATCTTAAGGGGAAGATTGTAGGTGTACAATTAGGAACTACAGGAGAACTTACTGCTAAAAAATTGAAGGATCAAGTAGGAATTAAGGAGATACGTAGTTATGAAACAATTCCCGAAGCTTTTATGGATCTTGAACTTGGGCGATTAGATGCAATAATTAATGATCTTCCTGTTTCTCTCTATTATGCTAAAACTCGTCCTAAATTAAAATGTGTTGGAGAAGTATTTACCACAGAGCAATATGGAATAGCACTAAGAAAAGAAGATAAAGATCTTCGCGATAAGATTAACGAGATTCTATTAAACTTGAAGAAGACAGGAAAATATAATAAGATATACAAAAAGTGGTTCGGAGTGGAACCTAAGTAAATAAAGAGGTAGGAAATTGGATTTTAATTGGAGTATCTTCTGGGAAAGTATTCCTTATCTTTTAAAAGGCGCAGCGTTAACGCTGCGCCTTTCATTGATTTCGGTGGGAATTGGTATTATATTAGGACTGCTTCTTAGTTTATTAAGAATTTCTAAAATACCTCTTTTGCGAGTTCCTGCCGCTATTTATGTTGAGGTTCTAAGAGGTACTCCTCTTTTAATGCAACTTTTGATTATCTATTATGCCTTACCTTCCTTAGGTTTAAATTTAGGAGCTGTAACTTCTGCTATTGTAGGTTTATCTCTTAACAGTACAGCTTATATAGGAGAAATTTTTAGAGGTGGCATCCAATCTATAGAGAAGGGACAAATGGAGGCTGCAAGATCCTTAGGAATGACTTATCTTCAAGCTATGAGATATGTCATTTTACCACAGGCATTTAGAAGAATTCTTCCTTCTCTCACTAATGAATTTGTTGCTATGTTGAAAGATAGTTCTCTCGCTTCAAACTTAGCAGTTACAGAGCTTCTCCGAGCAGGAAGAGAGATTGTTGCATGGAAGGCAAATGTCTTTAGCCCTTTTATAGGTGTAGCTTTGATTTATCTTATTATGACTTTTCCTCTTACAAGACTTTCAAGTTATATGGAAAAGAGGTTGAAGACTAGTGATTGAAATAGTAAATTTGCATAAAAAATTTAAGAATCTATATGTTTTAAAAGGCATAAATTTAGAAATTAACAAAGGAGAGGTATTGGTGATAATTGGACCTAGTGGTGGAGGTAAAAGTACGCTTCTAAGATGCATAAATAGATTAGAGGAACCTACCGAGGGAGAAGTCTATATTAGCGGAATAAGAATTACTGATCCAAAGGTGAATATAAATAAAATCAGAGAGAAAGTAGGAATGGTTTTTCAACTGTTTAATCTTTTTCCTCATCTCACAGTTCTTGAGAATATTACTCTTGCACCAATTAAAGTTAAAAAAATCTCACCTGAAGTAGCAAAAGAAAAAGCATATGAGCTTTTAAGAAGAGTTGGACTTGTAGATAAAGCAAAAAGCTATCCCTCTCAACTTTCAGGAGGACAACAACAAAGAGTTGCTATTGCAAGGGCTTTAGCCATGGAGCCTGATGTAATGCTTTTTGATGAACCTACTTCATCAATAGATCCTGAGATGACTAAAGAAGTGTTGGAGGTTATGAAACAACTTGCTTATGATGGTATGACTATGATTGTTGCTACTCACGAAATGGGATTTGCTCGTGAGGTAGCTTATAGGGTTGCCTTTTTAGATGATGGGCAAATTATTGAATATGGACCACCAAAAGAGTTTTTTGATAATCCAAAAGAAGAAAGAACTATCTCCTTTTTAAGTAAGATTCTTTAAAGTTTGACAAAATAATATTTTTTTGATAAATTAACTTTTAAACTCAAAGGAGAAGTTATTTAAAACAACAATTGTAACAAGAAAAGAGGGGTGAGTGAATTTTTTGATAGCTTCGTCTACAAAGATTTTAGGACTTTTAGGATACCCATTAGGGCATTCTATTTCTTTTTATATTCATAACAAAGCCTTTCAGGTATCGTCAATTGATGCTATATATCTTAATATCCCTATTTCACCCGAATATTTTTCTGAAGCTATTAAAGGACTAAAATTTCTACCTATCTGGGGCTTAAATATTACAGTCCCTTTTAAAGAAAAAATAATTGAATTTCTTGACGAGCTTTCAGAAACCTCAAAGATATTAGGAGCAGTAAATACTGTTTTTGTTGATGATAAAGGAAGATGGATAGGAGATAATACTGATCTTCCTGGATTTTTAAAAACTATTCAGGAACTGAACTTAAATAAAGACCTTCCCTTTCTTATATTAGGAGCAGGTGGTGCTGCAAGAGCGGTAATATACGCTCTTATAGAGTATGGCGTAAAAAATCTTTTTATTTCTAATAGAACAGAAGAAAAAGCAGATAGATTAATAGAGGAAGTAAGCGATAAAAAAGGTTTTTTGATTCAAAAAGTCTTATGGAAAGAGAAGGAAAATTTAAAAGAAAAATTAGTTCTTATAAATACTACTTCTGTGGGGCTTGATGGTAAAAGCAATCCTTGGAAAGGAACTTTAAGGAATGTGGTTTTAGTATACGATATTATATATAATCCTTTCAAAACTCCAATTATTTTTCAAGCAGAAGAAGAAAAAATTCCTTGGAAAAATGGCTTAGATATGCTTATATATCAGGCGGCATATTCATGGGAAAGATGGTTTGGAATATTAGGACCTGTAGATATTATGAGGAGGGAGGCATTTGATATTATATGCGCTTCTTAACTGCCGGCGAATCTCATGGTAAAGGACTCATTGCAATTATAGAAGGTGTACCAGCAGGACTTAAGATTAATGTGGAAGATATAAATAGGGATTTATTACGAAGGCAAAAAGGCTATGGGAGAGGCAAAAGGATGGAGATAGAATCTGATACTGTGGAGTTATTTTCTGGAATTCGTGGTGGATACACCTTAGGATCTCCTATAGGACTTTTGATTAAGAATAAGGATTGGGAAAATTGGAAAGAAACTATGGATTCTCAAAATATTACTACTAAAAGAATTGTTACAAAACCAAGAGCAGGACATGCAGACTTTTCAGGTGCTATAAAATATAATTTTTGCGATATAAGAAACGTGTTAGAGAGAGCCAGTGCCAGAGAAACTGCAATAAGAGTTGCCGTAGGAGCAATAGCAAAGGCTTTCTTAAGAGAATTTGAAATTGAAATTATTAGTTTTGTAGAGAGTATAGGTAATATAAAAGCAAACTTTGATATAAATAACTTTTCTTGGGATGAGGTAAAAGAGAAATCTGAAAATTCTGAAGTAAGAATGTTAGACAGTAGATTAGAAGAAGAGGCAAAAAATCTGATAGACTTTGTAAAGGAAAATGGGGACACTCTTGGAGGTACTTTTATATTACTTGCGAAAAATGTTCCTATGGGATTAGGAAGTTATGTGCATTGGGATAGAAGGCTTGATGCCCTTTTGACTTTTGCTATAATGAGCATTCCATCTGTAAAAGGAGTTGAAATTGGAGAGGCTTTTTTGGCGAGTACAAAAAGAGGTTCTGAAGTACATGATGAATTTACAGGAGATAAGGAAAGATTTAGAAGAACTAATTTTGCAGGAGGAATAGAGGGTGGAATTTCAAATGGTGAGGTGATTATGATAAGAACCGCTGTAAAACCTGTACCTACTCTAAGAAAACCTTTGAAGACTTTTGATTTAGAAAAGAAAGAGATGGCTGAAGGTTACTATGAAAGAAGTGATGTATGTGTTGTTCCATCCGCAGGAGTTATAGGTGAAGCTATGATGGCTTGGGTTATAGCTGATGAATTTTTGAAAAAATTTGCTGGAGACTATATGGAAGAGATAAAAAAACATTTTGAAGATTACAAAAATTATTTAATGGAGAGATTAGGATGGAAGAGTTAGTGGTAAATTTATCTCATAAAAGCTATCCTATATTTATTGGTAGAAATATTTTAAAAGAAGTTGGTTCACATATCTCTAACTATTCATCAGCTTTTATAATAACGCACCAATTTCTAAGAGATATTTATGGTAAAGATCTTTTAATTCCCTCAGCTAATTTTATAGATGTTCCTGTAGGAGAAAAAAGCAAATCTTTTAGAGAAGTTATAAGTGTTATTAAAAAATTAGTAAATTTAGGGGCTGATAGAAAGAGTGCTATTTTAGCCTTTGGTGGAGGAGTTATAGGGGATCTTTCTGGTTTCGTTGCTTCTATATATATGAGAGGTATAGATTATTTTCAAATTCCTACAACTCTACTTTCCCAAGTGGATAGTTCTATTGGTGGAAAGGCAGGTATTGATATACCTGAAGGGAAAAACTTAGTGGGAACTTTTTACCATCCCAATGCTGTTTTTATAGATCTTGAAACTCTTGATACACTTCCTGAAAGAGAATACAGAAGTGGACTTGCTGAGGTAGTAAAGTATGGAATAATTATGGATTCTGATTTCTTTGATTATATAGATAGGAACTTAGATGCCATAATAGACAGAGATAAAGAGATTCTCCAATTTATAATTAAAAGAAGTTTAGAATGTAAGAAATTTGTTGTGGAAAAAGATGAGAGAGAGCAAAACCTAAGAATGATACTTAATTTTGGGCATACTTTGGGGCATGCTATTGAAGCTAAGGGTAGATTCAAAAGATTTTTACATGGAGAAGCAATAGCTATAGGGATGAAGCTTGCCTCTGAACTTTCTTTTAATCTGGGTTATTGTGATGCTGAAGTTCCAAAAAGAATTGAAAGCTTGCTTGAGAGGTTAGGTTTTAATTTAGAGAATCCATATTCTATAAAGACTTTAGTTTCTTATATTTTAAGAGATAAGAAGGCTTTTATGGGAAAACTAAGGTTTATTCTGCCTACGAAAATAGGAGAAGTAAAAATTGTTGATACACTGACCATAGAAGATGTAATAGGTGGATTGAAAGAAGGTGATACCTATGGAAAGTGAATTTTGTAATTTTATACTGTTATTTATTACATCAAGATCAGTTTTATCTAAGTAAGGAGGAGTTAAAAAAAATGATTATTGTACTTAAGGTTGGGGCTACCGATGATGATATTGAGAAGGTGGTTAAGAAATTAAAAGAATTTAACTATGGAGCCAACATATCTCGTGGCGAAAATAGGACTATTATAGGAGCTATCGGCGAAAAAAGGATGGAAGAAAAGATTTTGATTATGGAGCAGATAAGTTCTTTACCTTTTGTAGAGCAAGTAATACCTATTTTGACTCCATATAAGCTGGTATCAAAGGAATTTAAGCCTCAAGGTACAAAAATATATATACCCCCAGATATAGAAATAGGTGGTAAAAAAATTACAGTGATAGCTGGTCCATGTGCAGTGGAAAGCAAGGATCAATTATGGGAAATTGCAAATTTTGTAAAGGGGTTAGGGGCGAAGATACTAAGGGGGGGAGCTTTTAAACCTCGTACATCTCCCTATAGTTTTCAGGGATTGGGTATAGAAGGACTTAAGATTTTGCATGAAGCAAAACAAGAGTTTGGCATGCCTATAATTACAGAGGTTATGGATCCAAGAGATTTAGAGACTGTAGTAGAGTATGCAGATATAATTCAGATTGGGACAAGAAATATGCAAAATTTCACTCTTTTAAAAGAGATAGGAAAACTTAGAAAACCTGTACTTTTAAAAAGAGGGATCTCTGCTACACTGGAAGAGTTTCTCTTTGCAGCTGAATATATTTTAGTAGGTGGAAACTCTGATGTTATCCTCTGTGAAAGAGGTATAAGAACCTTCTCTGATTTTTCAAGAAATACGTTAGACCTTTGCATAGTCCCTGCTCTTAAAGAAAAAACCCATCTTCCTGTTTTTGTAGATCCAAGTCATGGCACAGGTAATTTTAGATATGTACCCAGTATGGCTAAAGCGGCTATAGCAGCAGGTGCAGATGGACTAATAATAGAAGTACATCCACATCCAGAAAGAGCTCTATCTGATGGTCCGCAGTCTTTAACATTTTCTGACTTTAGAAGACTTATGGGTGAGCTCAAAAATATAGCTGCAGCTGTCGGAAAAGAATTATGAATATTGGGATAATCGGGCTTGGACTGATAGGTACCTCGCTTGCTCTTTCTTTAAGAAAGAATGAGGAACACTTTATTTGGGGCGTAGATAGGGAACAGAAAGTTATAGAGTATCTTAAGGAAAAACATATATTTGGAGCTTTAGGTGAAGATTTATCAAAATTTAGATCTCATATTCAAAAGTCAGATTTGATATTTATTTCTGTACCTCCCTCTCAAATAAAGCATATTCTTGAAGAGATAAAAGAAGTATTGACTACTAATGTTATAGTCTCTGATACTGGAAGTGTAAAGGGTAATATTATGGATTATGTAAATCAAGATGAGAAACTCAGTAATATATTTATAGGAGGACATCCTTTAGCAGGGAGAGAGGGATCAGGTCCTCTTTATGCTTTAGATAATCTGTTTGAAGGAAAGATATATTTTTTAACTCCAGCGGAAGGTGTTGGAGAAGATAAAATTAAAGTTTTAAGAGAGGTAATAAATTATATAGGAGGGATCCCCTACATAATAGATCCTAATGAGCATGATAACATACTTGCTTATACCAGTCATCTTCCTCAAATTATTGCTTATCTTCTTTCCTATACTTCTATAAAAGATGATACATTAAAATTTTTGGGAAGTGGTTTTAAAGATACCACAAGAATTGCTAAAAGTGATCCTGACCTTTGGTTAGATATTGTGAGGGAGAATCTTGAGAATGTAAAGTTGGTATTAATGGAATTTGATACTAATTTAAGTTTTTTAATAGAGTTATTAGAAAAAGAAGATTTTGAAAAAGTAAAAGAGCTTTTCAGTCTTTCTCAAAAGAAAAGATTTAAAGTTGAAGGTGAAATATGAGAAGGATTTTAATTAAAAAGAGTAAGAAGTTGAAAGGAGAGATATCAGTACCTGCTGATAAGTCTATTTCTCATAGAGCTTTAATCTTTTCAGCTTTAGCAGAAGGAGAAAGTAATATTTATAATCTTCTTTTTGCTCAAGATTGTATTTCAACAATGAACTGTTTGAAAAGCTTAGGGGTAGAGATTAATATAGGAGACGATTTTGTTAAAGTTTATGGAAGGGGAATTTCTGGATTAAGAGAACCTGAGGACATACTTGATGCTGGAAATTCTGGCACAACTATGAGGCTCCTTACTGGAGTTTTAAGTGGTATACCAGGGATTTTCTCTGTAATGACAGGAGATAGTTCTTTGAGAAGAAGACCTATGGGTAGAGTTGTAGAACCACTTTTAATGATGGGAGCAGAAATTTGGGGAAGAGCTCATTCCAATCTTCCCCCTTTAGCTATTAATGGTGCAAAGTTAAAAGGAGGGAAGCATACTCTTAAAGTTACAAGTGCACAGGTAAAGTCTGCATTACTTCTTGCAGGAATTTTATCTGATGGAGAGACTTGGATTACAGAACCTGCTCATTCAAGAGACCATACGGAGCTTATTTTTGAATATTTGAATCTCCCATTACAAAAGGAGGGCTTAACTCTAAAGACCCATGGTGTGGATGGATATAAAGCAAAGGATTTTTATATTCCGGGGGACTTCTCTTCTGCAGCTTTTATTATGGCAGGAGGATTAATTGTAGAGGGATCAAAAATTATCATTAAAAATGTAGGGTTAAATCCCACAAGAATAGGAATGTTAGAAATTTTGAAAGAAGCCGGGGCAGATATAAAAATCTTAAGAAATTATGAGTTAGGAAAGGAACCAGCAGGGGATATGTCAGTGGAATATTCAAAGATTTCCTCTTTTGAAGTAAGTGGCGATATTGTTCCAAGATTGATTGATGAAATTCCTATTCTTGCAATAATTGCTACTCAGGCAAATGGAAAAAGTGTCTTTAAAAATGTAGAGGAATTAAAAGTAAAGGAATCAGATAGAATAAAGGGAATTGTTAATGGTATAGTGAAGATGGGAGGAAAAGCAGAAGAGATTGAAAGTGGATTTGTGGTGTATGGTCCTACAAAATTAAAAGGGGCAGAAATTGATACTTTTAATGATCATAGAATTGCTATGGCTTTCGCTATTGCAGGACTTGTGGCGGAAGGGGAAACTATTTTGGAATGTGAAAGCATTAAAATTTCTTTTCCAAATTTTATAAGCATGTTACAAGAATTAGGGGGCGAGTTAGTTGAATTACTATCCTAAGTGGGTAGATAAAAATGTAGATTTTCTTATTAAGGCAATTCTTTCTTTAAAAAATGAGGAAGAAGTTTTGAGGTTTCTTGAAGATATATGTACTGTTATAGAGATCAAAGAACTTGCCCAAAGACTTCAAATAGCAAGTATGCTTTATGATGGGAAGTCTTATGAAGAGATAGAAAAAGAAACAGGTACGAGTTCTGCTACTATAAGTAGAGTAAAAAAATTTCTAAATTACGGAGCTGATGGTTATAAATTAGTCCTTGAGAGATTAAAAGAAAAGGAGGGGTAAATTTTTTACCCCTCCTGGAATAACCAACATTTAACCCAATGATTATTTTTTACCTCTATATCTTTAGGTTCTTCTTTCTTACATATATCCATCACATTTGCACATCTGGGATGAAATCTACAACCTTGAGGTAGTTCTACTAAGTTAGGTGGTTCTCCTGGAGGTATATCTCTCAATTTTTTTCTATTTTCAGGATCTGGGTCAGGTATAGCAGAAAGAAGAGCTTTTGTGTAAGGGTGAAGAGGATTCTGAAGAAGTTCTTTTGTTTGTGCTTTTTCAACAAGATTTCCAGCATACATGATAAATATCCAATTTGAGAACGCTCTTACAGTAGCTAAATCATGAGTAATATATATTAAGCTCATTTGATGTCTTTCTTGTAACTCTTTGAGGAGCTCTAAAATTTCTATTCTTACCGAGGCATCTAACATGGAGACTGGCTCATCTGCTATAACTAATTTAGGACGCATTATAAGGGCTCTTGCTATAACTACCCTTTGCATTTGTCCTCCACTAAGCATGTGTGGATATTTCTGGATAAAATCTATTACAGGTGTTAGTTTAACCTCTTCTAAAGCATTAAAAATTAAATTTTTTCTTTCTTCTGGAGTTCCAATTTTGTTTATTATGAGAGGCTCTTCTAAGGTACGATATATGGTAAAGTGGGAAGGTAAAGCACCAAAAGGATCTTGTTGGACAAATCCTGTTTCTTTTCTATACCATTTAAGATCTGTAGAATCTAAATTAGTAATATCTTGCTCTTCAAAAAAAATTTTTCCCCCTGTAGCTTTATAAAGCCTAAGGAGAGTCCTTCCAAGTGTAGTTTTTCCAGATCCACTTTCACCTACGAGAGAGATGGACTCTCCCTTTTTTAAATCAAAGCTTATTCCATCTACTGCCTTTACATACATAGGCTGAGAGACTACACTTTTTCTAATCTCAAACCAAACCTTTAAATCTTCCACTTTTAGTAAAGTCTCGTTATTATTCATGGCTCTCACCTAAATAACATTTTGCATAATGATTTTCTCCCTTTTGGAAAATAGGTGGCTCTTTTTCTTTGCATATATCCATTACATACTGGCATCTGGGATGAAATCTACAACCTTGAGGAGGACTTATTAAACTGGGAGGAGATCCAGGAATAGATTTTAATTTTTTATCGGTTTTTAAAGTAGGCACACTATCAAGTAGCATCATTGTATACCCGTGGGCTGGATTTGTGTAGAAAATTTCTGCAGGACTTATCTCTACAAGCTCTCCAGCATACATTACTGCAATTTTATCAGCAAGTTCACTAGTAGTTGCAATATCATGGGTTATAAAAATATAACTTAAATTTAATTCTTTTTTAAGTATTTTTAGAAGATTCATAATATTTGCTTGAGTAATTACATCTAATGCAGAAGTTGGTTCATCAAGAATTACTATTTTAGGATTAGTTATTAATGCCATGGCAATTATAACTCTCTGCTTCATTCCCCCTGAAAGTTCAAAGGGATATCTTTCTGCAAAAGATTCAGAGATACCTACTAAATTCAAAATCTCTTTAGCTCTGTTATAAGCAGAAGTTTTGTCCATATTTAAATGAACGATCAGAGGTTCTGCTACTTGATAAACAACTTTTAATACTGGATTTAAAGAATTCATTGCTCCTTGAAATACCATAGAAATCTTACTCCAGCGGATTTTTTTTCTGAATTCATCCTCTTTTATAGAAAGGACTTCTTCTCCATCTACATATATTTCACCTAATACTTTTTCTATGTTTCTGGGGAAAAGCCTCATAATACCTTTTGCAAGAGAACTTTTACCACAACCAGACTCTCCTACAACGGCTAAAGTTTCTCCCTCTTTAAGTTCAAAACTTACATCTGTTGCTGCTTCTAAAGTCCCTTTTTGAGTTTTATATGAAATTGTAAATTTATTTAATTTAAGTAGTGTTTCCATATCTTTTACTCCTAAATTTCCTTTAATTTTGGATTTACAATTCTATCTAAGACAAAGCCTAAAAGAGCGAAGGAAATTGCCATAAGAACAATGACAAGAGATGGTTCTATGACCCAATAGTAAAATCCTTTATAAAGTGCACCATTTTGGAAAGCATCTTGGATAATTCTTCCTAAGGTTGGTTCTGTAGGGTCAAGAACTCCAAATAATGATAGTGTTGATTCTAAGAATACGTATGAAGGTATTGATATTATTAATCCTGGAATTACTGGTGGTAAAATTTTAGGAATTATATATAAAAAGACAATTCTCATATTGCTTGCCCCATAAGTTTTAGCTGCTTCTATATAGGGTAGTGTTTTTACTTGAAGTACCATTGCTCTCTGAGTTTTTATCCCAGGTCCAAATAAACTTAAAAGTATTAATACGATAAGTAACTTCCAAATATTTAATTTGTAAAAAAGTGAAATCATTATCATTAAAGGAAGAAAAGGAAGTAACATATATATCTCAGTGAGTCTTTGGATGATGTTATCTATCTTTCCACCGTACCATCCACTAATGGTAGCAAGGATTAAATACAAAAAAGTTATAATAATAGAAGCTCCCAAACCAAAAGCAAGGTCAACAGGTGTTCCCCATAATATTCCAAGCTCTAAAGGTCTTCTTAGGTGATCTGTTCCTGCAATCCCATATACTTTTCCATATATGATGGGTTCTATTTCTATAGTATCTTCTTTATTAAACTTATTTACCTCAAGATGCAATTTATAATTACCTTTTTCTATATTTAAATTGCCTGATGTATCTACAAATAACCCTCTCATTACTGTTAAAGGATAGGATGGATAATACCCTAATTTTGATGTTAAGTAATCTGTAAGTTTATCTTCTATAGTGAATTCATTTCCTATATAAAAAGTATCATTTTCTGATCTTACTTGCTTCTCTGTTAGGAATATTTTATCTCCATTAGGTTTTTCCCAATAGATTTTTATTATAGGTGGCTGTTCTTTGAAAGCACTCTTTAGGAAGATATTAAATTCTGTTGGGAAGTCGTCGTAATTAAAAGTAAAATTGTAGCTATAATTAATTACCTCAGGAGATTCTGATAATACTTTTATTTCAGGATTTTTTAGATCTATATTTTGGGGCAGTTTTTTCCCAGTAAAAACTCCCCACCATACAGGGATAGCATTTCTTGGATTTTTTAACCATGCTTGGCTGTCGTTCCACATTTTTTTCGCTTCATCATAGGGCATAGTAGTATAAGCAAAAATAGAAATAGCTATGAGTAAAATGAATATTAATAAAGAAAATTTAGCAGTTTTGTATTTAAATATTTCTTTTATAATCCCCTTTAGACTATATGTAGAAGTTAATTCTATATTTTCCATACCTTTTCACCTCATATTCTTACTCTTGGATCAACAAGTGCATAGACAAAATCTAATAACAAGACTGTAGCACCTAATAAGTAAGCATAGATTACTGTTACTCCAACAATTACAGGAGCATCAAAACTACCGATAGCCCTAGATAAGACCATTCCAAGTCCAGGCCAGTTGAATACCACTTCTGTTACAATAGCTCCCATCCAGGAAGATATTACAGAGAGGGCAAAAGAAGTAATAATAGGAGGAAGGGCGGGACGCAGGATATATTTTCTCTCTATATCTTTATCAGGAAGTCCTTTGGCTTTGGCAACTTCCACATAATCTTCAGTAGAGTAAATAAGAAAGAAGTTTTTTTGACTATAAATTCCTAAGAAAATAAAGCTTAGGATCCAAGAACTTATAGGTAGAATCATATGTTTTATTACATTTAAGATTCTACCTATTGCAGTAGGTGGTGGTGGAAAATCCATGAATCCTCCGGGAGGGAGGATATGAAGCCAAGAATAGAAGATCATTATAAAGAAGATTCCATAAAACCATCCAGGAATAGTAGATAAAGGAGAAAAGTATACAACTAATTTATCCCAAAAAGAACCATAATTTCTTGAGAGTTTTAGTCCAAAATATAGAGATAGTAGGAATTCTATTATTGTAATAGTGGTAAAGAGAAGCACTGAAAGCGGAATTCTTTCTAAAATAATATTTTTGACCTGCATAGAACCACTGTCGCTGGTCATATTAAGAGCATTCCCTAAGTCAAGAACAAGAGCTCTTTTGAGATGATATATACTTCTTATAATGAAAGGCTGGTCCATTCCTCTCCTTTTTAATTCATTTCTTACTCTGCTTTCTAAGATATTTTGTTTCTGTTCTTCGCTAAATCCTCGCATAGTAGGATCATCTTTCATTCTCATAGCTACATTCATTTGTATTTCCTGTTCCACAATTTTATCCACATATCCGCCAGCATTAGCAATAACAATAGTAAGATAAATAGCTATAGCTACAGTTATAAATATAGCAATAGTTCTTTTAAGAAAATATTTTAAGATTTTTTTGAAGCCTTCTATTTTTACCTACCTCCTTTCATTTTATCTAATTTTACTCCAAAAAAAAACCCCAGGGGGAAAAGCCCCCCTGGGGTTATATTATACTACATTATTTTAAAAGTTTTGCATTCTTTAAGAGAATAGTATGAGCTACAGTATCTGCTCTGTCCAAATAATAGGGACCATTGCTTATCCAGAAATGTCTGTGTTCATTATACCATTTGGCAAGGGCAGCGTATCTTTCTTTTATTTCAGCCTCTTTAACATATTTGCCTACAAAATTCTTAAATGGGATATACCCATCCTTTTGAGATTTATCAAGCATGTCTTTTAATATAGAAAGGCTTGGACCACCAATATAATTGGTCCACTCTACCTTTTTAGCATCTGCCTTATCTGCTGTAAAGGCAAGTTTTCCTTCCTCCTCTGCCCTAATTCCTAAGGCAAGATCATGCCATGGGAAGAACCCAGTGACTACAGATAGAGTTGGCCAAAGAGCAGTAAGTTCAGCATCAAGTTCTGCATAATTAGTATAATATTCTACGATAAATGGATGCTCTTTTACTATCTTCCATGCTACAAAGGACTCTCTCCAAGATTCAAAGGTGTCTACATAAGATTCATCATATATTTTACTGTCTTTGTTTGCTCTTTCAAATCCAACAATAAATTCTACAATGTAATCTCCTAAACTCTGGACTGTTCCATCATGGTATTTTTGTTTACCGAGGACATCCCCATAATTAATTACTACTTTTACATTTGAAGTTTTTACTCCAGCCTCTCCTGCGGTTATCATCTTCTGATTCTTGACATCCCATCCATACCAAGCATCAGCAGGTACGCTGACTTCTTTTACTTTCTTGAATTTTAGCCAATTTTCAGATCCTTTATTAGTAAAGGTAGGAACTTGAGAGGCTACTGTAAGATCTGCACTCTCAATTCCAAAAATGATTGGGAGCCCCGTATATGGATGGTAAGCCCATGTCCATCCATAAGTTGCCTCCATCATTGTTCTGTCATATACCCAGTTAGAACCACCGATTGCGTTCCATGGGTCAACAATTACTTCAGACATTCCTACCTTAACACTTCCACCCTCTTTTCCAGCAATTCTTAAGACGTAAGGCCAAACTCTTGCAGAATTACCACCTGCAAAATCTACTGCTGTATCAATATTCTTTCTTCTTACCCATGCTGCTTTCTGATCTATAAGGAATATCCTTACAGAATCTTTAAGAGAAAGTTCTAATGCTTTTCTCATTAAATAATTTCTCTCAGCTAAACTCTTAAAAGTTCTCTGGGCAAGCTTGTTTGCAATATCTCTAAACTCTGGATCTGGTTTGTAGGCTCTCCAAAGAGGAGAGAAAGACATTGAAGAATCTGGGGAATAGAAGAATTGGAAATTGTCAGACATATCTCTTGCAAGAACAGTAGTTATCCATCCTCCAGTGTAGATATCCCATTTACCTTCTGCAGGGTCGCTTCCTTGCCATATAGGAGATGACTCACGAGAAGTTTTATATTGTCTATCTACAGTAAATCCTAATTTTTCAAGCTGGTTAGATATATAATCTCCAACTTGTTTTCTTCTATCCTCTGGTCTAATAAGGAATTTTACAGTAACGGGATTTCCTTTGTAGTACCATTTTCCACCTTTTAACTCAGCTCCCATTTTTTTCATTTCACTACTAATTGTGTTTTTACCCTTATTAAAATCATACTTATATTGTTGCTCTAATTTAGATATGGTATCCTTATACCTTTCATATTCTGGAAATCCTTTACTTAGTGGTAGGAACTTTACTTCTGCAAGTCCCCCCATAATCTCGTCCACGATATATTGTCTATCTATTACTAAGTTTAGTGCCTCTCTAATCTTTTTGTTACTGAAAGGATTGAGTCTTCCATCTTTATAAGTAGGTCCTACAGGGTTTAAAGTTAATTCATAGTAAAGTCCAAAAGAAGTGCCATAGGTTAGATTTGGATCCTCTTTTACTCTTCTAAATAGTTGTGGATCACTGATTTCATTGTAATAGATATCCATATCCCCTTTGGATAGCATTTCCACAGCTTTTGCCATATCAGCTTCTGGGATAAAGGCTACTTGATCAAGCCAACCTTTGGGATTGACATTTACTGTCTGGGCTGGTGAAGAGATAAGAAGCATAACTAATAAAAGAGGAATTAGCAAATAAAGCTTAGAGGGTCTATTTTTGCCCGACATTGGTACACCTCCCATTTAAAGATTTTCTTATCATATATAATAGAAATAAACTTTTAAATTGTCAACCACCTTATTTATTTTTCTTGATTCTTGACAAAATACAAAAAAAAACTTATTCTCTAAATAAAGTAAGGTATTTAAGGAAAGCGGGTGTGGCTCAGGGGTAGAGCATCGGCTTCCCAAGTCGAGGGTCGCGGGTTCAAATCCCGTCACCCGCTCCAAGAAAAGTGCCAATGGCGGCATTGCCAAGCGGCTAAGGCAGGAGATTGCAAATCTCCCATTCCCCGGTTCGAGTCCGGGTGCCGCCTCCACATACGGAAATTTTGGGGGGCTGTGGCGCAGAGGGAGCGCGCTTCCATGGCACGGAAGAGGTCGGGGGTTCAAGTCCCCCCAGCTCCACCAATTATTTTTAAACTTTTGTGTTTGAAATCAACCTATGAGAAAATGGCCCTTTTTAGTATTCTTAATAATAACCTTTATTCTTGCCTTTGCTGAAGGCAAGGATGCTGATCTATCGTTAAAAATTATAAAAGAACAAGAAGAAAAATTTTGGAAGGATCCTGAAAAAAATTATATCGCTTGGAATATTGTTGTTGACTATTATACTAAACTTCTTCAAGTTGAAGGAGTGTTAGAGTTTCAGGAGAGGTTAGTTAAATTACATATAGAGGGGGCTCTTATAAATTCTAAGAACCCAAATTTTTTTAACTTTCATTATGGATATTCACCAAAATATCCACTTAAAGTTAGTGTATTGAACTTGAGAAATTATCCTAAGTTCAATATACCGTTACTTTCAAAGACGTTACCACTTTTTGTTACGATTTATAATGAAGGAGACGAAACCTTAGATTTAAGCAAATTGGTTTTTAATCTGGAAAATATATCACGAAGTCCAGAAAAATTGTTAAATAATGATAAATATTATACAAATTTATTAAAAGATACTTTAACTCCCTTGCCATTATCTAAATTACTAAAGCCGGAAGAAAGTTATTCTTTTATTTTACTTTTTACTTATACAAATCTTCCGAGAATTTTTCGGATTACTGTCAATCCGGATATTTTTGTTAATATAATCTTTTTTGAAAATATTCCTTTAATGGATTTAGAATCCTCTTCCCCAAGTGCATAGATATTTTACTTTGAATAGACAAGTGATATACTTTTTACAAAAAGGAGGTAGGAAACCTTATGTTTGATGTTCTGGAAAAGAAAATTTTAGCACCAGGAGTAAAGCTTATAAAAGTTTCTGCTCCTATTATAGCGAAAAAATCTCTTCCTGGGCAGTTTGTAATTTTAAGAGTTACAGAAAATGGAGAGAGAATTCCTCTTACAATTGCAGATAAGGATAAAGAAAAAGGAACTATAACAATAGTTTTTCAAGAAGTAGGAAAAACGACAAAACTTCTTGGGAGATTAGAAGAAAATGATAAAATTTTAGATCTGGTAGGACCATTGGGGAATCCTACTGAGATAGATAACTTTGGTACTGTTATTGGGGTTGGAGGAGGAGTAGGTATTGCTGCTTTATATCCTATTCTTAAGGCTTTAAAGGAAACTGGAAATTATGTGATAAGTATTATTGGTGGAAGAAGTAGAGATTATGTAATTTTTAAAGATGAGATAGAAAAAATAAGTGACGAAATATATATTACCACTGATGATGGATCCTTAGGAAGAAAGGGGTTTGTTTCAGATGTTTTAAAAGAGATTTTGGATAGTGATAAGGAAATTGATAGAATTTGGGCTGTAGGTCCTACTATAATGATGAAAGTGGTTTCTGATGTTACACGTCCTTTCCATATTTCTACTATTGTTAGTCTTAATCCTATCATGGTAGATGGTACAGGAATGTGTGGGGGATGCAGGGTAACTGTAGGTGGAAAAAATAAGTTTACATGTATAGATGGGCCAGAATTTGACGGACATTTAGTGGATTTTGATGAACTACTTCTAAGACTTAGAACTTATAAAGAAGAAGAGACCTTAGCGTTGAAATTATTTGAAGAAAGAGAGGGTGAAGAAATTGGTAGTTTCTAAATTGAAAACTTCAAGCCCTGAACAGTCAGTAGAGGTGAGAATTAAGAATTTTGAAGAGGTAGCTTTGGGGTATACAGAAGATTTAGCATTACAGGAAGCCCAAAGATGTCTTCAGTGTAAAGATGCTCCATGTATAAAGGGATGTCCTGTTAACATTGATATTCCTGGATTTATTAAGCTTATAAGAGAGAGAAATTATAATGGGGCGATTAAAAAGATTAAGGAGACTAATAACTTACCTGCAACTACTGGTAGGGTTTGTCCTCAAGAAACTCAGTGTGAAGCAGTATGTACGTTAAAAAAAGTTGGAGAACCCGTAGCTATTGGGAGACTTGAGAGATTTGTGGCTGATTATGAGTTAAATAAAGGAATAGAAATTCCAGAAATTAAGACTAAAGTTAATAAGAAAGTTGCAGTAGTAGGATCTGGTCCTGCAGGACTTACGGTTGCAGGAGATCTTGCAAAACTTGGTTTAGAAGTATCAATTCTTGAAGCATTTCATGAGCCAGGAGGAGTTTTAATTTATGGGATACCTGAGTTTAGGCTTCCTAAGAGGATAGTAAGAGCAGAGGTTGAGTATATAAGAAAACTTGGGGTAAAAATCTATACAGATGTAATAATAGGAAAAACAGTAACGATTGATGAGTTATTAAAAGAATATGATGCAATATTTATAGGTGCAGGAGCAGGTGCTCCACAGTTTCTTGATATTCCAGGTGAAAATCTTATAGGAATTTACTCTGCTAATGAGTTTCTTACGAGAGTAAACTTAATGAAAGCTTATAAATTCCCAGAATATGATACTCCTATAAAAATAGGTAAAGTTATAGGTGTTATTGGTGGAGGAAATGTAGCTATGGATGCTGCAAGGACAGCTCTTAGACTTGGCGCTAAAGAGGTAAATGTTTTATATAGAAGAACTGAGAAAGAAATGCCAGCAAGGTATGAAGAGGTGGTTCATGCTAAAGAAGAAGGTATTAAATTTAAATTTTTAGTCTCACCTGTAAGATTTATCGGTGATGAAAAGGGCCATGTTACAGGAATAGAACTTCAAAGAATGACCTTAGGTGAGCCTGATGAAAGTGGTAGGCAAAGACCTATAACCATTCCAGGCTCTAATTTTATATTTCCCTTAGATATGGTGATAGTTGCTGTAGGTACAGTACCTAACCCTCTGATAAGTAGAGCTACGCCTGATCTCTTTATAAATAAAAATGGAACTATAATAATAGATGAAAGCACAGGAAAGACCTCTAAAGATAGGGTATTTGCTGGGGGAGATATAGTCAGTGGCTCTGCTACTGTTATAAGTGCTATGGGTGCAGGTAAGATTGCGGCAAAAAATATATATGAATTATTATTAGTTAGATAGAGAAACAAGTTAGAAAAATTGAAAGAATGATTGATAGAGAAAGAGATTATAGAAAAAATAAGCAATTTGTTAAAAGATTTATAGACTCTATTTCTTGAGTTTTAGATTACTTCTGTAATTTCTTGACTTAATTAAAAGTTTTATCTTATAATCTCTTAAAGAGTGCGCCCGTAGCTCAACTGGATAGAGCGGCGGACTACGAATCCGTAGGTTAGAGGTTCAAATCCTCTCGGGCGCACCATTTAATATAGAGGAGAATGGCTTATGCCACTTTCAGGAAATTTAAAAGAGTTTGATTTGGTATCAATTCTTCAGACCCTTTCAGGGAAGATTTCTACAGGAAAGCTTGTTATTCAAAAACCTTTTAAAAAAGGGATTCTTTATCTTCAAGATGGAAAAGTAATAAATGCTGAGACTGGAAAATTGAGCGGAATGTTAGCTTTTTTAGAACTTTTTACTTGGGAGGATGGTAATTTTGAATTTATTCAAGAGGATGTTTCAAGTATCTCCATACTTATTTCTATGTCTTCAGAAGCACTAATTCTTGAAGCTGCAAGGATTATGGATGAATGGCAGGAAAAACAGAAGAAAATACAATCCCTCACTGTAGTTCCATATTTTCCTGATTCTTCTTTTGAAGTTCCTTCTTCTGTACAAGTACTTCTTCTTAGAAAAGGTCTTGAAAATATGACATTAGAGGAAAAACAGAAATTTATTTTATCAAATATAGATGGAAGAAGAGATTTAGCTACTATAGCAAGGCTTAGTGGGCTTGGAACTATTTTTGCTATTGATGTTATACTGGAGAACATTTCTGTTGGAAGATTAACTTTTAGAAATCTTGTAAACTTAAAGACTGTTATCCCTGCAAAAGTTGGAAATGTTTCTTCTAATGATTCTGCAGTTCAAAAAATGCTTAAGATTATGGACGGTAAGATAGATATGGAGGAAATCCTCTTAGAAATTGAAGAAGAAAGAGGTAGAATTATACCGGAGTTAGTTAAGTTGGTTAAGGGTGGAAGAGTAAAATTGGTAAAGGGTTTAGAGTATTTACCAAAACTATCACAGGAAAATTTATATCCATCATGAAGTATGATGTTATTATTGTAGGCGGTGGTCCTTCAGGGATATTTTCAGCTATATCATTAATAAGAGGTAAAAAACCTCTCAGAATTTTGCTTGTAGAAAAAGGGGATATTACAAGCAGAAGGGTATGTCCTGCTCTTGTAAATCACCAAGGCTGTGCTCGTTGTCCAAAGTGCAATATTGTTTCAGGATGGGGAGGGGCAGGAGCTTTTAGTGATGGAAAATTAACATTTTCTACAGAAGTAGGAGGATGGCTAAAAGATTACATTGAAGAACAAAGAATTATTCAACTGATGGATGAGGTAAATAATATCTATACCGAATTTGGTGCGGATCAACCTATTGTAAAACCTGATCCTGACAAATTTGCCTACTTTCAAAGAAAAGCTATATCTGCAGATTTAAGACTAATGTATTTTGCTGTAAGGCATTTAGGTACTGAAAATTGTGCTCCTATTTTATTAAACATGTATGATTATCTTAAGGATAAAATAGATATTATTTTAAACAAGCAAGTAGAGAGATTAATAGTAGAGGATAATAAAGTAAAGGGTGTAGAGCTTGAAGATGGGAAAATTTTTACGGCTGATTTTGTAATTGTAGCTCCAGGAAGGGAAGGAGCAAAATGGTTTTCAGGTGAGGGGAAAAGAATAGGACTTTCGTGGATTATAAATCCTGTAGATATAGGAGTTAGAGTTGAAATACCTGCAGCTGTAATGAAAGAAATTACTGATGAGCTCTACGAAGCTAAGTTTATCTATTATACAAAAACCTTTGATGATAAAGTCAGAACTTTTTGTATGAATCCTTATGGGGAAGTAGTTATGGAACAGGATGAAGGTATAATTTCAGTTAATGGGCATAGTTTTGCAGAAAAGAAAACTGAAAATACAAATTTTGCAATACTTGTATCAAAAAACTTTACAGAACCTTTTAAAGATCCTATAGCTTATGGTAGAGCTATAGGAAGTCTTGCAAATCTTCTGAGTAATGGGGTTATTTTGCAAAGATTAGGTGATCTTCTTGCTGGTAGAAGATCTACATGGGAGAGACTTCAAAAAAGTATGGTAATTCCAACTCTAAAGGATGCTGTTCCTGGAGATCTAAGTTTAGTTCTCCCCTATAGATATCTTGTGGATATTATAGAGATGATTCAGGCATTAGATAAAGTAACTCCTGGAGTTTACTCACGTCATACATTGCTTTATGGAGTAGAAGTAAAATTTTATTCTGCCAGAGTTAAGTTATCCTCCTCCTTAGAAACAGAGATAAAAAATCTATTCGCTATTGGGGATGGGGTAGGAGTTACAAGAGGACTTATGCAAGCATCAATTTCTGGTTTGGTGGTAGGGAAAGAAATTTTAAAAAGGCTTTCTCTATATACAGAGACTAAGTCTTAAGTTTTACATCTTTATATACGATTCTACCTTTAGAGATATTAACTTTTACTTCCAAAGATGCTTTAATTTTTTGAGGATCTATTTTAAAAGGATCCTCGTTTAAGAAAACAATATCTGCAATTTTTCCTTTCTCTATACTTCCCTTTTCCTTATCCAAAAATCCTATATAGGCACTGTTAAATGTAAACATCTTTATAGCTTCCTTAATAGAAATTTTTTCTTGAGGGTTAGGATGATTTACTGCTGAGTGAACTCCTAATATAGGATCTATAGGAGTTACTGAGCTATCGGATCCTCCTCCAGCAACGATCTTTTCACTAAAAATGCTTTTAAGAGGAATTATGTTCTGAGCCCTATCCTCTCCCAAATAGGTCTCATACATATTTCCTGTACCACCCCAAAAGTATAAAAAGGCTGGCTGCATAGATAAAGTAAGTCCTAAGTCCTTTACAAGCTTTATGTGCTCTTTTTTAGGTAATTCAAAATGTTCTATTCTATGCCTATGATCCTCTTTAGGAAATTCTTTTATTACTTTTTTATAGGCACGAAGAAGTAGGTCTATGCCTCTATCTCCTACAGCATGAAAGGCAATTTGTAGCCCTTCGTTATGAGCAGTTTTTATGAAATTAACAAGAGGATCTAAATCCCAATAAAGAATTCCAAGACTATTCTTATCAATATCATAAGGTTCAAATAGAGCAGCAGTAAGACTACTAATAGAACCATCTACTAGTAAGCACCCACCTATAGTATGTAAATTCAAGGATTTTACTTTGTTGATAGATGTAGTCTGATAGTATAGTATTACATCTATAGGAAAGTATTGCTGCAGACCCATTATTAATTGAGGTGTACCTGGTGGAGAGGTGTATCCACCTTCTAAAGCGTGAATAGTACTTACCCCATTTTCAGCTGCCTTTCTTAAGGTTTTAAGTATTCCCCTTACAAGAAGAGAAGGATCAATCTTTTGATAGACTTTTCCTACTGCTATCTGATGGATTTTTCCTTTTAATATCTCCTCATCACTTTTTTCTGGAAATTCTAAAAGACTTTCGCCGAGGGAGTTTATAATACTTGAGTGGGCATCCTTTCTTATAATTAGAACAGGGTGTTTTGAAAAGTGTTGATCAAGTTCTTCTTTTGTAATGTTTCTTTTTTCATCTATGTTATCGGGATCAAATTCCTTTGCAAGAATCCATTCTCCTTCTGGAAGTGAATCTCTGGTAGCCTCTAAAGCTTTAATGATATCTTTTATTGAAGAGAAATTACTCAAATCTAAAGATATTTCATTAATAGCAGTGGAAGAAAGATGTACATGTGTATCAATGAAACCTGGAATGGCAATGAATTCAGAAAAGTCATAAATAGGTATCTCTGTTTCTTTGGGAAGACTCTCTATACCTAAATCTTTGATTCTTCCATTTTCAATTAATGCCCAAGAATACTCGTGAAAGCTATCATCAAATGAATATATATTTTTTGCTTTTAAAAAATACCTTTCCATTTTTTATCGCCTTTTTTAATTAGAGTATTATATCATAAAAGAGAAGCTAAAAGTTTTAGATGCGTTTTTGACAAAATAATAACTTTAAATTAAACTTATTTACAGAAGGGAGATAAGCAGTATGCAAAGAGAGACAAGACAGAGAAAATTAGTAATGGATATCTTAATGGAAAGTAAAGATCATCCTGATGCTCTTTCTGTTTTTCGGAAAGCAGAGGAGAAATCTATAAAAATAAGTCTTGGTACAGTATATAGAACTCTTGAGCTCTTAGTAAGAGAAGGCAAAGCAATAAGGTTTTATGATGATAATGCAGTGGCAAGATATGATGCAAAAGTAGAACCTCATCATCATTTAATTTGTAAAACATGTGGAAAGGTAGAAGATTTGGAAGAACCATTAATAGATTATGAAAAACTGAAGGAAAAGATTGAAGATAAAACTTCTTTTAGTAATGTAAGTTATCAGTTGATTATATATGGTGTATGTGAGGAGTGTAGGAGAAGGGGTCATCAGGAGATTTGAACAAAAGAGAAAAATTAGAGAAAATTAGGGAAATTTTAAAAAAAAGATTTATAAGTACCCAAAAGGAATTAATGGATGCTCTCAAAGAAGAAGGAATTGACATTGTTCAGGCCACTCTTTCTCGGTACCTGAAAGAATTAGGAGCTATCCGTCAAACTTCTGAGTTAGGTAAAAGGTATGTAATTCCTGAGAATTCCTTTAACTTTCCTTCTTTAAAAGATCTATTAAATAGAGTAGTGGTAAAAATTGATTTTGCTGAAAATTTTATACTTATAAAGACGTTACCAGGAAACGCTCAAGCAGTAGCATTTATGTTGGATAATATTATGAATGAATGGGAAGATTTTGTGGGAAGTGTAGCAGGAGATGATACCATATTAATAGTTTTGAGAAAGAAGGAGAAAATATCCGAAACTCTCCAAAAATTAGAAGAACTCAGAAAATAATGCTGAAAACTAAAAAAGAGACGGTTTATCTTTTAGAAGAGTTTAAGAATTATGTCCCTTATTTACCACTTATTGCAGACTTGATAGGGGCAGATCTTTATCTCTACCAACCAATCACAGATCTGTCTTCGGCTGTTCTTGTGGCCGAAGCTCATCCTAAAACGGTTCCTCCTTTATCCATAAGGCAGGAAATAGGAAAACTTGTATTTTTTGATGATGAGCCTGAATTATTACAAGCAATAAATACTGGCAGAGTGCAGAATAGAAAATCAGGCCTTGTGATAGGAGGATTTCCTGCAGAGGAAGAAGTTTTACCTCTTAAAAAGGATGGAAGGGTTATAGGGGTACTGAAAGTTCTAAAAAATCTTTTAGTTCATACAGAATTTCCATATAATGCAAGAGGCTATAAGGAAACATCTCAATGGCTTCTGAAGCTTTTAATAAAAGGAAAATTGAACTGGGAAGGTTTTATTGATAGTGTTTCTGAAGGAGAAAGTATATTAATTTTGGATGAAGATGGAATAGTACTTTTTGCTAATATGGCAGCAATGAAGTTATTTAGAACATTGGGAGAAGTAGGGAATATATGGGGTAAGAAAGTAAAAGATCCATTCTTTTATAAATTTATAGAAATGAGAAAGGATATGGAATTTATAAAAGCATGGGGAGAAGAAGTTTATGAGGAGTTTGAAGATGAAACAAGAAGTTTTGTAAAGAGGATTTTACCTGTTAGTAAGGGTAATAATAGTATATGGCGAATGTTTTATCTTATAAGAGAGACTACAGAGTTAAAGCAAAAAGAGAGAGAGCTTAAATTTAAATCGGTACTTATAAAGGAGATTCATCACAGAGTAAAGAATAATCTTCAAACTATAGCAAGTTTATTAAGAATCCAAATGCGGAGGCTTGATTCTGAAAGTGCAAAACTTGCTCTTCAGGAAAGTATTAATAGAGTAAATAGTATTGCTCTAGTACATGAGTCTCTTTCCAGATTTGAGGAAGATAGAGTAGATATTGTAGAAGTAGCAGAAAGACTGTTAAATGCATTTAAACAAACTTATGAAGATCTGCCGTGTATTTTTAAATTTCATAAGTCAAAGAAAAATATTTTTTTGTCATCTCAAAAAGCAACCTCTGTAAGTTTAATTGTGAATGAACTTTTACAAAATGCAGTTAAACATGGAGTAGTGGATGAATCCCCTGTAGAAATAGTTCTATCGCTTACTTTGCAAGAAAAAGATATAATATTAGAAGTAACAAATAAAGGAGCGCATGAAGTACAAATCTCTGAAATTTCTCCTTCCAAAGGAAGCTTAGGTTTCCAATTGGTACAAATGCTTGTAGAAGAGATCAAAGGTAAAATTGATATGGAAGCATTTCCTTGCGGCTTGAGGATAAAGGTAACCTTTCCAAAAGGAGAAGAGATAGATGCCTAAATATCACATTCTAACATACGGTTGCCAGATGAATAAATCAGATTCTGAAAAGATGGCAGGTATTTTGGAGAGTCTTGGGTATACTCAATCAGAAAAAATGGAAGAGGCAGATATTATTCTTTTAAATACTTGCTCTGTTAGAAAAAGGGCAGAGGAGAAGGTATTTGGAAAATTGGGGGAACTTAATAAATTGAAAAGAAAGAGACCAGACATACTTATCGGAATTTCAGGATGTATGGCTCAAAGAATGAACGAAGAAATTATAGAAAAATTTCCTTATATTGACTTTGTGCTTGGTAGTTATAAGTTTGTAAAACTTCCAGAGATTATTAGGAAATTGGAAAATGGAGAAAAGGCAGTTTTAGTTGAGGAAGACCCTTATCCAGAAGATATAGATTGGAAGATTATAAAAAGAGAAAGTAAATTTCAAGCGTGGGTGCCTATAATTTATGGATGTAATAATTTCTGTACTTATTGCATTGTTCCATATCTAAGAGGAAGAGAAAAAAGTAGGAAGAAAGAAGATATAGTAAATGAAATTAGAGATCTTGCTAATCAAGGAGTAGTAGAAGTTACTCTTTTAGGACAAAATGTGGATTCTTATGGTAAGGATCTTGGAAATACTGATCTTGCTGATCTTCTTTCTGAAATTCATGAAATTCCAGGTATAAAAAGAATAAGATTTCTTACCTCACACCCGAGAGATGTTACTGATAAATTAATAGAAACTGTAGCAAGACTTCCAAAGGTCTGTCCTCATTGGCATTTACCTCTTCAAGCAGGATCTGACAGAATTCTAAAGAAGATGGGAAGGGGCTATACCTATCAGGACTATAAAAATCTTATTGAAAAGATTAGAGATAGAGTCCAAGATTCTTCATTCTCTACAGATATAATAGTGGGATTTCCAGGAGAAGAAGAAGAGGATTTCCAGGCAACAAGAAAAGCCTTGAAAGAACTACAATTTGATACAGTAAATTTAGCTATTTATTCGCCAAGACCAGGTACTGTTGCATCTAACTTTGAAGATATGGTGCCTCTCTCTAAAAAAAAGGAATGGTTTGAAGAGCTTGAGAATCTTCAAAGGAAAATTATATATGAAAAGAATTTGTCAATGGTTGGGAAGGAAGAAGTAATACTTGCGGAGGGAACTAATCCTAAGGATTCAGAAGAGCTTACTGGAAGAACGAAAAATTTCAGACTCGTTTTTTTTAGAGGTAGCAAAGAGATGATTGGAAAGTTTTATGTTATAAGAATAATAGAAGCAAGGCTGTGGTCTTTGAAAGGGGAGATTGTTAAAGAGGTAGAGTAAATTATGGAAAACATGACTCCTCTATATAAACAGTATAAGAGTATAAAAGATAAGTTTTCTGATACTATTCTTCTTTTCAGGCTTGGGGATTTTTATGAGGCATTTGAAGAGGATGCTAAAATAATCTCTCAAGAACTTGATATTGTTCTTACTTCTAAGGAGGTAGGAAAGGGAAAAAGGATTCCCATGGCTGGAGTACCTTATCATGCTTTAGATAGTTACCTTTCAAAGTTGGTTCAGAAAAATTATAAGGTAGCCATATGTGAGCAAATGGAAGATCCTGCTTTAGCAAAAGGGCTTGTAAAAAGAGAAGTGGTTCGTGTAATTACTCCTGGCACTCTATTAGAAGATACACTTCTTGAGGATAAGAATAATAATTTTTTAACCTCCCTTTTTGCTTTGAATAGAGAAAGTATAGGAATGTCTGCCATAGATGTTTCTACAGGTGAGTTTTTGGCTACAGAATGGAGCGGATCTGATGCTAAAGAAATTATATACTCAGAGTTAATAAGAATTAAGCCTAAGGAAATAATACTATCTATTTCTTTTAGAGATTATTTTGGGAATATACTTTCAGATCTGAAGAGGGAACTTGATCCTAAAGTAACTTTTGTCTCTGAAGATTATTTTAATACTGTAGATTATTCTTTAGAATTTGCGGAGGATAAAGATCGCTATTCTTTGGGTCTTAAGGCTGCTTATGGCATTTTAAACTATATAAAAGAGGTTATGTTTACCATACCAACACATATTAAAAAGCTTGAGTTCTATAAACCTCAGCAATTTCTTATTCTTGATAGTACAGCAATAAAACATTTAGAACTATTTGAAACAGTAAGAGAAGGGCAGAGAAGAGGAAGTCTCATCTGGGTTCTTGATAAAACATTGACATCTATGGGAACGAGGCTTCTTAAAAAGTCTTTGTTACAGCCTCTTTTGAATGTTAATTATATAAGAAAAAGACAGGAGGCAGTTAAAGAATTCCTTGAAAAGGAAGCTTTTAGAAAAGAAATGGAAGAAACTTTGAAGGAGATACCTGATTTAGAAAGAATAAATTCAAGAATTAATTATAATATTGCAACACCTAAGGAACTTATTTATCTAAGACAAGCTTTATATTTTCTTCCAACAATAAAGAAGATATTAGAAAATGTAGAGAGTGAAAAATTGACTGAACTAAAAAACAATCTACCAGATCTTGAGCCTCTTTATGAGAGACTAAATAAAGCCTTAGTAGAGAGTCCCCCTGCTCATCTTAAAGAGGGAGGATTTATAAAAGACGGCTATAATCAGGATCTTGATGATCTTCGTGGGATGTTAAGAGATAGTAGAAAGTGGCTTGCTGATCTTGAAAATAGAGAGAGAGAAAGAACTGGTATTAAGTCTTTAAAAATAGGATACAATCAAGTCTTTGGATATTATATTGAGGTAACTAAGGCAAATTTAAATCTTGTCCCATCTGAATATATAAGAAAGCAAACTCTTGTAAATGCTGAGAGATTTATTACTCCTGAATTAAAAGAATGGGAAAATAAAATCTTGCATGCAGAAGAAAACATTAAAAATCTTGAGGAGAGATTATTTCAGGAATTAAGAGAGGATGTAGTGAAAAATTCAAGAGAAATTTCTTCTTTTGCACAGATTATAGCGGAGATAGATATGTATATATCATTAGCAAAGACTGCTCGGGAATATAATTACATTTGTCCTCAGGTTACAAATGATTATGATGTAATTATAAGGGAAGGAAGGCACCCTGTGATAGAAAGGATGCTTCCTCCTGGAGCTTTTGTGCCTAATGATGTGTATCTTAATAAAGAGAAATTTATAGATCTCATCACAGGTCCAAATATGGCAGGAAAATCTACCTATATAAGACAAACTGCTCTTATTATTATCTTAGCTCAGATGGGATCGTTTATTCCAGCAAAAGAAGCAAAAATTGGAGTTGTAGATAGAATCTTTACGAGGATTGGAGCGTGGGATGATATCTCTTCTGGAGAGAGCACATTTTTAGTAGAGATGAAAGAAGTAGGTAATATTTTATCTCATGCTACTGACAGGAGTCTTATCATATTAGATGAGGTTGGAAGAGGTACTAGTACTTATGATGGTATTAGTATTGCTTGGGCAATTGTAGAATATATACATAATAAGATTAAAGCAAAAACTTTATTTGCCACTCATTATCATGAACTTACAGAACTGGAGAAAGAATTAAGACATCTTAAGAATTTAAGCGTAGCTGTTCAAGAAAAAGGAAAGGATATCATCTTTCTCCATAAGATCGTAGAAAAACCTGCTGATAAAAGTTATGGTATTTATGTGGCACAACTTGCAGATCTTCCTAATGAGATTATAGAAAAAGCTGAGAAGATTCTCTTTGATTTAGAAAAAGGAAGAGAAATTCAAAAAAGGGAAGTTAAACAGCTCCCTCTTTTTACTGAAATTAACGATTCTAAATTAGAAAAGTTGAGAAATGAAATTCTCTCTTTAAATACTAATGAACTTACTCCAATTCAAGCTCTTCTTAAAATTCATGAATGGAAGGAATTGATTAAATAAGTTTATGGGTAAAATAATTCTTCTTCCAGAAGAGATAAGAAATAAAATTGCAGCAGGAGAGGTTGTAGAAAGACCTGTCTCGGCGGTGAAGGAATTAGTGGAAAATTCTATAGATGCAGGGGCAAAAAGAATTACCATTGAAATTGTTAATGCTGGAGAGGATTTAATCTCTGTTACTGATGATGGCGAAGGAATGACCGAAGAAGATGCTCTTCTTGCCCTACATCGCTTTGCTACTAGTAAAATAAAGAATTCTGAGGACTTATTTCATATAAAAACATTAGGCTTTAGAGGAGAAGCATTAGCAAGTATAGCAAATATTTCCAAAATGACCATAAAAACTAAAACTAAAGATAATAATGGTGTTGAAATTCATGTTGAAGCAGGAGATATAAAAGAGGTTTTACCTTGGGAAGGAATGCAAGGTACTACTGTAAGAGTAGAGAATCTATTTTACAATGTTCCTGCCAGAAAAAAATTTTTAAAAAGTAGATCTACAGAGACAAATCTTATAATAGACTTTGTCAGAAAGATCTCCTTAGCTTATCCTGAAATTTCTTTTCAACTTATACAAGATGGTAATAGTAAGTTTATTACACCAGGGAATTCTAATATAGAAGATGTGATAATAGAGCTTTTTGGTACTTCCACACTAAAATCTCTTATAAAATTTGAAAATAGTGAAGGAAATTACCGTATTGAGGGAATGTTGAGTGTTCCTGGGAAACTTATATCTTTTAGATCTCAAGATTACTTCTTTTTAAATAGGAGATGGATCAGAAATTCTATTCTTTTACAGGCCGTAAGGGAAGGATATAAAGGAAGAATTTTAGAAAATTACTATCCTTTCGTAATTTTGTTTATAGAGGTGCCTTATGAAGAGATAGATGTAAATGTACATCCTACCAAAAGAGAAGTTAAATTTGAGAAAGATAAGGAGATATTAAACTTTGTAGAAAATTCTATTAGGAAATCTTTAGAAGAATATGATAAATCTTCCTTAGATGTTTTTGATATTGGAATAGGAAAAGAGATAGAAGGAGAAAATAAGGCAGATACCAAGATTAATGCTGAAAATTTTAAATCACTCCCATTATTTAGCGATAGAGTTTCCTTTTCCGAACCAATGGAAGAATATGTAGCCTCTCCATTAGGGGTAAAAATTATAGGTCAAGTTTTTGATAACTATATTATTGTGGAAATGAAAGATAGATTGTTTATAATTGATCAGCATGCAGCTCATGAAAGAATTAGATATGAAGAGATCAAAGAGAAAATAAATCTTGGGAAACTTCAAAATGTAGAAGTGATATTTCCTTTAATTATAGAAGTTTCTAAAGAAGAGAGAAGAATTTTGGAGGAGAAAAAAGAAATTTTAGAAAGATTTGCTTTTTCTTGGGAAGATTTTGGTCCTATGCATATTAGGTTAAATACAATCCCTTATGAATTTTTGAATTTTGATACTCAAAGTATTGAAAATCTGTTTAAAGAGATACTAACAGATTTGGAAGAGAAAGATTTAGAGATACTTGAAAATAATATAATAAAAAGTCTTTCTTGCCATAGTGCCATAAGAAGTGGGGATATCCTTGTAAGGGAGGAGATAGAAGCCTTAGTAAAGATGATTTTTGAAAATAAAATACCTCTTACTTGTCCTCATGGTCGTCCTTTTATATGGGAGATAAAAAAAGAAGAATTAGAAAGATACTTTCATAGAAGATGAAAATACCTACTGCAATAATTCTTGGTCCTACAGCAACAGGTAAAACTACTTTATCCTTAGAGCTTGCAAAAATTTTACCTATAGAAATAGTTTCTGTAGATTCTATGCAGATCTATCGGGAGATGGATATTGGTACTGCAAAACCATCAAAAGAGGAAAGGGAAAAAGTACCCCATCATCTTATAGATATAGTTCCTCCAGATTATCCATTTACTGTTGCAGAATTTAAGAAAAGAGCAGAGGAATCTATACAAGATATTTATCAAAGGGAGAAAATTCCTCTCTTAGTAGGAGGTACACCTTTATACTATAAAGTACTCTTAGGAATATTCTCAATACCGTATGTCCCTCCAGATTATGCATTGAGAGAGAGATTAAGAGAAAAATTAGAAACAGAGGGGGAAGAAAAATTTTATGAAGAATTGAAAAAAATTGATCCTATCTCCGCATTAAAGATTCATCCTCACGACTACAAAAGGGTTATAAGAGCATTAGAGGTTTATCTAAAAACTGGAAAGCCTTTAAGTGAATTAGCCGGTAGTGAAAAGGAGGAAAAGTATTATTTATCTAAGATAGGTCTTTATATGCCTAAGGATTTACATTATAAGATTCTTGATGAGAGAGTGGATAAGATGATAGAGGCGGGATTAGTGAAAGAGGTAAGAAGATTATATGAAAAAGGTATTGATGAGAAAAAACCTTCTATGCAGGGAATAGGATATAAAGAGATTTTAATGTATTTAAAAGGAGAAATTGGCTTAGAAGAAAGTATTTATTTAATAAAAAAGAGAACAAAGCTTCTTGTAAAAAGGCAGTATACATGGTTTAAAAAGGAAAAAGATGTTCACTGGTTTGATGTCTCTGTTTATTCTCTTTCACAACTTGCTCAAATAGTTTATAATACCATAATCAAAGATTGGGAATTACAAGGATATAATTTAGAGAAAGGCGGTGGATATTAGTCAAATGATTAAAAAAGCTAAAAGAATTGAGAAATTGCCACCTTATCTTTTTGCAAGAATTGATCAACTGAAGGAAGATGCTATAAAAAGAGGAATAGATATAATAAGTCTTGGAATTGGTGACCCTGATCAGCCAACTCCTATGTCTGTGGTTCAAAAATTGTGTGAAGAAGCTTTAAATCCTGCAAATCATCGCTACCCTTCCTACGAAGGTTTATATGAGTATAGGAAAGCTGTTTCGGATTGGTATAAATACAGATTTAATGTAGAGCTTGATCCTAAAAGTGAAGTTCTTTCTCTTATAGGTTCTAAAGAAGGGCTGGTCCATATAATTTGGGGGTTAATAGATAAAGGAGACGGAGTTCTTTATCCTGATCCAGGGTATCCTGTTTATAAGATAGCTACCATTTTTGCCGAAGGAACACCGTATTCTATTCCTCTTACAAAAGAAAACAAATTTCTCCCTAAATGGGAGGATATTCCAACTAATATAGTTAAAAAGTCAAAAGTGATGTTTTTAAACTATCCCAGTAACCCTACAGGAGCAATTATAGATAAAAAAGGGCTTGAAGAAGCAGTAGCTTTTGCAAAGGAAAATAATTTAGTACTTCTTTATGATAATGCTTATTCTGAGATTACCTTTGATGGATTTGTAGCTCCGAGCATTTTAGAGGTGAAAGGAGCCAAGGATATAGCTGTTGAATTTGGTTCTCTCTCAAAGACTTTTAATATGACAGGATGGAGAATTGGTTATGCAGTTGGAAATGCAGATTTGATTTCTATCTTATCTACTATAAAGACTAATGTGGATTCTGGAGTTTTTCAAGCGATTCAATACGCAGGAATTGAAGCGTTAACTAACTTAAGAGATTTTCCAAAAGAAAGTGTGAAAATATACCAGAGAAGAAGAGATATGGTTCTTGATGCATTTAAATCTTTAGGAGTAGATATACTTCCTCCTAAAGGAACCTTCTATGTATGGGTTCCTGTACCAGAGGGCTTTACTTCTACGGATTTTTCAGCCTTTCTTTTAGAAGAAACAGGTGTATTAGTAGTTCCAGGAATTGGATACGGAGATTATGGAGAGGGATATATAAGAATATCTACTACAATTGAAGAAGATAGGCTTAAAGAAGCTCTCAGGAGAATAAAAGAATTTTTAGAAAGGGAGGACTGGAAATCGAAGAAGCCATCATTGTTGCTAAAGTAAGTGATCTGGATGAAATAGAAGAGCTTAAACTTCTTTGTAAAACTGCAGGTTTAAAAGTAAAAGATGTACTTCTTTTTGGAGGAGATGTTGATCCTGCTTCTTTTCTGAAAGCTGGGAAACTTAATGAACTAAGAGACTTGGTAGTTAAGGATCAATGTGATATAGTAATATTCAAAGATAATCTTTATCCTGTTCAACTTAGAAATATAGAAAATGAAATCCCAGCTAAGATTATAGATAGAACAGTATTAATATTGGACATCTTTGCACAACATGCAAGAACTAAAGAGGGGAAAATTCAGGTAGAACTTGCACAATTAGAATATCTTCTTCCTCGTCTTACAGGAAAAGGAGAATTACTTTCACGTCTTGGAGGAGGGATTGGTACAAGAGGTCCTGGAGAGACAAAATTAGAGATGGATAGAAGAAAGATTAAGAGAAGGATTCATACATTAAAAATGCAGTTAGAAGAACTTCGGAAAGAGAGAGAGGTTCAAAGAAAAAGGAGATTGGATCTACCACAGGTTGCTTTAGTAGGCTATACCAATGCTGGAAAATCTACTCTTTTTAATCTTCTTACAAAGGCTAATGTAAAGACAGAGGATCTACTATTTGCCACATTAGATCCTACTGTAAGAAGAGTAAAATTAGGAAATGATTGGGAATTTCTTCTCTCAGATACGGTGGGTTTTATACAAAACCTTCCAGAGGAGCTTCTTACAGCTTTTAGAGCTACCCTTGAAGAGATTTATTATGTGGATATTATTTTACATGTAATAGATGTTTCTAATAAAGATTTCCGCAAACACGTAGGGATTGTAGAAGATATTTTAGAAGATATAGGAATTGAAGATAAGACAATAATTAGAGTATATAATAAAATAGATCTATTAAATAAAGAAGAATTGAACTATTTAAAGGAAGAATTAGATTATCATCCTTCAGTATTTGTATCAGCCTTACAAAACATAGGATTAGATAAATTGAAAAAAATTATTGTGAAGGAAATATTTAAAGGCTTAAGAGTATATAACTTAAAAATTCCTTATGAAAAATGGGGAAACTTCCAAAAAATAAAGAGCAAGATTTTTGTAGAAGAAGAGAGATATACCGATCAATTTGTGGAAGTAAAGGCAAGATTTCCTAAAGAATATAAAAAATTATTAGAGTCGGTAATAAACGTATAAGGTTTAATGTTTTAGAATATTATACATTGTTATCCCATTGGAAAGCATTGCATCATTATTAAAGAAAATAAAAACCTTCTGCACTGATAGATTTTTTATTTTTTGAGCAAAATTATAAAGCTCTTCTTTTGAATAATTATAAGCGTACCATTCTGTTTTTCCGTGAAATCTTATATAAGCATAAGGTGTAGTGAGAATTATATTCTCAGGTAAATTAGGGGCACTTACTGAGACAAGAGTAATGGATGTCTCTCGAAGTTTTTTATAGATTTCTTCATTAAACCAATCCACTCTTCTTGGTTCTAAGGCAAATCTTGTTCCTAATCTGGTAAAATTAGCGAAAGCTATAATATTTTCTAAGTATTCTATGGACATACTTGGTAGGATTTGAAACAGATAAAAATCTACGTAAGAGTCTAATGCTTCAAAAGAATAAAAAAATTTTGTCCAAGAGTCTCTTGCTAAGTTATTGAATTTGTGAAGGTGGGTTATAGATCTATTTACTTTTATCACAAATCTTAATTGGTCTTTAAATTTTCCCCACCCCTTTATAGTGTTCTCAGAAGGGAATCTGTAAAAACTACTATTTACTTCTACAGCATTGAAAGGAGTATTCTCTAAATACCAATTTAGATTCTTTTTAGGATTCCATGCATAACTCCATCCAGAAGTACCAATATATACTTCCATCTTTACCTTACCCCCATAATATTATATAATTAAATTAATTAAGATTTTCATATTTTTATTGACTTTACAAAACTTTTATTTTATACTACCATGAAATTTCTGAAAACTTGTACCTTTTATCCCAACATTTTTAATCTTAATATTTTTTCCTTAAGGAGGTTTAAAGGATGTCTTACGAAAACTTGACACTAAAAACGAGGGCAGAATTAGCAGAAATAGCAAGAGAGCTAAAAATCTCTGGCTACTATCGGATGACAAAGGAAGAAATGATTGAAGCTATTCTTAGAAAATTAGAAGAGGGGGATATTGTTTTAGATTCTGAAAATGAAGAAACAGGGGCTGTTTCAGTTTTAACTAAAGAGAAGGTGGAAACGGAGGTTAATGAGGAAAAAGAAGAGAAACAAGAACAGAAAGATAAAGTAGTTATTGATGGCTTTGAATGTATATACAGAGAAGGATATTTAGAGATATTAGAAGAAGGATATGGGTTTATAAGGAAAAATTTTAAGCCCAGCGAGGAAGATGTCTATATTTCTGCTTCTCAGATCAAAAAATTTGGATTAAGATTTGGTGATCTTATTGGTGGTATGGTAAGACCACCAAAAGACAATGAAAGATGGTATGCTATTTTAAGAATAGATACTGTAAATGGAAGAGACCCTCTTCACTCAAGGCAGAGACCAAAATTTGATGATCTTATTCCTTACCATCCAACCGAAAGATTAAAGCTTGAAACAACTTCTGAAGAGGTAGATACAAGATTGATAGATCTTCTTGCTCCTATTGGAAAGGGACAAAGAGGATTGATTGTTTCCCCTCCAAAAGCAGGTAAGACTACTCTTTTAAAGAAAATGGCTAATGGTATTTCTGCTAATCATAAAGAAGTACGGCTATTTGTTTTGTTGATTGATGAAAGACCAGAAGAGGTTACAGATTTTAGAAGATCTGTTCAAGGAGAAGTAGTTGGTTCTACTTTTGATGAACCACCGGATAGACATATTCAAGTAGCAAAATTGGTACTTGAGAGAGCAAAAAGACTAGTGGAATATGGAGAGCATGTGGTAATTCTTCTTGATAGTATTACAAGACTGGCAAGAGCTTATAACTGGTCTGTTCCTTCAAGCGGAAGAACTTTATCCGGTGGTGTGGAGCTTACTGCTCTGCATCATGCAAAGGAGTTCTTTGGTGCAGCAAGAAATATAGAGGGTGCTGGAAGTATAACAATCTTGGCTACTGCTTTAATTGAAACAGGTAGTAGAATGGATGATGTGATTTTTGAGGAGTTTAAAGGTACAGGAAATATGGAACTTGTTTTAGATAGGAAGATTGCAGATAGAAGAATATTTCCTGCAATAAGCATCACACGATCTGGTACTAGGAAAGAAGAACTTTTATATCCGGAAGATCAATTAAAGAGAATATGGCTTTTGAGAAGAACATTAGCAGGACAAGAAGAAGGAGAAGCTATTGAAATGCTTAAGAAGAAATTAAGGGAGACAAGAAATAATGAAGAGTTTTTAAGATTTATTGATGAAGTAGTAAAAAAAGGAAATTCTGTAAGGAGATAAAAACCTTATAAAAGGGAAGCTTTAAAGTGAGAAAAAAATTAATTATTTCAGTTGTGGTAATTTTACTTTTAATAATTTTTTTGTTTTTTGCTTTTTCAAAGGAGAAGGCTTCATTTAGAATCTATACCTATAATCCTAAAACTGAAACTCTTACTCCCGAAGAGGTAATTATAGAAGTTCCAAGATGGGAAAAAGTTTTTTCTCGGGATAAAATTTTAGAAAAAGTATTAGAGAAGCTTATAGAGGTTTCTTCAAGAAATGGAGAAAATTTTCCTATCCCGAAAGGAACTAAGCTTTTAGGAATCTCTGTGAAGAATAACATAGCTTATGTAAACTTTTCTCAAGAATTAAAGAGGAATCATCCTGGTGGAAGCATGGGAGAAATGCTGACTGTATATAGTATTGTAGATACTCTTACAGAATTTCCGGAAGTTCATAAGGTACAAATCCTGATAGATAGTGCTGTAGTAGAGACTTTAGTAGGGCATATGGATTTAACTGTTCCCTTGGAACGCGATCTTTCTTTAGTGCAATGAAAATAGGTATAATTTCAGATATTCATAGTAATTTAGAGGCTTTAGAGAAAGTTTATAGAGAGCTTGAAAAAGAAGTAGATGAAATATATTGCCTTGGTGATATTGTAGGCTATGGTCCTAATCCTAATGAATGTATAAAGTATTTAAGACATTTTAAGTTTACAGTGCTTGGTAATCATGACGCGGCAGTGGTAGGAATAAGAGATTATAATGATTTTAATGCTTCTGCCCAATTTGCTATTGAATGGACTATCAATAATATTACTCCAGAAAATTTTCAGAAATTGCAAAGATTAAAATTAAGAATTGATGAGTCTTCTTATTACTTAGTACATGGAAGTTTAAGAGAGCCTACTGATGAGTATCTAATAAATTATTATTCCGTCCTTGCAAATTTTGAATTGATGGAAAAAAAGTTATGCTTTTTTGGACATTCTCATTTAGCAGGAGCTTTTGTCTTTTCAGGAAGGGATAGAGATATCTACTACGTAAGTTTTACAAATGATGGAGAAATAAAAATTGAGGAAGGATATAAGTATCTAATAAACCCAGGAAGTGTAGGACAACCGAGGGATGGAAATTGGAAAGCAAGTTTTGGAATATTTGATACTCAGAAGAAAGTTTTACAAGTAAAACGAGTTGAATACGATGTGGTTTCTATTCAGAGAAAGATGCAGCTTTTAGGATTTCCATCTCATTTATGGGAAAGGCTTCAGTATGGGAGGTGATTTTTTTGAAGATCTTAGTTATGAGTGATACTCATGGGGATGTTAGCTTCTGGGAAATGATAAAAGGAAAAATTGAAGAGTCAAATTTGGTAATTCATGCAGGAGATGTTCTATATCATGGTCCTCGTAATCCCTTACCTGCTGGATATAATCCTCAAAAACTATCAGAACTTATAAATAATTCAGGTCTCAGCTTTTTTATATCAAAGGGGAACTGTGATGCAGATGTAGATCAATTGATGCTTAGGTATCCTATAATGTCGCCATATGTTTTTTTATATCTTCCACCTTGGAAGATTCTTGTTACCCATGGGGAAGAAAAATCTGAAGATGAATTGTGGGATTTAATGGATAAATTTGGCGTGGATTTGTTGGTTTTTGGTCATATTCATATACCAGTTTTAAAGAAAAAAGAAGATAAGATACTTCTCAATCCTGGAAGTCCATCTCTTTCTAAAATCTCTCAGAAGACTATAGCTTTGATAGAGGATAATAAAGTTATTATATGGGATATAAATAATAATAAAGAGCTTGATTCTATTTCTCTTTAGTTCTGTTTATATGTATAGATCTTGACTTAAAAGAGTTTTTTGTATAATATTTAGTTAACAAACGGGGCATAGCGCAGTTGGTTTAGCGCGCCTGGTTTGGGACCAGGAGGTCGCTGGTTCAAATCCAGCTGCCCCGACCATATGATAAATGAAGCGGGAGTAGCTCAGGGGTAGAGCATCAGCCTTCCAAGCTGAGGGTCGCGGGTTCAAATCCCGTCTCCCGCTCCAAAATTTAAGAGCGCCCATAGCTCAGTTGGATAGAGCGGCAGACTTCGAATCTGCAAGCCGGGGGTTCAAATCCTCCTGGGCGCACCATTAGAAATGCTCAGGATGATTTTGGACCGAGGTTAATGGTGAACGTAGCTCAGTATGGTAGAGCGCTGGGTTGTGGCCCCAGTGGTCGCGGGTTCAAGTCCCGTCGTTCACCCCATAAAAGGCGCCCGTAGCTCAGTAGGACAGAGCAACGGACTTCTAATCCGTGGGTCGGGGGTTCAAATCCTCCCGGGCGCGCCATTTCTGGGCCGTTAGCTCAACTGGTAGAGCACCTGACTCTTAATCAGGGGGTTGCAGGTTCGATTCCTGCACGGCTCACCAGTTATGCGAGGGTGGCGGAATGGCAGACGCGCTAGACTTAGGATCTAGTGGGATTACCCATGTGGGTTCAAATCCCACCCCTCGCACCATAAATAAGGAAGGAGAACATTAAAATTGAGGTGCGGGAGTAGCTCAGGGGTAGAGCGTCTCCTTGCCAAGGAGAAGGTCGCGGGTTCAAATCCCGTCTCCCGCTCCAAAAAAGATAATTTGAAAATTATACTAAAATTTTTAGACCTCAGAGTTTAAATCTGAGGTATTATTTTATTATTAGGGAGGTAAGAGTAATGTCAATTGATGAAACTGAGGTTAAATACGAAGTAGAAAAGCTTCAAGGAAGCAGACTGAAGGTAAATGTAGAAGTAAAGGCTAATGAAAGAGAAAAAAGTCTTGAAAAAGCCTATAAATCTTTAGTAAAAAGAGTTCAAGTTCCTGGTTTTAGAAAAGGATATACACCTCGCCCAGTGTTAGAAAAATATGTTGGACTTGAGACTTTTGAGGATGAGGCTGTTAGAATTGTTGCAAGAGAAGTCTTAGATCTATTCTTAAGTAAGGAAAATGTCACTCCTCTTCAAGAACCTTATTTTGATATTCCTAAGGAATGGGAAGAAAATGAAGATCTAAAATTTTCTTTTGTCTTTGAAGTTCCTCCAGAATTTAAATTGGGCGAATATAAAAATTTAGGAATTAAAAGAGAAAAAGTAGAAATTTCCGAGGAAGAAATAGATAGAGTAATTGAACAAATAGAACTTCAGCTTGGTAAATTGAATGCTGTAGAAGATCAGGTGGAGAAAGGTGATGTTGTTTATTTAGAGATGGAAAAAGAGGATGGCACTCAACTTGCACCTTTATGGCTTACTTTGAATGGGAAGGTTTTGCCAGAGCTTGAAGATAAAATTTTAGGAATGAGACCCGGTGAAGAAAAATTTTTTGAGTTTACTTTTCCCGAAGATTTCTATGAAAAAGAAATAGCTAGAAGTACTTTAAATCTTAAATGGCGTGTTAAAAAGATTTGGAGATACGATAAACCTGATCAAGAAACTTTTCTGCAAAAAGTTGGGGCTTCTTCTATAGAAGAATTTAGAGAAAGAGTAAAGATTAGTATAAAGGAAGAAAGAGAAAAAGCTGAGGAAGATAGGTTGTTTTCTGAAATTTTAGATAAAATATTGGAAACTACAGAGCTTGATCCTCCTTTAACTTATGTACATATGTTAGCAGAAAATATTCTTAGAAATTTTATAAATGAACTTTCTAAAAAAGGAATTACTTTAGAAGATTATTTAAGCGAAAAAGGGCTTAATAAAGATGAGTTTATAAATAATATTATAGAGGATGCAAGAAAAAGAATTCAGATAGAGATGGTCTTGGAAAAGATTTCAGAGGAAGAGTTTATTGAGGTATCAGAAGAAGAGTTGGAATCAGTAATAGAAGATATTGCAGAAGAAGAAGGAAAAGATTCAAAAGAGATCAGAAGAGAACTTGAGAAAGAGGATGTTATGGGCACTTTAAAGAGGAATCTTCTAAGGGAAAAGGTTAAAAGATTTCTTATAGAACAGAATACCATAAAGGAGGAATGATATAAATGACTTTAGTCCCTATTGTTATTGAGCAAACACCAAGAGGAGAGCGAACTTATGATATATATTCAAGACTTTTGAAAAGTAGAATAATTTTTTTGGGTACTGCAATCAATGACGAGGTTGCTAATTTAACAATTGCTCAGCTTCTTTTCTTAGAGTCAGAAGATCCAGAAAAGGAGGTTTATCTTTATATAAATAGTCCTGGAGGAGAGGTGTCTGCAGGGCTTGCTATATATGACACTATGCGTCATGTTAAGCCCAAAATTACAACTGTATGTGTAGGGCAAGCAGCAAGTATGGCTGCAGTACTTCTTAGTGCAGGGGATAAAGGAAGGAGATATGCATTACCTCATTCTCGGGTAATGATCCATCAACCATTAGGGAGTGCCTATGGACCGGCTGCAGACATTGAAATTCATACTCGTGAAATATTAAAGATTAGAAAGATATTGAACGAAATACTTTCTTATCATACTGGACAGCCTATGGAGAGAATAGAAAAGGATACTGATAGAGATTTCTTTATGTCTGCTTTTGAAGCTAAAGAATATGGTATTATTGATGAAGTATTAGAGAGTAAAAAAGAATAAGGGGTAAAAATATGTCAGATAAAGAAATACGTTGTTCTTTTTGTGGGAGAGCGCAAAAAGAAGTTAAAAAAATGATTGCAGGACCAGGGGTATATATTTGTGATGAATGTATAGAGATTGCTCACAAAATTTTACAAGAAGAAGATCAAGAACAAGAAAAAGATTTTTCATCATTTGAACTTCCAAAACCCTCTGAGATAAAAGCATTTCTTGATCAATATGTGATAGGACAAGAAAAGGCAAAGAAGGTACTCTCAGTTGCTGTTTACAATCATTATAAAAGAATCTTTAGAAAAGATAAACTTGATCAGGATGTGGAAATTCAAAAGAGTAATATTCTGCTTATAGGACCTACTGGTGTTGGGAAAACTCTTCTTGCAGAGACCCTTGCAAGATTTTTAAAAGTTCCTTTTGCAATTGCAGATGCCACTACTCTCACCGAAGCTGGATATGTAGGTGAAGATGTGGAGAATGTCCTTCTTAGATTAATTCAGAATGCTGATTGGGATGTAAAAAAGGCAGAAAAAGGTATAGTTTATATTGATGAAATAGATAAAATCTCAAGAAAATCTGAGAATCCTTCTATTACCAGAGACGTATCAGGAGAAGGAGTACAACAAGCCTTGCTTAGAATTGTAGAAGGTACCATTGCTAATGTGCCACCTCAAGGGGGTAGAAAGCATCCCTATCAGGAGTTTATTCAGATGAATACAAAGGATATTTTGTTTATTGCAGGTGGATCTTTTGAAGGTATAGAAAAAATAGTAGATAAAAGATTAGATTTTTCTAATATTGGTTTTGGAGCACAAATAGAACCTCGGAATAGAAAATCATTAGGTACTATTCTTCCTCATATAATTCCTGAGGATCTAATTAAATTTGGAATGATCCCTGAATTTGTAGGAAGGTTCCCTGTAGTTACAGTGTTAGAACCTTTAAGTGAGGAGGCTTTGCTTAAAATACTTGTGGAACCTAAGAATGCTCTTGTAAAACAGTATAAAACTCTTCTTGCTTTGGAGGATATAGAATTAGAATTCACTGATGAAGCATTAAGAGCTATTGCAAAAGAGGCTCAGGAGAAGTCAACAGGAGCAAGAGGTCTTAGGGCAGT
>JAKOUL010000001.1 GCA_029776735.1 Dictyoglomota bacterium
CCATATGCCTGAGGTTATAGTGATTGATGAGATAGGCACCGAACTTGAAGCAAAGGCAGCAAGAACTATAGCCGAAAGAGGAGTACAGCTTATAGGTACTGCCCATGGAATCACTCTTGAAAATTTACTTTTAAATCCTACCCTTTCGGATCTGGTAGGAGGAATTCAAGTGGTAACGTTAAGTGATGAAGAGGCAAAGAGAAGAGGAACCCAAAAAACAGTGCTTGAAAGAAAAGCTCCACCTACTTTTCAAGTGGTTATTGAAATCCAAGAGAGAGATAGGCTTGCTATTCATCATGATGTAGCAAAAACTGTAGATGCACTTCTTCGTGGATATATAGTAAAACCTGAGATAAGAGTGAGAACACCAGAGGGAGAAGTTAAAAAAGTTGAACTTTCTTCGGTGGAGATCACTTCTGACGAAGAAAGGGGAGCTTTTGTAAAATCAGAAAAAAAGGCAGATATACTTAGGATATTTCCATATGGAATAAGTAGAAATAGATTAGAAAAGGCAATAAAAAATTTAGGTGTTCCTGCTTTTGTGGTTAAAAACATCTCTGAATCAAACTGTCTTTTAATTTTAAAAGCTCATCAAAAAAGGGCAAAAGATCTTTTAAAAGAAGCTGAAAAAAGAGGTATTACCGTTGCTATATTGAGAAGTAATACTGTAACTCAAATTGAAAGGTTCTTAGCAGAGCAATTTAATCTGAAGCTTATAAATGAAAGAAATAATGATGATGAAGAAGAAGCTTTACGAGAAGCACAAGAGGGTATAGAGTATGTTTTGACTCATGAAGAGCCATATGAACTCTCCCCTCAACCTGCTTATATTAGAAGACTTCAACATCAACTTATACAGCAATATGGTTTGCACTCCGAGAGTGTAGGAGTTGAACCTTCAAGAAAGGTAAAAATTTTTCCCACCTAAGGGTTTTTTAATGAAAGGATTATTTATTACCTTTGAAGGGTTAGATGGCTGTGGAAAAACTACTCAAGCTTTCCTACTCAAAGAGTTTTTTGAAAATAAAGATTATGCCATATATTTGACTAGGGAACCTGGAGGTACAAAAGTAGGGGAAAGAGTAAGAGAGATTCTTTTAGATCCAAATTATGTGCTTAACCCTTGGTCAGAGGTTTTTCTCTATCTTGTTTCACGAGTGGAGAACTCTCAGAATATAAAAGAAAAAATTCAAAATGGAATTTTTGTTATCTGTGAAAGATATGCTGATTCTACTATAGCATATCAGGGCTATGGTAGAGGGCTTCCTATTAATATGCTTGTGAATTTTAATAAGATAGCTACCTTAGGATTAGTCCCAGATATAACTTTTTTAATAGATATTGCTCCTGAGGTGTCTTTGAGAAGAAAAAAAGAATTTGATAGAATAGAAAGAGAGAGTCTAGAATTCTATTCTAAAGTGAGGAAGGGATACTTAGCCCTTGCAGAAGAAAATAAAGAAAGATTTGTAATTATCTCTGGAGATGCTCCAGAGAAAGAGATCTTTGAGAAAGTTTCCTTTTTTGTAGAGAAGAAAATTAAAGAGGTGGAAAGAGAAAGATGAAGCTGATTTTTGCGGTGATCCAAGAGGAGGACTGGAAAAAGGTAAGGGAGATTTTTATAGAGAAAAATTTTCCTCTTACCTATTTCAGAACAAAAGGTGGTTTTTTGGAGGAGGGAAGTGTAACAGTCTTAACAGTAGTAGAAGATGAAAAATTTGAAGATGTAATTTCTATTTTCAGAGAAAATTGTAGAGAAAGAGAAAAATTAATTATTCCTCCTCTTCCATCAGTAGAACTTTTGAGAACGGTACCTATGCCCATAAAAATCAAAGTAGGTGGAGCAGTAGTTTTTGCTGTAGATGTGAGTTATTTTGAGAAAATATAAGTCATGGCTTTTGAAGAAGTATTAGGACAAAAACAAGCAACAGAAATACTTAGAAAGGCTTTAAGAGAAGGAAAAGTTGCCCAGACCTATCTTTTTGTAGGTCCTGAAGGAGTGGGGAAAAAACTTACTGCTATATCCTTAGTGCAAGCTCTAAACTGCAAGGTGGAACCCTTAGAAGGATGTGGGGTTTGTGAGGTTTGCAGAAATATAAAAGAGTTAAATCATCCAGATGTCTTTTATCTAAAACCTGAAGGTACATGGTATAAAATCCAACAGATAAGAGAAATAACAAGAGAAGCCTATCTTAAACCCTATATTAGTAAATGGAAGGTGTTTATTTTAGATGATGTTCATCAGTTAAGAAATGAAGGTGCTAATGCTTTATTAAAAATCCTTGAAGAGCCTCCTCAGTTTACCATCTTTATCCTTATTGCTTGCCATCCCGAGTTGCTACTTCCCACTATAATTTCTAGAAGCCAAATTGTAAGTTTCAGTTATTTGAACGAAATAGAAATTGAGAGTATTATTAAGGATAAAGTCTTAGAAGAGAGGCTTGAAATATTGGTAACATTGGCACAAGGAAGTGTAGGAAAAGCTATTTTTTGGAACGAAGAAGATAATTGGAGGAGAAGATTGGAGCTTTTCAAATATCTTACATTGTTAAAAAAAGAAAGAGCTTATTCTCCTTTTGATATAGTTGATTTCTTAGCCGAAGAAAAAGATGAAGAGAAAATTACTTCTTATTTAGGACTTATACTTTTTTGGTGGAGAGATTTATTCTTTTGGAAACTTGCAAAAGATGAGAAATTCATAACTCAAAAAGATTTTCTTCCTGAGATTATTAGAAAATCTCAGGAGTATTCGCTAAATGATTTAGGAAATTTTTTTAGATTAACTCAAGATACTATAAAGGGTATTAGAAATAATGCTAATCTGTTACTGACTTTAGAAACACTTTTTTTAAGAGTAGGGGTGGGATCATGATGGAAGAATCTAATAAAGGATATGTAGTAGGTATAAGGCTTAGAAGTCTTAAAATATATCTCTTTTCTACCCAAGATCCAAATTTAAATATAGGAGACTGGGTTATTGTAAAGACTGTTCAGGGAACAGAGGCTGGTAAAGTTGCTATTTCCTCCTTTTTACCTCCAGAGGATTTTAAGCCTCTTTCGCCTCTAAAACCTATTTTGAGAAAGGCTACTGAGGAAGATTTAGAAAAGATTAAAGAATATAGAGAAAAAGAGAAAGAAGTTTTAGTATTTGCTCAACAGAAGGCAGATGCTTTAGAGTTAAATATGAAGATGCTTGTTTGTGAGATAAATTTTGATTATAGCAAGATAACAATTCATTTTTCCTCTGAAAATAGAGTTGACTTCAGAGAATTAGTTAAGGAACTTGCTGTTCAATATAAGACGAGAATTGAATTACATCAGATAGGAATTAGAGACGAAGTAAAGTACTTAGGAGGGCTTGGTATATGTGGCAGGGAAGCTTGTTGCCATCTTTTTTTACAAGAGTTTGAGTCCATATCTGTTAAAATGGCTAAGGAACAGTCTTTAGTTTTAAATCCATTAAAAATTTCAGGCATATGTGGAAGGTTAATGTGTTGTCTTTCCTATGAATATGAAACATACCAGAGTATAAAAGCTGAGTTGCCTCCTAAGGGTAGTATAGTAGAAACAAAACAGGGAAAAGGGATAGTAGTAGATCATCATGTTCCTTTGGGGAAAGTTATAGTGGAATTTGAAGAAGAGAGAAGAGAGATGATATCTCCCGATGAAATTGTAAAGGTTTACTCAAAGGAGGAGAAAGATAAAGATAAGTTATTTGACAAAATTTTAAAGATGTTAGGAGAAGATCAGTAAACAAAATATGTCAAATATTGAAGATGAGGTAAAAATTTCTCTTTGGAGAAGAGGGTATTTAGTTATGGAGTCCTCTCCTATAGAAAGAGTGATATTTCCAAAAGAAGATATCTTTTTTGAAGATTATTATCAGAAACTTTTTCATTATAGATTTAGGCGTCTTTTAAGTGATATTTTACAGATAAAAAGTGAAGAAAAAATAGATCTTAATCTTCTTCTTACCAAATGGAAGTGGGAAGAGATAGAAGAATTTTGGGATTTTTTATTAAAGTGCGGCATTATTACCTGTAAAGATGGAATTTATTTTTTTAGTTACCCTTTTATAGATAATTTTGGTGAAACCTTAGAGTGGTTCATAGCGGAACTCTTAAAAAGGGACTTTCTAATACCAGTTATGTGGGGGATAAAACTTAAAGAGGTAAAAGGTGGAGGAGATTTTGATATTCTAGGACTTTTAGAAGGAAATTTTATGTATATTGAATGCAAGACGAGTCCTCCTAACAATGTAAGATTAAGAGATCTTTGGGAATTTCTCAGGAGAAGGGAAGTTTTAAAACCAAAGATTACTATATTTTTTATTGATACCACTCTTAAAGTTGAGAGAAATATTATAGATAATATTTCTTCTCTTTTTTCAAAGAGATTTTCTTTTGAGGAAGAGCTAAAAGTTGAGAAACTGAAAGAAGGCATATATTCTTTAAATAACACTCTCTTTATAATGCAAAGTAAGGGAGATTTAGTAAGAAATTTTCAAATTATCTTCCGTAATTTTTTAGACGGTAGTGATTGAATAGTATGAGTAAACAAGAGAAATTATTTAAAGATGATGATTTTTATCCACTTTCCTATAGAATGAGACCTCAAAATTTTGATGAATTTGTAGGAGGAGGGGAGATTATAGGGGAAGATTCTTTTTTGAGAAAGGCAATCCAGAAGGGATATCTTCCATCTCTTATCATCTACGGTCCTCCTGGCTCTGGAAAGACTACTTTATCTATATTACTTGCAAAGGCTATAAATGCAGATTTTATTGAATTAAATGCTGCTATAGTAGGGACTTCAGAACTTAAAGAAGCACTTCAAAGAGCTCAGAGAAATATAGAACTTTACAAAAAAAGAACAGTTTTATTTTTAGATGAAATTCATCACTTTAATAAGTTGCAACAAGATGTTTTACTCCCCTTTGTAGAAAAAGCAATTGTTATACTTATTGGAGCTACTACCGAGAATCCATTATTTACTATTAATACTACGTTACTTTCCAGATGTAGAATTGTAGAATTAAAACCTCTTTCCACTGATGATATAAGAAAGCTTATTAAGAGAGCTCTTATAGATAAGGAGAGAGGTTTTGGTAAATTGTATATAGATATTACTCAAGAAGCAGAAGATGAAATCGTAAGATTTGCTAATGGTGATGCAAGAATAGCCTTGAATACTTTAGAACTTGCATCTTTTGTAGCAACTCCTGACAACAAAGGGAAAATTACAATAGACCTTTCTACAGTAAAAGAAGTTATAGGGAAAAGAATATTTAGATATGACCAAAAAGGGGATGAGCATTATCATACTATTTCAGCATTTATAAAGAGTATAAGAGGTTCAGATCCAGATGCAGCCTTATATTATCTTGCTAAGATGATTCTTGCTGGGGAAGATCCAAGGTTTATTGCGAGGAGATTGATAGTTCATGCAGCAGAAGATATAGGTATGGCAGATCCCTTTGCACTAATAATTGCCCAAGCAGCTTATTATGTTGTAGAAGTGGTAGGAATGCCTGAAGCAAGGATTCCATTAGCAGAAGCTACCATTTATCTTGCAACTGCTCAGAAAAGTAATAGCGTTGTATCAAGTATTGAAAAGGCTATGAAATATATTCAAGATAATGGAGTTTCACCTGTTCCAAAACATTTAAGAGGAGATTCTCCAAATTATCGTTATCCTCATAATTTCCCTGAGCATTTTATATCCCAAAAATATTTACCTGAAGGTATAATGGAGATATTCTATAATCCTACTGAGCAAGGGAGAGAAAAAATGATAAAAGAAAGATTAGAGAAGTTATGGGGAGAAAGATACAAAAAGTAATTACAGCTTTTCTGCTCTTTTTCATAGTATTTTTTTCTGGATGTAAAGATGAAGTAAAAAATACTATAAATGACAAAGAAAGTACTTTAGGAAAAGAGATTGAAAAGCAAGAAATTTCTTTAAAGTTTGATATTACCCAAAAGATCTTAGGAGATTTTAAGGAAAGGATAGCAGAGTATTTATTTGAAGGAAAAAGAAAAGAGACAGAAAATTTTGTAATAAAATGGAATCTATATACTGTCTATTGGAAAACGCCACTTTCTAAGTTTGATTTTTTAAAGGAAGAATTTCCAGAAGATAAATATATTTTGAAGACTAATGGTGAAGATCTGAAATTCTAT
>JAKOUL010000004.1 GCA_029776735.1 Dictyoglomota bacterium
TTCCACAAACCCACAGAAGTAGTTGAAATAGCCGTTGCTCCTGCTTTTAAAATATCCTTTGCCTCTTCGGGAGTTCTTATAAGTCCTCCTGCAATTAAAGGATAAGGAATCTGTGCCTTTAACTCTTCTCCTAAATGGATGAATATAATGCCTGGAAGAATCTCTACAAGATCTGGTTCTGCAGTTTGCATAATTCTTACACCTGTAGCCAGTGCGGAGGAATCTAAGACAAAAAATCTTTGGACGGCTAACAATTCTTCTGCCTTTGCCTGTTGAATAAGATTTGTCCTCGTAGTAATAATACCATCAATTCCTACTACATCTCCCAAATATCTTAAAGCATACTTATCTTGTGCTAATCCTTCTAATAGATCTAAGTGTATAAAAACAAGCTTTCCATGAGATTTAATCTCTTGTACCAAATTAGGAAGGGTTAAAACATTAGTCTTTAATAAAAAAAGCACCTTTGACTTACTCTGGAGAGCTTGAGAAAGACGCTCTTCTTCTCTTACCGCAGAGATGATAGGATTACCCTTAAGAACCTCTAAAAAATCGTTCTTAGTGAGCCTCTTTTTTTCCATTTCCCTCTCCTCTCCCAAAAATTTTTTAAGTTATATTCTCATTTTTCATTATATCAGAAAAAAATAGTGTCAAAAAGAATAATTTTATGGTATAAATATGTACTTTTAAAAAGGGGGGACTATCTCCCCTCTTCCCCCCTTTAAATTTTTCTCTATCCTTTAATTACTGCAAGAGGTTTCATCTGAGCAACTCTTTTTGATATACCTGCATTATGCACCACATTCACTACATCTACCACATTTTTATATGCTTCGGAAGCCTCCTCCACCACAGATGCTTTTGAAGCTGCCTTTACAATTATTCCTCTCTCAAGAAGCTCTTTCTCAATATCTGAGGCTTTCCTTCCACTCTTTAGAAGCTTACTTCTACTTTGAGTCCTTCCTGCTCCATGACATGTGGAGCCAAAAGAGATCTCCATTGCCTTAGGAAGACCTATAAGTAAAAAGGAAGATCTTCCCATATCTCCAGGGATTATCACAGGCTGACCAATATCCTTATAGTCTGCAGGAAGATCAGGATGCCCTGCAGAAAAAGCTCTGGTAGCACCCTTTCTATGAACTACAACCTCTTCCATCTTTCCATCCACATTATGCTCTTCTAACTTTGCAATATTATGAGCCACGTCATAAATAAGTCTCATACCCAGTTTATCTGCACCTTCTCTAAGTACCTCTTCAAATACCTCTCTTACCCAATGGGTAATCATCTGTCTATTTGCCCATGCAAAGTTTGCTGCAGCACACATAGCTTGAAAATAGTCTTGCCCTTCAGGAGAATCAAAAGGAGCACAGGCTAATTGTTTATCAGGTAACTCTATCCCATATTTTCTCATGGCATTAGACATAACTCTTATATAATCTTCTGCCACCTGATATCCAAGTCCCCGAGAACCTGTATGGACCATTATCATTATCTGATCAGGAAATATGCCAAATCTATCTGCAATCTCTGGTTCAAATACTCTACTTACCACCTGAATTTCCAAGAAATGATTTCCAGATCCCAAAGTGCCCAGTTGATATTCTCCTCTTTCCTTTGCCCTACGAGATAGCTTATCAGAATTAGCATAGGTAATTCTTCCATTCTCCTCTATGTGTTCCAAATCTTCTTTCCATCCATATCCCTCCGTTACAACCCACTGAGCACCCTTTTCTAAGACTTCTTCTAATTCCTTTCCCTTTACCCTTAACTCTCCTTCAGATCCTACTCCAGCAGGAATCTTAGCAAAAAGCTCATCTACAAGATCTCTTATCTTGGGCATCACATCATCCTTAGCCAGATTTGTACGAATGAGCCTTACACCACAATTTATATCATATCCTACCCCTCCTGGAGATATAACTCCTTCCTTTTTACTCATAGCTGCAACACCACCAATAGGAAAACCATATCCCCAATGAATATCAGGCATAGCTAAGGAGTATTTAATAATCCCAGGAAGCGAAGCCACATTTGCTACTTGTTCTGGAGATTGATCTTTTAATATATCTTCTATAAGCTTTTCATCAGCAAATATTATCCCTGGAACCCTCATAAAGGGCTTGTATGCCTTTGGTATTTCATATCTATATTCATCTATTTTATTTAAAATACCTTTCCATTCATTTCCCATTAAAATTCACCTCCAATTTTCCTTAAAGGAAAAAATCCTGATTTTTCATCTATAATTATTATAATGGATATGAGAAATAAAGAGAAAGGAGGAAAGACATCAAAATGTTTTTTGAAATTTCTGTTTCTACACCTCAAAAGGTAGTACTTATGGATATAACCGATAAAATAGAGGATGTTATTGAAAAAAGTAATGTAAAAAATGGCATATGTTTCATCTTTGTACCCCATACCACAGCAGGAATTATCATAAATGAAAACTATGATCCCAGTGTAGTAAGAGACATCCTAAGTACATATGATAAGTTAGTACCTCAGAGTGGAATATATTCCCATGCTGAGGGAAATTCTCCTGCACACATAAAATCCACTATTGTAGGTGCAAATACTTTTGTCCTCATAAGAGACGGAAAACTAAACTTAGGCACATGGCAAGGATTATTCTTTGCTGAGTTTGATGGTCCAAGATTTAGAAAAGTTTGGATTGACATCATAGAAGAAAAAGAGTAAATTAAATAGTATAAACTCTTTAAAGAGAGAAAGGGGGGATAAAAGAAATGGCATGGTATTGGTGGGTATTAATAATAATTGTCATCATTCTCCTAATCTGGTATTTCACAAAAGGCAATAAGAAGTAGAATTTAGTCATTATAGAGCAATATTTACTCTTAAAGAAAGGGGATGGCAAAATGCCATCCCCTTTTTATTTTAATAATCTTTGAATTATATTATATAATATATGACAATGGAAATTTTTGGAGGTAAATAAATGAGATATGCCTTAATAATAATAGATATGGTGGTAGATTTTGTAACAGGAAAGTTTGGAAACCCTTATGCTCAAAAGATTGTCCCTAATATAAAAGAGCTCATTAATTCGGCTCACCACCTAAATATACCCATAATATATCTTAGAGATGCCCATACCCCTGGTGATAAAGAACTGGAAGTGTGGGGAGAACATGCTATGGAAGGCGAAAAGGGCTCTGAAATAATTCCAGAACTATCTCCCGAGGAGAAAGATTATGTGATAAAGAAAAAAGTATATAGTGGTTTTTACAAAACAGAGCTTGAAGAATTACTTAGGGAACTAAATGTAGATACTGTAGTTCTTACGGGTACCAGTACTCATATATGTGTCATTCATAATTCTGCAGATGCATTCTTCAGAGGATTTAATGTAATAGTGGTTTCGGATGCAACAGCATCCTTTATACCTGAAGAACATGAAAGAGCCTTGAAATATATGAAAGAGATTCACAATGCAAAACTTTATATGACAGGAGAATTAATAGAGAGGTGGGAAAGCTAATATGAAGGATTTCTTAATTGCAAAACCAGAGGATATAAAAAATGGTCTTAATACAGATGCCTATTTCCTAAGGACTGAAGAAACCTTAGATGGACTTAAAAAGAACCCTTATGTAGTATCAGAGCTTTTTACCAAAAGTTTTCCTGATCCAAATTATATTTTTGGCGTAGCACTGGGAATATATGAGATAGCAAAACTACTTGAGGGAATACCTGTAGATGTCTATGCCGTAGATGAGGGAGAGATCTTTTTCCCTTATGAACCTATTATCCAGATAAGGGGGAAATATAGAGATTTTGCAAGATATGAGACATCAATTCTTGGCTTTGTATGTTTTATGTCGGGAATTGCTACAAAATCTGCCAGAGTAAGAATTGCTGCAAAAGATAAAAAAATCCATAGTTTTGGTACCAGGCGTCAGCATCCCTTCCTTTCTCCTGTGGTTGAGTATGCTGCATATGTATCAGGATTTGATGGAGTCTCCAATGTACTTGGGGCAAAATATATATATAAAACTCCTGTAGGGACAATGCCTCATGCTCTTATACTTATTATAGGAGATGAAAAGGAAGCATTCTCAGCCTTTGATCAATATGTAGATCCAAAGGTACCAAGGATTGCTCTTATTGATACTTACGGCTCTCCTACGGTAGGAGCCATTAATGCATTAGAAGCCTTAAAAGAAAAGCTTCAAGGGGTAAGATTAGACAGTAAAGATTATGTCTATCTCATAAAGGATATAAGATGGGAATTTGCCCGAAGAGGATATCCTAATGTACAGATATTCTTAAGTGGAGGACTTGACGAATACGAAGTAGAAAAATATCGTGACTTAGTGGATGCTTTTGGTATTGGCACAAAAGTTGCCAATGCACCTGTTATAGACTTTGCTCTTAAAATTGTAGAGGTGGAAGGAAATCCTGTTGCCAAATCAAGCAATATGCCTGGGGCAAAGCAGATCCAAAGAGGAGAAAACTTTGAAGATACAGTAAGACTATTTACTTCAGAGATCATCCCTGGCAAAAAACCCCTTATAAAACCTCTTATAAGAGATGGAAAAATTGTAAGAGATTTTGAAGAGATAGACAGTATTAGAAAAAGAATTCTCAACAACCTCAACCTGTTACCTGAAAATATGAGGGTAATAGAAGGAGGTAAAACCTATATTCCTGAGTTTTTACCTTGACGAGAATAAACTTTTTTGTTAGTATTACCTTCGTATTATTATTTGATCTTAATTGAATTTCATAAAATTACTTTGAGATAGGGGAGAACAAAAAATGAAGAGGACTTATCAGCCTAAAAAATATCATAGAAAAAGATCTCATGGATTTCGCGTACGAATGAGAGATCACAAAAGAGTGATAAAGAAAAGAAGACTAAAAGGAAGAAAGAGATTAGCCGTTTAATTTGGGATCTTTTTCTTTTCCAAAAGAGGAACGTTTAAAAAAACAAGAGGATTTTTTAAAAATCTTGAGAGAGGGAAAGCCATATTTCCTCTCTAAGAATTTTGTGGTTTATATAAGAAAAGCAGAAAAAAGAAAGATAGGCATCAGTATAAATAAAAAAGTAGGAACAGCTGTAGTAAGGAATAGAATAAAAAGGCTTATAAGAGAAGTATATCGATTGCACCGTCCTTATTTAAGAGATGATATAGAGATGTTAATAATAGTCAAACCAGGGGAAGAAATAAAGGATATAGACTTCCATAAAATGAAAAATATGCTTATAAAAATATGGGAAAAAGCCGGCGTGTTCAAAAATGATTAAAAATTTGTTAATACTTCTTATAAAATTTTATAAGACCTTTATATCTCCTGTATTACCCCAAAGCTGTAGATTCTATCCCACATGCTCTTCCTATGCATTAGAAGCTGTAGAAAGATTTGGACCATGGACAGGCGGTATTTTAGCAGCAAAAAGAATTCTAAGATGTCATCCCTTTAATCCTGGAGGTTATGACCCAGTACCTACGCAAGAAGAATTGCTAAATTTAAAATTCTATAAGGAGGAAAAAAATAGATGATTAAAGCATTAGCAGATGGACTTGGTTTTCTTTTAGAGCTTTTTTATTCCTGGATAGGAAACTATGGACTTGCCATTATATTACTTACCATTTTTGTAAGAATTATTCTATATCCTTTGACTCACGCCCAGTTAAAATCTATCCTTCTTCAGCAGAAAATTCAACCTGAAGTTAAAAAGATCCAAGAAAAATTTAAAGATGATCCTCAAGCTATGAACCGAGAACTCATGATCTTATACCAACAATACAAGATAAATCCTATGATGGGATGTCTACCTCTCATTATTCAGTTCCCTATATTAATAGCTCTGTATCAGCTTCTTTTGAATTATAAATATACAGCCACACCAAGCTTTTTATGGATGTCTGATCTCACAAAAACTGACAATATTCTCCTGATCCTTATGGGAGTAGTTACTTACTTCTCAGGAGCTTTAAGTTCCATGGCTTCAGCGCCTGAACAGAAAAAACAGCAGCAAATTACAAATATATTTACCACTGTTCTCTTCACATTCATATTCTTTCTTTATAAAGTACCTGCAGGAGTTATGCTCTACTGGGTTGCTTCAAGTTTATTCCAACTCTTGCAGCAGTTTGTAGTGTTTCGGCTTCACTCAGGAGGACAGAAAATATGAGAGAGATAGAAACTGAAGGAAAAACCTTAGAGGAAGCCCTCTCCAAGGCAGAAGAATTTCTTAATGTACCTTTAGAAGAGATTGATTATAAGATCTTAGAGTATGGAAGAGAAGGAATCCTCGGGATAGGAACAAAACCCTATCGGATATATGCCAAGATTAAAAACTCTAATGAGAACCTTTTAAAAGATTTTTTGCAAGAGATTCTTAAAAGATTAGATGTAAATGCCAAGATAAAAGTTCAAAAAGAGGAAGATCATATAAAGCTTAGTATTGAGGGAGAAAACTTAGGAGATCTTATAGGATCTTCAGGAAAGACCTTAGCATCTTTAGAATTTATTATAAGGCTATATGCATCAAAAAATCAGATCACAGATGTAATTTCTCTTGATATAGATCATTATAGAGAAAGAAAAGAAAAATATTTAGAAACTCTTGCTCAAAAGGTAGCTTCAAAAGTAAAAATAGAAAAGACAGAGTATAAGTTTCCTCCTATGACTGCAAGAGAAAGAAGAATCATACATCTTACTCTTCAAGATGATCCTGATGTGACAACCTATAGCGAGGGGGAAGAGCCTGAACGAAGGGTGATTATTGCACCAAAGAAAAATGAAAAATGATACCATAGCAGCCATATCTACCTCTCTTGGACACAGTGCTATCGGAATAATCCGTTTAAGCGGACCTGAGGCTATATCCATAACAAAAAGAATTTTTATCCCTCTAAATAAGAAAATGGACATAGAAAAAGCACCATCTCATACCCTCCATTATGGGAAAATTATCTATAATGGAGACATCATAGATGAAGCAGTTATAGGAATATATAAAGAGCCTCGTTCATATACAGGAGAAAATATTGTAGAGATATATACCCATGGAAGCCCCGTGGTACTTGAAGAGATCTTAAGAATTCTTGTAAAAGAAGGAGCAAGATTAGCAGAAAGAGGAGAATTTACCAAAAGAGCATTTTTAAATGGAAAGATAGATCTACTTCAGGCAGAAAGTATAAATGAGATTATAAGAGCAGAAAGTAAAGCCTATCTAAAATCTGCCCTCTCCAAACTCCAAGGGGATCTTTCTAAGGAGATTAGATCTATAAAAGATAAGATAGAAAATCTAAGAATATACTTAGAGGCATCCATTGATTTTCCTGAAGATGTGGAAGAGAAAGAAAAAGAAGAATGGATAAAAGTATTAAAGGATACAAAAGAAAAGGTAGAAAATCTTCTTGAGAGAGCTAAAAGAGGAGAGTGGGCTAAAGAAGGATATAAAATCATCCTTGTGGGAAGAATTAATGTGGGAAAATCCAGTTTATTCAATGCCATAATGAAAGAAGATAGAGCTATCGTAGCTCCAATCCCAGGTACCACAAGAGATTATATAGAAGGAGAGATTTATCTCTCTGGATATCTTGTAAGGGTTTATGATACTGCTGGCTTAGGAATACCCCAAGATATCTTAGAAAAAATGGGAATGGAAAAAACAAGAGAAGTTCTTGAAAGATCAAATCTCATAATATTTGTACTTGATGGAAGTGAAGAGCTAAGAGAAGAAGAAAAAACACTTTTTAATGAGATAAAAAATCTGGAAAACAAAAGCATCATATTAGTGATAAATAAGATTGATCTTCCTCTAAAAATAGATTTATCCTTCTTTCCAGAAGAAATTGAAAGGGTTTTTATCTCTGCAAAGAATAAAGAAGGAATAGAAAAATTAGAGGAAGCCATAGAAAGGCATCTTACATCCGAAGAATTGTATGATATAATTTTCTTAAATATCTATCACCAAGAAGAATTACAAAAGATCAAAAATTATTTAGAAGAAGGAATAAAAATTTTAAAGGAACTTCCTTCGTCATTAGATATATTAGGATCCATATTATATGATATAGAAAAATCCTTAGGAAATATATTGGGAGAAGAGGTATCCTTAGATATTGTAGATAAGATTTTTGCCAACTTTTGCATAGGGAAATAGCTTTCTTTGGAGGTGTGGCATGAATATCTGGGTGATAATCTTGGGAGCTATTCAAGGGATAACTGAGTTTCTACCTATAAGCAGTACGGCACACCTTATACTTATACCCTATCTTGCAAAAATTCCTGATTTTGGTCTTACCTTCAATATAGGACTTCACTTAGGAACCCTACTTTCTGTCCTCATCTATTTTTTAAAAGACTGGATAGATCTTTTAATAGGACTTTTTAAAGGAGGAGAAAACAGAAGATTATTAGGACTAATCATATTAGCATCCATTCCAGCAGGAGTCTTTGGAATTCTTCTTGATCCCTTTGTGGAAAAAATCTCAGAGCCTCAAACCTATCCTTTTGCCATATGGATTATCCTTTTAGGAGTCATTTCCTTTGGATTTGTATTTTTAATATTAGAAAAAACATCAAAGAAAAATCTTGAGATAAAAGATTTAAATGCAAAGAGTGCTATCTCCATAGGACTTTGGCAGGTACTTTCTCTTTTCCCTGGAGTATCCAGATCTGGATCTACTATCTCAGGAGGAATGTTTGTGGGATTAAAAAGAGAAGATGCTACAAAATTTTCATTTCTTCTCTCCCTACCTGTTATAGGTGGAGCAGTACTACTAAAATTTCTTCAACTTTTCCAAGGAGAAGGAAGCGGAGATATATCCCTCATCTTCTATGGAACTATTATATCTTTCATTGTGGGAATTATAAGTATTCATATACTTCTTAGCTATGTAAGAAGAGCTCCATTAAATATATTTGCCTATTATAGATTTATTCTTGCCTTAGCAGTACTTTTAGCCTATTTTTATTTAAGAACTCTTGCTATTATAGTATTTAGTATTGCCATCATCTACCTTATAGTGGGGATGGTGAGAAAGAATGAAAAAGCTATATCTTAAAGGTTTTAAACATTCAAGACTTATTATCATTCTCTCTCTGATCCTATTTATCTTATCCATCTACCTTACATTAAATGTAAAGGTAAACTATGATATATATTCTTTCCTTCCCCAAGAACTTTCTTCTGTAAAAGCATTAGAAATTCTAAATGAAAATTTCAAAATGGGAGAAGAAAGTTATATAATATTACCCTTCAAAGATCCTATAGAGATAGAAAGACTTAGGAATCAAATATTAAAAATAGAAGGGATAGCAAAAGTATCATGGATCTCTGATTTTCAAGATATATATTTACCTGACTACTTCTGGGGAAGTATAAAAGATCAATTTATAAAAGATAATTATACCTTTTTAACAATTACTTTTTCAGAATCATCTCAAAGTCCTACTTCTGAAAAAGCAGTAAAAGAGATTCAAAAGCTTCTACCTAAGGGGAGTTATTTTACAGGAACAGCCGTTATTGGTCAAGATCTAAAAAATATAAGTCAAGAGGAGACGATAAAATATCTATTAATAGGTAGTGCCTTTGTAATGATCTTTCTCTTCTTCATATTCCCATCTATGTATGTGCCTTTAATCATCTACTTCAATATGATTTTAGCAATTGTAATAAATACTGCTCTATCTACTTTATTAAATCAGGAGATAAGCTTCATCTCAAGAATAATTGTGGGCATATTCCAGATGGGATCTACTATGGATTATGCCTTATTCCTTTATCATAGGTATGAAGAGGAATCAAAGAGAAAAGACAGGGCAGAAGCAGGATGGGAGGCAGTAAGAACCACAGCAAAAAGTATTATTGCCAGTGCAGCAACTACGGTTGCAGGATTTCTCGCCATAACTCAGATGAGATTTGAATTAGGAAAAGATTTAGGATTCCTCTTAGCAAGAGGAGTTTTTACCTCCTTCATTCTCTCTTTAACCCTTCTTCCTGTACTTTTTTATCATTTCCACAATAAATGGGCATATTCAAAGAGATGGATCCTAAGAGTTTCTGGAGAAAGATTTTTTAATTTTATTCTTAAAGTAAGGCATATCATTCTTGTTATATTCTTAATAGGAGCTGTAAGTTTATTCTTAATTCCAAAATTTCCTATGGATTACAATATCACTCGTGGCTTACCAGAAAATATTCCATCTATAATGGGACAAAGGAAGATGGAAGAGATTTTTGGTAGAAGCTCCTCACTATCTCTTGTAGGAAAAGAGACACCTGAAAACTGGCAGAAAGTAATAAAGATATTAAAAGAAAAGCCTCAAGTCTCAAATGTTCTTAGCTATTATAATATGGTAGATCCACTCATTCCAGAATATATGGTACCAAAATCAGTAAGGGATATCTTTTTTAAAGATGGGTTTTCCTACGCCTCCTGTGACCTTAATGTGGATTACTCCAGTGAGGAAGCTTACAAATTGATAAAGGAGCTTAGAGAAGGTATAGAAGATCATTACGATATCAAAATTACAGGGCTTCCTGTCCTAAATTTAGATTTAAAAGATCTTACAACTACAGAGTTAAATAAAGTAAATCTTATCTCTATTATAGCCATATTTTTAATCATAGCCCTATCTTTTCTTTCCATTCCTATACCAGTACTTTTGGTACTTGTAATAGAATTAGCTATAACTTTAAACTTAGCTATAGACTATATTACATATGGATTTATATTCTTCTCTTCTTATCTTTTCATTGGATGTATCCAGCTTGGTGCAACCATTGACTATGCAGTACTTCTTACATCAAGATACTTAGAGGCAAAACAAAAGGGATTAGATAAATTCTCATCTGCAAAATTCTCCTTTTCAGGAGGAATAAACAGTATTCTTACCAGTGCAGGTACCATGTTCTTTACAGCCTTACCCTTAGGTATCTTCTCTAATATCTTTATGGCAAAGAACCTTGCCATGTTGGTAAGTAGAGGAGCAATCATAAGTGTCATCTCGGTATCTTT
>JAKOUL010000040.1 GCA_029776735.1 Dictyoglomota bacterium
ACTCCTATATTCTCTTTAGGAATCGGAGAAGAAGCTTTAAGGGAGTCACCTCAAACAGTGGATATCATACTAAGAATAGAAAAGGAAGGATATCAAGGTAGAGAATACTTTAATTTTTATCTGGAAGAGTGGAAAGAATCAGAGGTAGCAGAAAAAACTATTAAGAGGGAAAAAGTAAAGGCAATACTTTATTTTTTGGAAAATGAGTTGGAAAAGAGAAATCTTTTGGAGGAGATAAAGAAAAGAAATAAAAAATATGTTATTGTATCGCCTCTTTGGAATAAAAATTTTTGGGAGGATAAGATTTTTTCTCCATGGGACACTGATTTCTATTCTTCTTTAAAAAAAGATGTGGTTATTCTATGGGATGATTCAGAACTTTTCTTATTAGAAGAATTTTCTCAAAGATTTTTAAATATAGTTAAGAATCTTAAAAATCCTATCATCTTTCTTTCTTCTCTTAAGAATGAAGAGAAAAGACTTTTCCTCTCTGATCTTTTAGGAATTAGAAATTTAAGATATCCGAAGAGAGTGTTTACTCCTGGTTTTACTGATGGAAGGTTTTCTAAGGATAGAGATAAAGATACTCAGCTTTTTGAGGGAAGAGATGTATATTTTTATCCTGGAAAATGTCCTGATAGGGTTTATAAATATTTAGTCTTTCTAAAGCCTCCTCTTACTGAAATGGAGTTCTTTAGGTGGGGAGGATTAGGGAAACATGTTATCCTTCTTTTTGGTAAAGATGAATTTATTGATAGTTATAAAAGAGCTCATGATATTCTAAAAGATTTAGAACCAGAAGAAAGAGATTTTTTTAAAGATCTGTTTCAGAACTTTCTTCTATTTCTTCAAAAGGCTCGTCCCTCAGAGATATATTCCCTTCTTCTTTAGGTAAGACTTTTCTTGCAATAGTTAAAAATGCTGTATGGGCAACCATTCTATGAAAAGGTCTTACAGAAAATCCTTCAATTTGCCAGGGTCTTAATAGTACTTCTATAACCTCAATAAAAGTAAAAGAGTTAAATGTTTGCAATGCTTCTACTGTTTTTTGAGCTTGAATTATTGTTGGTGTATAGGATAAGAAAATCCCTCCAGGTCTTAGAGCTTTCTCTGTATGTTCAATAACCCTCCAAGGCTCAGGTAAATCTAAAATTATCCTATCTAAATTTTCATCTTCAATACCTTCATATATATCTTTCAGTCTTAATATATGATTATCTTTTCTTCCAAGAAAATTCTCTATATTATTTAATGCTCTTTCAGCAAAATCCTCCCTTACTTCATAGGAGATTACAGTGCCTGTTTCTCCTACTGCTTGAAGTAAGGCAATGGTGAGGGCTCCAGAGCCAATTCCAGCTTCTAATACTCTTGCCCCAGGATATATATCTGCCCATACTAAGATAATTCCTATATCCTTAGGGTATATTATTTGAGCACCACGAGGCATTTCCAAAACAAAATCGGAGTAAGTAGGTCTAAGTACTAAGAGATTCCCACCTTGGGATGATTTTACAATGGTACCTTCTTCTTGTCCTATAATCTGGTTATGGGATATATAGCCTTTATTGTAATGGAATGTTCCATCTTTTTCTAATTGGACTAAGTGTCTCCTTTTCCCTTCCCACAGTATAACCCATTCTCCTTCACTTAACTTTCCCTTTCTTCTTATCTTCATTTTTCCTTTTTATATCTCTTTAGTTTCAATTTTGCTTCTTCCCAAGGATAAGTATTTATCACATCTTCTTTTCTTAGCCATGCTCTTCTTGCTACTGATATTCCATACTTAATTAAAGCATAACTTCTTATATCATGGCTGTCAGTACCTATGGATAAAAATATCCCGTATTTTTCTCTTGCAACTCTGGCATCTATATCACATAGATCTAATCTATCGGGTTGTGCATTTATCTCTAATACAGTCCCTGTCTCTTTTGCACATTGTAATATAGTAGGAAGATCTACCTCGTACGCAGGTCTTTTGTTTATTAATCTTCCAGTAGGATGACTGATAATATCTACCAGTGGATTTCTTATAGCAGATATTAATCTTTCAGTTATCCTCTCTTTTGGTTGTTTAAATCCAGAATGTAATCCTGCAATAACTAAATCAAATTTTTTAAGAGTCTCTTCAGGAAGATCTATACTTCCATCACTTAATATATTTGCTTCAATACTGTGTAGAATTCTGAAATCTCTATATTTTTTGTTTAATTCGTAGATCTCTGCCTTTTGCTTTTCTATCTGCTCAGGAGTAAGCCCTCCTGCAACTCCTAAAGCTTGGCTGTGATCTGAAATAACCACATATTTATACCCTAAACGATAAGCAGCCTCTACCATCTCTTCCAATGAATTTGCTCCATCACTCCAATCGGTATGTGCATGCATATCACCTAAGATATCCTTTTCCTCTATTAATATAGGTATATTTCCTTCCATAGCAGCTTCAATTTCCCCTTGATCCTCTCGCAATTCAGGAGGGATATATTCCAAACCTAATATTTCATATATCTCTTCTTCTTTTTCTCCACAGAGTTTTTGGTTATCACTTAAACGAAATACCCCATATTCATTGATCTTAAGCCCCTTTTTTAGGGCAAGCTCTCGGAGTTTTATATTATGAGCTTTTGAGCCTGTAAAGTATTGAAGAGCTGCTCCAAAAGAGGGCTTATCTACTACTCTAAAGTCTACCTGAATACCAGGATCTACTACTATACTTGTTTTTGTATTGCCTGCTACTAAAATACTTTTAAGAATTGGAAGATTTTTTAAAACCTGATTTACCTTTTCCATATCTTGAGTAGTAATAAGTATATCAATATCTCCAATAGTTTCCTTTCTCCTTCTCACGCTTCCTGCAGGTACAATATTTTCTACAAAAGGATATGGAGAAAGGTATGAAACAATCTCTTCCACCAAAGGTAGAGCAACTCCAAGGAGTATTCTCTCTGGCATTGCTTGTCTCTCTTTTAGTTCTTTAATACTTTCTAAAATATTTTGTTCTACCTTAGGTCCTAATCTGGGAAGTAATCTGATTTTTCCTTCTTTTGCAGCTTTTTCTAAGGACTCAATATCTTTTATTCCCAGCTCAGTATAAAGACGGTATGCAAGTTTTGGTCCAATACCAGGGATTTTTAAGAGTTCTAAAAGCTCTGGTGGTATTTCTTTTTTTAATTCTTCTAAATATGTAATCTTTCCTGTGGTGAGATATTCTTTTATTTTTTGTCCTATACTTTCTCCAATACCTTTTATTTGGTTAAGTTTCCCCTCTTTAAAAAGCTTTTCAATGTCTTCAGTTAAGTTTTCTATTCTTCTTGCAGCTTCTTCGTATGCTGCAATCTTATACTTATTCTCCCCCTTTATCTCTAAAAGAGTTGCAATCTCATCTAAAATTTGAGCAACTTCTTTATTTTTCATAGTTTAATTATACCATAGGGTTATTATTTATAATTTAGTACCCAAATTTCAGTTTCCTTTGGTAGGTCATCTTTTGAGATTTTTAACGTAGAAGTATTGTAAGTTTTAACCTTAAAATCTTTTATTAACTTTAAAAAATCATCTAAAGGAGATATAGGCCAGTCTTTAGTATATTCAGTTTTATAATGCATTGGAATTGCAATCTTTGGTTTTATCTCTTTAATTAATTCTACTGCATCAGCTTGATTTAAAGTATAGAATCCTCCCACAGGTATAATTAGTATATCTACCTTTCCCATCTGCTCTAATTCTTTCTCAGAAAGTAATGTCCCTATGTCACCCAGATGTACAATTTTAATTCCATCACCTTCTATTACAGTTATACTATCCTTTCCTCTTTTAGATCCCTTTGCATCATCATGATAAGTGGGGATATTCCAAATTTTTATTCCCTTATAGGTTTTATTAAATAAATTCCAATCTTTACCTCCATTTTTTGTCCCTACTAAGATTTCTACCTTTCCTTCTACAAATTTTGGATTGTAATGATCATCATGTTCATGGGAAGATATCATTAAATCTGCTGTAGTTTTTGGCATAGGATATGCTGATGAATATGGATCAATGATTAATGAAAATCCATTTTCAAATGTAATTCGGAAGCAAGAATGGCCAAAATATTTAATTTCTAAAGCAAACGTAAAAGAGACAAGAGATATCAATATGATGAAAAGGAATATAAAGCTCTTCATATTAAATTCCTCCCCTTATATAGTCTTTATTTAATTATACATCTTGTAATTTTGGTAAAGATATTATAACATTAATACAAATCTGTGATGGGTTAAGGGGAGGGGAATACTAATGAAGACTTTTAAGATTAAAGCAGAAAAAGTCTTTTTATCTGCTGAAGAACAAGTCTTACGTTTTAATTCTCCAGCTCTTGATGCAGAGCATATTCTTTTAGCATTAGTAGATGATTCTAATAACTATGCATGTAAGATCTTAAAGAAATTAGGCATTGATCTTGGATCTTTAAAAAGAGACCTTGAGGATGCAATTAAAAAATCAGCCACAGGACATTACGACCTCTATCCTATTACTCCAAGAATAGATAAAATCTTAGTATATGCTCAGGAATTTGCAGAAAAATCTGGAAATAAATCCATAGATACAGAGCATATATTATTTGGAATATTAAAAGAAAATACTTCTTTAGCAAGTAAAATGTTATATAGTAAGGGAATAGACTTAGATAAAATAGCCTCTGAGATTAAATAAAATCCTTTTTAATTATCCTATTTATTTTTTGGTTTATACAAAAACGGGCTTTAGGATAACCCCAAAACCCAAAGTTAGATTTTATTTATTTTCAAAAGGATATGGCCCAGAATTTCCATTGGCATCCATTTTTATTACATATACATCATGAGTTCCAGCTCCAAAGGAATCTGTATAAGCAGTAGCAATGTATCCGCCATCGGCTGTTTGCCAGATAGAATATACTTTTTCATCGTGCTCTTTACCGTAGTTTTTTTGCCATGATAACTTTCCATTCTTATCAATTTTTAATACATATACATCAGCATTACCAAGTCCAAAGGAACATGTGTATCCAGCAACGATGTAGTCACCTTCCTTTGTCTGCTGTATAGAATATGCTTCATCCCAATTATCTTTACCATAAGTTTTCTACCATGTTATTACATTGATGGGGACTTCTTTTTTTGTGATCTCAGATGTAGTTGAGGTGATGGTTTCCTGAGCTATGGAGATGGAAGCAAGGAGAATGAGAGAGATAGACAAGAAGAGAATTTTGGATCTTTTTTTCATATTTATACCCCCTATATAAAAATTTAATTTCAATATAATTATAATCCAGAAAAAATCTAAAGAAGTGATCTATGTCACATACTTAATAAAGTGAAGTGTCTTGTTAAATAAACGTTTAGAAAATCGGAGATTGTTTAAATTATTTATTTGGTGGAGGCGATGGGACTTGAACCCACGACCTCTTGCGTGCGAAGCAAGCGCTCTCCCACTGAGCTACGCCCCCAATAACATACATCTAAAGTTTATCTTTTAAGGATAACCCTTGTCAAATTTTTGGGCGTAGAATAAAGTATATAGATTTCTATAAATTGAATATTTTTTTATTTTTGTTCGTCTAATAGCCTAAAAAGATAAGAAACTTTAGAAAGGGTGTGGTAGAAAAGATGGAGGATATTTTGGTTCTTGAAGATGTGGTGAAGGTTTACAAAATGGATGGTGTAGAGACTGTTGCTCTCAATGGGGTTTCTTTAAATGTGAAAAAAGGGGAGTTTATCGCAATTATGGGTCCATCAGGTTCTGGAAAGTCTACAATGATGCATCTTATGGGGTGTCTTGATAGACCTACCTCAGGAAAAATCTTTTTTGATGGGAGTGATGTTTCAAAACTTTCTGATGATGAACTTGCAGAAATAAGGAATAAAAAGATTGGATTTGTTTTTCAAAGTTTTTATCTTTTACCAAAATATACTGCTCTTCAAAATGTGGAGCTTCCTCTTATATATCAGGGGGTTTCTCCAAAAGAGAGAAAAGAAAAGGCAAGAGTCATTTTAGAGAAGATGGGACTTTCTGATAGGCTTTACCATAGACCTACACAACTCTCTGGTGGACAACAACAGAGGGTTGCTGTTGCAAGAGCTCTTGTGATAAACCCAGTGTTTCTTCTTGCTGATGAGCCTACAGGAAATTTGGATAGTAAGGCAAGTTATGAGATTATGGATTTGATAAGTAAGCTTCATAAAGAAGAAAAACTCACTATTATTCTTGTTACTCATGAGAAGGATATCGCCAGTTATGCAGAAAAGATAATCAGAATGCAAGATGGAAAGATTGTAGATATAGAAGATAGAAAAAGGGAGATTAGCCATGTATAAAAGAGTTTTAGGCTTTATATTTTTAGTCTTATTATTATTTAGTGTTTCCTTTTCTCAAGAAAGCTTAACTCTTGAATCTCTTCTTCCTCTTTTGCAAAAATCTCCTCTGTACCAGATCTATCAATCTCAGTATGAATCTTATCTTCAGAGTTATTATGCATCTCAGGCACAGTTGAAGCCTCAACTTTCAGCTCAGGCAGGGTACAATCAGGGAGAGACGAGCGTAACTTTAAGTGGAGTAACTTCTACCAGCGAATCAAAAATTGGGAGTATAACTTTAGACTATTCCCAAGTGCTCCTTCCATGGGGAGATGTGGGAATAAGTTTAAAATCTTCCTCTATTGATTTAGAACAGGCAAAAAATAATTTTAGATTAAATTATCAAAATCTTTATTATCAGTTCCTTCAATATTTTTATGATCTATATCTTGCTCAAGAAGAGTTAAAGATTTATGAGGAAAATTATAATCTTGCAGTAAAACAAAGAGAAGTGGCAGAAAATCAATTTAAGAATGGAGTTATAAATGAAATAACTTTGCTTGATTATAGACAACAGGAGAAACTTGCTGAGATAAATTATTCTTCTGGTAAAAATAACTTAGAAATAGCATATAAAACTTTAGAAAATTTTCTTGGTACAAAATTAGAAAGGATTCCTGTAAAAACTGATATTAAATCTGACTTATTTTCTGAGAAACCTGAGGATTTAATAAGTGCACTTTATAATGGAAATATTACAATAAAGAATGCAGCATTAGATGTAGAAAAGAATAAACTTTCTCTTGAAAAAGCAAAACTTCCTTCGTGGGGTGTCTCTGTTGGAGGAAGTTATAATACGGGAGATACTTCTGTAAGCTTTTCCTTTAATACTCAAGATTATGCTTTGGGTGTAGGATTAGGACAAACCTTTGGAGAATCCCAAAAGGTTGCATATAGTACTAAGGATGTCTGGAATTTTAAGATATCCTTTAGTGCTCCAATTTTAGATGGAGGAACTAAAGATATAAGTATAAAGCAAGCAGAGCTTTCTTTGGAGCAGGCAGCACTTAATTATGAAAAAACAAAAAAAGATGTGGAGCTTAGTTTCTGGAAGACATTCTATAGTCTTCTTCAAGCTCAGGAGACTCTAAAGCAGAAGGAGATAATTTTAGAACAGAAAAAGGCAAATTATGATGCACAGAAAATAAGATATGAGCTTGGACTTATTACAGATCTTAATCTGAAGAGTTACGAAATTGAATATCTTCAAGCAGAGTATGATTTGAAAAATGCTATTTTGGATTTTAATCTCCAAAAGGTTCAATTAGATATACTTTTAAACCGTTAAGTGGGAGGTAAGATATGAACAAGTTTTTACTAATTATGATTTTGATTTTAGGGATATTTTCTACCATCTATCCTCAAACTGTAAGAGTTTTAACCTTTGATGAAGCATTAAATATTGCTCTTCAGAGTAATAAGGATCTTTTGGTAGAAAAGATAAATTTTGATAATGCTAACTTAGACTATGAGAATAAAAAGAAAGACCCTACTACTTTAATACTTTCATTAAAAGAGTCGGAACTTGCTACTAAACTTGAAAAAGTTAAATATGAGAATACAAAGCTTCAAGTAATGCAGAATGTGCGGAGTGCTTATTTCTCAGTACTTGAAGCACAAGCTCAGCTTAAGCTTCTTCAGAAACAATTAGATTACTATAATGAGCAATATAACGCTGTAAAGATAAAATATCAGGTGGGAAATGCTACAGCAGTAGATGTACAAGAAGCTGAGCTAAACTATCTCTCTGCTCAGAACAGCTTAGTGTCCGGAGAGAATTCTTTAAGCAATGCTTGGAGTCAATTTTGGCAAGTATTGGGGATCTCACCTATTGAAAACATTCAATTACAAGAACCTTCTTTAGTGACCTTCAATTTTAACTTAGATGAGTTATTTAATATA
>JAKOUL010000054.1 GCA_029776735.1 Dictyoglomota bacterium
TAAGATCTCTCCCTCATCGGAAGGTTGCCCTCCACCCTCCGGATAAAAAATAGACTCCTCAGAAGAAAGAAGAATATATTCTTCTTCTTTCTTAACTCTTTTCACCTTTGTAGTCCACACAAGAGCTTCAGGATGAATATAATAAATCTTTTTAGTCATAATCCAATTATACTAAAACCCATAAAATAAAAAAGCCCCGAAAAATTCGGGGCTTCCTCGTCTAAATTATCTTCAATTATATGGACAATTTAGAATTTTCTATAACGAGGTGCAGAACTTCTTTCAGTCTTTGGCCTTGCTTCACTTACAATGATCTTTCTACCATTAAATTCAAAACCATTGTAAGAATCAATTAGCTTCTGGGCTAAATCATCAGAAGTTTCAACAAAAGCAAATCCCTTAGATCTACCAGTGTTGCGGTCGGTGATAAGTCTTACACTCTGCAATTCACCTTCCTTTTCAAAAAGTCCTCGCAGATCATCCTCTGTGGTCTGCCATGATAGGTTCCCTACGTATAGCGTCTTAACCAATTTAACGTACCTCCTAAAAAAATTTTACTTTTCCATTATACACTCAAAAATCTCTTTGTCAAATTTTATATCTGAATCTTTGGAAAATATGCTCCCTCATCTCATCTACAGGTTTTGACCTTTCTTCTTGAATCTTTGGTAAGAATATTCTTGAAAAAGTAAATCTACAAATTCCTGATAAAATAAAGATAAGATGATATTCCACTAAATGAGTACCTAAAAGTTGATTTATAAAAGTAATAACTGTAGGTGCTATATACTCAGTAATATAACCACCAAGAATATAGCTTATAGCATTTACTATCCCTATAAAAAAGTTATATACAGCAATATAAAAGGATCTATTCTCATTAGGAGAAAGATAGAGGAGCAGATTGTTAAAAGTAAGATCAATGCCTGGCCAAAAAATACCTGATAATATTTGAACCATAAGTACAAAAAATAGCCATTTATCAGGAGTGGTAAAACACCATAGAAAAGGAAGGAAACTTACGATCGTAGAGCTCATGATAAGTACAGGCTTATTCCCAAATCTATCTATAAGTCTTCCTAAAAATCGCACCGAAAGAATTGTAGCTAAATTGCTAACAATTTGAACATAAAGAGCTATATCAAAAAATGACATCTTCAGATTTTTTAACATATATAGATTAAAGTATGGGGAAGAGAGGCTTAGAGCAAAGTTCCAAAAAATTCCAAATATAAGAAACTTTGAAAAATTATGGTTAGACATAACATCCTTAAATAATTTACCAATTTTAACATTATTAAAATTCCTACTTTTCATTGGTGGATCTTTTACCCAAAAGAAACATGAGATATCTAAAAGTCCAAATAATACTGCAATGGCAAATACAGTAGAAAACCCACTAAGTCCAGGCACTCTATCTAAAAATACGCCTATACCAAGTCCACTTATAAAGGAAACTATTGTAGATAACATACTTCTGGAGCTAAAAAATCTTCCTCTAACCTCTATAGGAACAAGATCCCCTATCCAAGACATAAAACTTACATTTATAAAAGCACCACCAATAGCAGTAAAAATAAGTAAGAATAGAATTATGGGAAAAAGTATACTTTTATCTTTTATAAAAAAGGGAAGGATCGCTATAAAAATCCAAGGAGCTCTCTGAACAAATCCCCCTACAAAAAACAGTATCTTCCGTTTTTTGGTTTTTTCTAAGAAGTAAGAGGCAAAAATTTGTATAGCGCCACCAAGAACAGGCATTGCCAACATAATACCGTATAACAAATCTCCAAAACCAAGCTCTTTTGCAAGTCCTGCTATAGGAGCACCTGTGGTTACATTAAAAAATACAATACCAAAACAGACGCCAAGAATAACAAGGTTTAAGCTTTTTCTTAGCTCTTTATCTTCTATAAAACTCGTACCAAAAAAATTACGCACTTTCACAGAAAAGAATTATACCATAAGATTTAAATAATATTTAATTCACTCAGAATTTATTAGTTAAACCTAATAAATCTATACACCATTATAAAATATTTCTTAAAAGAAAAAATCAAATGATATCTGTTATGGAAATATTTGTATGTCTCACCCATTTTAAAGAGGAAATTTCATTGTAAAGTTTTTTAATCTTCTCAACTTCACCTCTTACTAAAATAACTTCCAAACAATTCTTTTCATCAAGATGCACATGTAAAGTAGATATTATTACATCGCAATAATGATGTTGAATGTCAGTAAGCTTTTCTGAGAGTCCATATACATCATGTTCGTAAACAATACTTATACTCCCTGCTACTTTTTCACTCTTTAATTCCCACTTCTCTTTTATGATATAGTCTCTTATAAGATCTCTTATAGCTTCAGATCTACTGTTATATCCTTTTTCTCCTATGATCTTATCAAACTTATTAAGAAGATCTTCTTCTATTGATACACCAAATCTCTTAATATCTGCCATTTTTATCTCCGAGGTATTATTATTATGAGTGATTATAACACATTTATTTTTGTAAAAAGACAAAAAAATTTCACATCTCATACTTTTTTGGTATAATATCCTAACATTAAAATTTATCAGGAGAATACCTATGGAAGAAAAGGTAGAGAGACTTAAAGATTTACTAAGAAATATGGAAAAGGTTGTAGTAGCTTTTTCAGGAGGAGTAGATAGTACTTTTTTATTAAAAGTAGCCAAAGAAACCTTAGGAGAAAATGTTTTAGCAGTAACATTAGTCTCACCCTTATTCCCTGAAAGGGAGATTAAAGAGGCAGAAAAGTTAGCAAAAGAGATGGGAGTAAAACTAATCTTAGAGAAAGATACCTCTTTTTTAGAAGACACAGCATTTTTAAATAATCCTCCTGAAAGATGCTATCTATGCAAAAAGAGAATATTTCAAAGGATCTTAAAGACAGCTCAAGAAAATCATATAAATTATGTACTTGATGGAAGTAATGTAAATGATTTAGGAGATTACCGCCCTGGAATGTTAGCTCTTAAAGAACTTGATATAAGAAGCCCTCTTATTGAAGTAGGACTTACAAAAGGAGAGATAAGAAAACTATCAAAAGAGTTAGGACTTCCCACTTATGATAAACCTTCCATGGCATGCCTTGCTTCAAGAATACCTTATGGAGAAAAAATAGAAATACAAAAACTAAAGAGGATTGAAGAGGGTGAAGAATTCTTAAGAGATCTTGGTATCAAACAAGTAAGAGTAAGAGATCATAATGATACTGCAAGGATTGAACTAGAGGAAAAATATTTTGAGATAGTTCTAAATGATGAAGTCAGAGAAAAAATTGTAAATAAATTTAAGGAATTAGGATATACATTTATTACTTTAGATCTTGAAGGTTATAGAACAGGAAGTATGAATAAAACTATAAATAAAGCATAGTAGGGGACTATTATGTCCCCTACTATTAAATTAATCCAGCCTCTTTATGCTTTAAATATATCTTTTCAGCAAGATCATCAAGTAGTTTGAGATCCTCTTTTTTAGGTAATCCTTTAATGATTACAGGATCTATGATCTCAGCATCAAGATTAGATAAAAGACCTTTCAATATGTCTAAAGTTCTACCACCCCATCCATAAGAGCCTATCACACTAATAAATTTTGTCTTTGGTTTTAATGCATTTGCCAAGTAAACAGCATATACAGCTTTTGGATGAGGACCAGTAAGAACTGTAGGAGTACCAACCACTATTGTCCCTGCATCTACTAATGCCATAGCAAGTTTTCCAATATCAACAGAGGATAGATCAAAAATCTCTACTTTTATATCTTTTTCAATTAATTTATCTACCAAATAATCTACCATGAGCTTAGTACTATTATGCATAGAGATAAATGGTATCACTACAATATTCTTTGGGGGATTACTTACCCAATCTTTATAGGCATTTATAATAAAAGATGGATTTTGGTAGATAGGACCATGACTTGGAGCAATTAAGTCAATATCAAGATCCTTTATTTTCTCTAAGTTTTTTTCAACAATAGTTCTAAAAGGCATCATAATCTCTGCATAGTATCTTTTTGCTGATTCATATACTAATCCTTCATCTCTTACATAAAGATCTGATGTAGCTAAATGTGATCCTAAAAAATCACAGGTAAATAAAATTTTATCCTCCACTAAATAAGAAACCATAGTCTCTGGCCAATGCACCCATGGTGTATATATGAATTTCAAAGTTTTATTTCCTAAAGAAATCGTCTCACCATCAGCAACAGTTATAAATCTATCCTCAGGAATATGAAGATGCAACATAAGAAGCTCCTTACCCTTTGGATTTGTTACCACCTTTGCGGATTTATATTTTTCAAGGACAAAGGGAATACTTCCAGAATGATCCTGCTCAGTGTGATGAGAAATTACATAATCTATATTTTCTACTTCCTCAAGATATGAGGCTAAAACATGATCCATTGTTGGGTCTACAGTATCAATTAAGGCAGTCTTCTCAGTTCCATAAATGAGATAGGCGTTATAACTGGTACCATCAGGAAGAGGAATTAAAGCATCAAATAACTTTCTATTCCAATCTTGAGCTCCCACATAAAAAATCCCATCTTTTATCTTTCTTGGTTTCATTATTACTCCCTCCTTAAATTCCTACTTTTTATTATCCTTGTTATTATAATCATAATAATATAAAATTGCAAAAATTTTTCAATTAATATTTAAAGGTTTTAACAAGAACTAAATATACGAAAATTTTAGAGGATACCCTTTTAAAAGGTTTTATTAGATTAAAAGAGGAGAGACCTTAGAGTCTCCCCTCCCTACGCAGTAGCACCGCCATCAATACTTATGATACTTCCAGTCATATAAGCTGCCTCATCACATGCCGCAAAGAGAATAGCAAAGGCAATTTCTTCTTCTTTCCCTAATCTTCCTAAAGGTCTTCTCTCTGACATCTCCCTTAATGCTCCCTCAGGATTGGGAAGTTTCTTAAATCTCTCCTCAAGTCCCTTAGTAAAGGTAGTCCCAGGACAGACAGCATTTACTCTTATATTCTCCTTAGCATAGTCTATAGCCATGGACTTTGTAAGAGAGATTAAAGCACCTTTTGAAATACTATATACACACCTTTCTGGTATTCCTTTAAGTCCTGCCTCAGAAGAAACATTTACTATAACTCCTCCACCTTGTCTTTTCATTTCTAAAACAGCATATTTTGATAGGAAAAAAGGACCCTTAACATTTATAGATATTGTCTTATCAAAATCTTCTTCTGTAGCATCCTCAACTTTTCCTGGTACTACAATCCCTGCATTATTTACAAGGATGTCTATCTTTCCAAAAGCCTTTACAACCTCTTTAATAATTTTTTCAGCACTTTTAGGAGAAGATACATCCCCTAAAATAAAAAGTGCCTCTCCTCCCTGTCTTTTAATAATATCTACCGTCTCGTTTCCTCTTTCAACAGAAATATCATTAACAGCAACTTTTGCTCCTTTTTCAGAAAACATAATAGCAGTTCTCCTTCCAATTCCAGAACCTGCTCCTGTTATCAAAACTACTTTATCTATAAAGTTCATATTTACTCCTCCCTTATTTTCCAAATATCAGATTAGGTATTAAGAGAACAAGATCTGGGAAGAAAGCTATAGTCAAGAGAGCAGCAAAGACTGCTATCATAAAAGGCCAAGATTCTTTCATATACTCGCCTAAGGATACATCTAAAATAGAACACACAGCATACATGGCAGCTCCTACAGGAGGGGTAAAATTCCCTATAGCAGCAGCCATGAAAAACACAAGACCAAAATGTACAGGATCTATTCCTAATTTTAAAGCAATGGGGTAAAATATAGATGTAAGCATGAGAATAAGCACTGTAGCATCAATAAAACATCCTGCAATAATTAAAAGTCCCATGATTATCAAGAGGAATATATACGGATTATTAGTAATTCCTAAAATTATATTAGAAACAAGCTCGGTAATATTTTCCCATACAATACCATAAGTAAATATAGATGATAGAGAGATTAAAGACATGGTAGCACCAATATCAACCATGGAACCTCTCAAAGCTTCTAAGAAGCCTTTTAAGCTTAAATCTCCATATATTAATACTCCTACAACAACAGCATAAACCACACATAGCGCTCCTATCTCCGAAGGAGTAAATAGTCCAAATCTTAATCCCACAAGAAGAATCACAGGAAATAGTAAGGCCCAAATACTTTGAATAACTGAGGAGCCTATCTCCTTCAAAGAAGCCCTTTTTTCTCTCTGAGGAGGGAAATTTCTTATTCTTGATGTTATAGCTACGCTAATCATTAAAAATACCATTACTACAAGCCCTGGCACAATTCCCCCAGCAAAGAGTCTTCCTACGGAGACTTGTGCTATAGTCCCAAATAAAATAAGCCCTATACTGGGAGGAATTGTAGGTGTTTCTAAAGAAGACCAACTTAATATTCCAGCAGCATAACCCTTAGGAAGACCTCTTTTTATCATTTCTGGACCTAGTATACGGCTTTCCATGGCAGCATCAGCAATAGCAGATCCAGAGACTCCACCCATAAGGGTTGAAAGCACACAAGAAACGTGAGCAAGTCCTCCTCTCAGATGTCCTGTTAAAACAGTCGCCAAATTAATCAACCTTGAGGTAATTCCTGCATGATTCATAAGATTTCCAGCAAATATAAATAATGGAATTGCTAAAAGAGTAAAATTTAAATTTTGAGAAAGAGGAAGTTGTATAGGAGTAGTTATAGGAATTTCTCCCATATGTTGTAGAAAAAATACTGTGCCTGAAATACCTATAGCAAAGGCAACAGGCATTCCTAAAAACATAAACAAAAAGAAAAATATTATTACTAAAAGCATCTTAAGCTACACCTCCCAATTAAAGATACTAACTTTTACTCTGGGCTTTATTCCCCCCTCTTAAAGTTTTTATCTCATCGGAAATCTTAAAAATTGTAGTAAGAAGAATGAGAAAGCCTCCCACGGGAACACTCAAACCAGCCCACATATAACTAAATCCATACATCCCCTCAAAAGTTCTAAATCTCATAATGTATGAAACTCTTATTCCAAATACAATAAGAAATATACAAAAAGCAAGAATTACAAAATAATTAAATAATTTAGTATAGCTTTTCATTCTTTCAGGAAGTTTATTGACCAGAATGTTTACAGACATAATTTTATTCTCTCTAAAAGCAGCATCTGTAGCCATAAATACTGACCAAGCGAATAAAAAAGAAGCAAGAGGATTTGCCCAACCAATAGGTCTATGAATAGTCCTTGAGACACCTGCGATAAATACTAAGATTGTCATAGCTACTAAAAGGACCTGAACCACAAAAGTCTCAACCTTCCCTGAATATTCATATATCTTTCTCATTTTTATTCATCACCCCTCACACAAAAATTTGAAATTAAGAGAAGGCCACTCTTTTTGGAGTGGCCTTCAAAAAACATTATTCTGTTACTTTTTTCTCATTTCCTTCCAAACTTTATCTTTTACATCTTTTACCTTTAAAACTTCATAAGCCTTTTCTCCAGCCTTTCTAAATGCATTAATATCAATATCTTTTGTCTCAATAATTGTCATACCTTTTTCTCTAATAAGTTTCTTAACCTCTTCTTCTTTTTCAACTACTACTTTAGAAGTCTCCAATCCTGCCTTATCACACTCCTCCTCAAGAATTTTCTGGTAAGTAAGAGGAAGGCTTCTAAACCATTTTGCACTTACCACTTCAAAATTGATTAGCAAAATATGTTTTGTTTCACTTACATACTTAAGAACCTCGTATAGTCTCATTCCAGGAATATTATTGTATACAAGTTCTACTCCATCTATTGCCTTTTGTTGCAAGGCTGGATAAACATCACCAAAGGCAAGAGAAACTGGTGTTGCACCAAGAGCACGAACAGATTCTTGCCATACAGGTGTTCCAGGAGTCCTAATTCTTAAGCCTTTGAGATCTTCAGGAGTCTTAATTGGTTTATTAGTCATGAAATGTCTAAAACCTTGTATCCAGGTAAAGGAGAGTACTTTAAATCCATATTTCTCCTCTAATATTTTTAACCAGTTATGTACTGTAGGCATCTTTTTTAGTCGTGCAACCTCTTCTGGAGAATCTACAAAGTATGGACAATTCATAACTCCTATCTCTGGAAGATACATTGCCATACGTGCAGCATCCGTATTCTGTCCTACATTTGCTCCTTGTCTGATCTGTTCAAGAATATCCTCTTCCACTCCCAATTGTGCACTGTGATATATTTCAACCTTAAGTCCTCCTTTTGTCCTTTCTTCTACAGCCTTTGCCCATTTTAGAAATCCATCGTGAAAAGGATCTAAAGGAGAAAGCACATGGTTAAACTTAAGCACATATTTTGGTGTTTGAGCAGAAAGAGGAACTGCTAAAGCTACTAAAAGTAAAGCGGAAACTAATATTAAACTTATCTTTTTGAAATTCATCATACCTCAACCTCCCCTTAAAAATTTTTTGAAATTTAAAAACACTCCCTCTCTTTAAGAAACTATCATTTAATACACTTCTTCCTCTCACCTCCCTAAAGTTTCCCTTATTCAATTAAAAATTTAGGCCTCTCACCCTTTAATGCTGAAATTAGATTCTCCACCGCCATTTTTGCCATATTCTCTGTAGCCTCTTGAGTATGAGCTCCTATGTGAGAAGTTATCACTACATTATCAAGATTTAAAAGAGGGGAATCTATGGGTGGCTCTTTCTCAAATACATCAAGTCCTGCTCCCAAAAGCTTACCTTCTTTTATTGCATTATAAAGAGCCATTTCATCAATAATTCCTCCTCTTGAAGTATTAATAATAACAGCTTCAGATTTTACTAAAGATAGTTCTTTTTCTGAGATAAAATGATATGTCTCCTTTGTTAATGGCATATGTATGGAAATAACATCAGAGTTTTTTAAGAGTTCTTCCAAAGAAACATAGACTACACCTTCTTCTGATTCCCATTTTAAATCAGGATATTTATCATAACAAAGTATTTTTAGATCAAAACCCTTAAGGAGTTTTATTAAACGCCTACCTATATTTCCTGTACCGATAACTCCTAAAGTCTTACCAGAAAGTTCATAGCCAATAAATCTTTCCCAAGATCCTTCCCTGGTCTTTCTATCGGAAAGATTTATCTTTCTCAGTACTGCAAAAATAAGCCCTAAAGTAAGTTCTGCTACAGCATTACTATTTGCTCCTGGAGTATTGGTTACTAATATTCCTTTTTCTTTTGCCTTCTCTAAATCTATATTATCTACTCCTACGCCGTATTTAGATATTACCTTAAGTCTTTTTGCTTTTTCTAAAACTTCAGAAGTTACAGGATCTATTCCTACAATAATCCCATCCATTTCCCCTATAAGTCCAGCTAACTCTTCCTCTGTGAGCACCCTTCCATATGGATTCATAACCACCTCAAAATTTTCTTTCTCTAACAATATCAAACATTTATCCTTAACTGTCTCAAAACTTCTTGGAGTTATAAGTACTTTAAAAGCCAACTTGTATCTTCTCCTTTCTTTTAAAATCTTTTAGGAACAATAGCTTCCCTGGTCAATTTCAGATTTTCTATCGTCTTATCAAATCTTTTTAATGCAACACCTATAAAGAGAGTATCTATAATAGAAAGCTGAGCTATTCTGGCAGAAGTACTTTCAGTTCTATAAAAAGTTTCTTCAGAAGATACAGCAAGTTTTATATCCAAAACTTTATCCATAGGAGTTTTAGCATAGTGAGTGATACCTATAGTAACTGCTCCTCTTTCTTTTGCAAGAGTAAGCGCATCTACAATATCTCTACTACTACCAGAGGCAGAAATACCTATAACCACATCATTAGACTCCAAAATACTTGCTGCCATAGCCATTATATGGCTGTCTGTATAAGCTATTGTAGGTATACCAGTCTTCATAAACTTATGTTGAGCATCCAGTGCTACAGATCCAGAACCCCCAACACCATATATCTGAAGTTGTCTTGCAGAAAGAATTACCTCAATTGCCTTTGCTAACTCTTGAACTGAAAGAATGTTTAATGTAGCTTCTATAGCTCTAATATTAGCTAAAAAAACTTTCTTTAAAATTGTTTCAAGATCATCTCCATCTTGAACTGCTTGGTGCACTGTCTTAATAGGTTGAACTTTTTCAGCAGCAAGTGTAATTTTTAACTCTTGAAAGCCTCTTAACCCCAATTTTTTACACATTCTTACAATAGTAGCTTCACTTACTCCAATCCTTTCAGCAAGTTCAGTAATAGGAAGATGTAGAACCTCTTGCCAACGAGTTAAGATATAGTCTGCTACCTTTTTCTCTGACTCTCTTAAAGTATCTTTTCTCTCTTTAATCCTCTCAATGATACCAACTTCTTTCATTACTCACCCCCTCTGAAAATTTTTTACACTACAAATTAAATTTCCTTCTTTCTCGTAAATTTAATCTATCATGTAAATTTTTTACAAACAATAAATAGCTAAATAAAAATCTTACTTTTGAATAATATCACAGTTATAAATTTTGTCAATATAAAATCTTGAAGAAAATTTTTTTCATAAATAAAATAATTTTTAAGACAGGAGCTCAGGTATAAATAAAAAAATTAAAACTTAAAGATTAGAGAGAAACTGCTTTGTAGATTTAAAAAGTTTATTAGCATACTCCTTGGGATCCATCTTCCCATATTCAGGTCTTATTACTTCTGGTACTATATACCCATCAAATCCACCATCTCTAAGATATGTCAAGATTTGTATCAATGGTATAACTCCCTCTCCAGGAAATAACTGCTGAGTTTCTCGGAGATAATATCTGGGAACATTTTCAGCATCTTTCAAATGCACAAACTTAATTTTTGAAAGATTTTTATCTCTTAATATATCCAGATCTTCTTCTGAAGCATAAAAATCAAAGGTATCAAAAAGCAAAAAAATTCTTTCACTTTCTTGAGCTATTTTCCATCCTCTTCCAAAAGTATTCACAATAGAATTAGATTTTATTCTAAGTACTACTGGGATTTCTACAAAATTTAAAAGTTTTTTAAGATTTCTATTAAATACATCTATTGCCACAATAGAGCTTAAATTTCCAGGCTTTTCTGCAGGATTAACTAAGAAATAAGGTATATTGAGTTCTTTTGAAATATCATATATTTTTTGAAAGTCCTTTTCATTATATTTTTCACCAAGCTTAGAATCATGCAGAATTATTAAAGGCTTTAAATTGTTACTCTTTAAAATATTATCTATGGAATATATATTCTCTCTTTCTAAAAACTTTAAGACTTTATCCAATTCAAGAGATATATACTCTGAATACTCCTTAGCTAAAGCTATCTCTTCTTCAAAAGAAAGTGAAAGAGGATTACTCATAGACCATACCATTTCCATTTTTTTATTCCTCCTAAGTTCCTTAATCTAAATTCTAACATAAACATAACTTGTCATAAATATTAAACTATGCTAAACTATCCGAGAAAATTATAAGAAATAAGCTAAGGAGGCAGATAGGATAATGAGAAAGCCAGAAGAGATAAAACAACTTATACAAGAGTTAACTGATTACAAACATTCAAAACTCTTGGAAAATTTTGGCCCCGAATATATAAGGAGAGAAACAGCTCAGAAAATGATCTCTCTTCTTAGATGGGTCTTAGAAGACTCATCAGCTCCAGTAAACCTTAAATCAGACAAATCTTAAAAAGAAAAGCATAATTTATTATCTAAATTAAGGAGGTTTCCTTTTGAATAAATTTTCTAAATCTAATTTAGATTGGGAAGAAAGGCTTATTGCTTTTTACTATACAGCTCTGGAAAGTTATGTCGATAAATTAGAACTTTCCGAAGAGCTAAGGGAAGAGCTAAATAAAGAAATAGAAGATGATGACTATCTAATTTTAGCCCAATTCCTTGCTTTAGCCACAAAGAAATTCCTACAACAAGAAGGTGGTTTAAAGCAAGAGCAGGATTGGGATTTACTGTTTCCACACACCTATTATATCCATTAGTTAATCATGAATAAGGATATTGAAAGGAAAATTATCTCAATTTTAGAAATTTTAAATAATGCTACAGAACCTGTTGGCGCAAGTTTTATATCAGAAAAACTCCTTGAAAAGGGAATTGAGCTAAGTGAAAGAGCTGTAAGATATCATTTAAAATTAATGGATGAAAGAGGACTTACAAAAGTTGTAGGGAAAAAGGGAAGATTAATAACTGAAAAGGGAAGAGAAGAGATAAAAAATGCTCTTGTATCAGACAAGTTAGGTTTTATCATAAGTAAAATAGAAAACTTAGCTTTTCATGTAACCTTAGATAAATCTAATGGAAAAGGGAATGTAGTTTTAAATCTTTCAATTGTTCCTAAAAAAGATCTTAAAAAAGCTCTCAGTATAATAGGAGAGATACTCAAAAAAGAATATGGCATAAGCGATAGGATTATAATCTTTGAAAAAGAAGAGGAAGAAATAGTACCAGGCATTATAGTACCAGAGAAAAAAGCAATTATTGGAACTTTATGTAGTGTAACTATACATGGTATTTTAATAAAAAATGGTATACCTGTGGATGCTAAATTTGGAGGTGTTTTAGAGATAAAAGATGGAAAGATTACAAGATTCCTTGAAGCTATAACTTATCAAGGTTCTACTTTGGATCCCTTAGAGATCTTTATAAAAAGTGGAATGACCTCTGTTATCAGTACTGTAAGAAGGAAAGAGGGTAAGATACTTGCTACCTTTAGAGAGATACCACTTTCTGCCAGAGATGAAGCAGAAAGAATTCTTGAGGAGATAAAAGAGATTGGACTTTCTGGGAAAATACTTCTTGGTAAGCCCAATCAAGAGATCTTAGAAGTTCCAGTTACTCCTGGGACTACTGGTTTAGTAATAGCAGGAGGATTGAATCCATTAGCAGGTGTTATTGAAGCAGGAATAGGTGCAGAAAATAAAGCAATGAGCATAATATATAAGTATGAGGATTTAATTCCCATTAAAGAGTTTGTAGTTTAAAATTTTGATAAAAGCTCTTCTAAAGTTGGTAAATTATTTCTTCGCTTTTTCCATTCCTCTTTTGAACTTTTTAAAGAAGAGAGTTTAATTTCCAAAACTTTTAAATTAATCTCAGGATGTGGACTTCCAAAGGTTTTCTTAGCATTTATGCTTTTTTCAGGAGATAATAGATCAAAAACATCCTCTTCAAAAAGAGGAGAAAATGTTTTCCATTCATCAATCTTTAATTCATTGAAATTTCTCTTTTTCTCTTCACAATATCTCACTAAGTCTCCGATTATCTTATGAGCTTCCCTAAAGGGAACTCCCTTTAGGACTAAATATTCTGCAAGATCTGTAGCAAGAAGAAAGGAATCTTCCGCGTATTTTTTTAAGTTTTCTTTATGAAACTTAATCTTAGGAAGAAATCCACTCCAGACTTTAAAAGCTAATTTTAATTCATCTACAGCAGAAAATACCAATGGTTTATCTTCTTGAAGATCTTTATTATAACTTAAAGGTAAAGCCTTTAATGTAATAAAAAGATCCATTAGATTCCCTAATATTCTTCCTGCCTTTCCACGGGTAAGTTCAGCTACATCAGGATTCCTTTTATGAGGCATCATACTGCTTCCTGTAGAATAATCCTCTGGCAGTATCAAAAATGAGAATTCTTGAGATGACCAAATAATAATCTCTTCTGCAAGCCGAGAAAGATGAAGATATGTCAAGGAAGCAAAGAATAGAAACTCTAACGCAAAATCTCTATCGGAAACAGCATCCATACTATTTTGGGATATCTTTGAAAACTTTAAAAGTTTTGCAGTATATTCTCTATCAAGGGGAATACTACTTCCTGCTAATGCACCAGATCCAAGAGGCATCACATCTAATCTTTTATATAAATCTCCAAGTCTTTCTAAATCCCTTTCAAACATAGAATCATAAGCAAGAAAATAATGTCCAAGGGTAACTGGCTGAGCATGTTGAAGATGCGTAAATCCTGGCATCACTGTATCTATATGTTCTTTTGCAAGATTAAAAAGTATAGATCTAAATTCTATAAGAAAGTTTGAAATTTCACAAACCTCTTCACGAAGGTAGAGCCTAAAATCTACTGCTACCTGATCATTCCTACTTCTTCCCGTATGAATCTTCTTTGCTGCATCACCTATTTTTTGGGTTAACCTCTCTTCTATAAAGGTATGAATATCTTCTGCATCACTTATAAAATTAGGATCAGCTAAAATTGAAGAATTAAGATCTAATATGGCATCTCTAAGAATTCGCATTTCATTAGAATTAAACATATCTATTTTTTTTAGAGTAAGAAGATGGGCACAAGTTCCAATAAGATCAGCCTTCCAAAGTCTTTTATCAAAACTTAGAGAAAAAGTAAAATCTTCTACATCTTTATTTAGAGATTTTGTCCAACGACTTTGCCAGAGAGCCATTTTCCCTCCTTATAAAATTCTTGAATAGCCCTATAATCAATATCACCATTAATCTCGGAGAGCATTTTAATTATGGCATTACACATATCTTCAGCTACAATACAGGGAATCCCCACATCAAAACAAGCTCTTCTCCATAATTTATCCTTTCCACCAATAGCTACTACAAGGTCAAAATTATAGGAGGTAAGAGTTGTAAGTTCATCTCCTTTAGGATCTATTTTAATAAATCCATCTCTTTCTTCCAAAGAATACAACTTATATCCCTTTTTTATCAGAACGTCCCATAAAGCATCAAAATATGTGGTAACAAAAACTCTTCCACCATTTATAGGCACTTTTATTCCACTGGCAAGTAATGCTTTGTAAAGAGCTTTAGACCATTCATAATCTATTCCCATAACTTCACCTGTAGATCTCATCTCAGGACCAAGTTCTATTTCAGCTCCTTTTATTTTTGTAAAAGAAAACACAGGAGCTTTTATAGCATAGTAATCAGGAGATGGATGAAGTCCTGGTTTAAGATTAAGATCTTTTAAGGAGTAGCCCAAAGCTATCTTAGTAGCAAATCTTACAAGAGGAAGTCTTAAAACTTTACTTAGGTAAGGAACTGTCCTTGATGCACGAGGATTTGCTTCTAACACATATACCTTCTCATCTTTTTTTGAGACTACATATTGGATATTTAAAAGTCCTTTCACTTCAAGTCCTAAAGCAATCTTAGTAGAGTAATCTACAATAGTATCTACTACCTTCTTAGATAAAGAATAGGAAGGAAATACTGTAGTACTATCTCCAGAATGTACTCCTGCTCTCTCAATATGTTCCATAACTCCAGGAATAAATACCTCTTTTCCGTCACAAAGAAGATCTACCTCTGTTTCTTTACCTAAAATAAATTGATCCATCCAAAGGGGTAAGATTATATCCCTTCTTTTAAAATAACTCTCCAGATCCTCCATATTTGCTACTATAATCATGGCTCTCCCACCAAGGACATAAGACGGTCTTAAAAGCACTGGAAAACCTATTTCATTTATTACCTCCCTCGCTTCCTCAAGATTTCTTATATAATATCCCTTAGGTCTTGGAATATTGAGCCCTCTTAAAAACCTATCAAATTTTTCTCTATCTTCTGCAAGATCAATACTTTTCTGAGAGGTACCAAGAAGATAAAATCCTCTCCGAATCAAATTCTTTAAAAGATTTATAGCAGTTTGACCACCAAACTGGGCTATAAATCCCAGAGGTTCTTCTTGTTCCATAATATTGGTAACATCTTCTGCAGTTAAAGGCTCAAAGTATAACCTATCAGACATATCAAAGTCTGTACTTAAGGTCTCAGGATTGTTATTTATCATAACAGATACAAGTCCTTCTTCTTTTATTGCTTGTACTGCATGTACAGTACAATAATCAAATTCAATCCCTTGTCCTATTCTTATAGGTCCACTTCCAATAACTACTACAGACCTTTGAGGATTTTTTTGAGCTTCATTTTCTTCTTCATAAGTGGAGTAATAATATGGACTTTGAGCTGAAAATTCTGCAGCACAGGTATCTACAATTTTATAAACAGGAAAAATTTTGTGTAATCTTCTAAATCTAAAAATTTCGTCTTTTGTAGCATTTAAAAAACATGAAAGATCATAATCTCCAAGTCCAATCTTCTTAAGTCTTCTTAATTCTTGAGGTGTTATTTCAGAGAGAGACTTACCATTATATTCTTCGGAAAGTTTAATGAGGTTATAAATCTTTGTAAGGAAGAATTTATCAATCTTTGTAAGTTCGTAAGCTTCATCAATATCCAAACCTCTTCTAAATCCCTCAGCAAGGAGGAAGAGTCTCCTATCATCTGCTTCTTTCAAATACTTTCTTATTTCTTCATCAGTGAAATAAGAAAATCTATGATCAAAAAGACCTGACTCAACCTCCAAAGACCTTAATGCCTTTGAGAGAGCCTCTTCAAAAGTTCTTCCTAATGCCATTACCTCTCCCGTAGCCTGCATCTGTGTTCCAAGCTTTCTTTCTTTTACCTTAAATTTTTCAAAAGCCCATTTTGGAATCTTGACCACTACATAATCTAAAGCAGGCTCAAAAGCAGCATAAGTCTCCTTTGTAACAGGGTTTCTTATCTCATCAAGAGTCCTTCCTAAGGCAATCTTAGCAGTAAGCCTTGCAATAGGAAATCCAGTGGCTTTTGATGCTAAAGCACTGGACCTACTCACTCTTGGGTTTACCTCTATTACATAATACTCTCTACTATTAGGATTTAGTGCAAACTGAATATTACATCCACCTTCAATTTTAAGAGCTGAGATAATTTTTAAAGATGCAGTTCTTAACATCTGATATTCTATATCATTTAAAGTTTGTGTGGGAGCTACAACTATACTATCACCAGTATGAATCCCCATAGGATCCACGTTTTCCATACCACATATGGTTATTACATTTCCCTTTCTATCTCTCATCACCTCAAATTCTATCTCTTTCCATCCCACAACACTTTTTTCAAGTAAAACTTGACTCACAGGACTTAACTTTAGACCTCTAAGTAGAGCTTTTTCAAACTCATCTTCTGTCTCTACTATACCGCCACCTGTTCCTCCCAAGGTATAGGCAGGTCTTATAACCAAAGGAAATCCCATCTCCTTACCAGCTTCTCTACCTTCATCTATGGATCTTACTACTACACTTGAAAGTACAGGTTCTCCAATCTCTTCCATTCTTTTTCTAAATAGCTCTCTATCTTCTGCCATACTTATGGATTCCAGAGATGCTCCCAAAAGAGGAATATCAAATTTATCTAAAACTCCTGAAGCAGCAACTTCCATAGCAAGATTTAAGCCTGTCTGCCCTCCAAGAGTAGCAATAATCCCGTCAGGTCTTTCTTTTTCAAGAATCCTACTTATACTCTCCACAGTGATGGGTTCTATATAAATCCTATCAGCCATCTCCCAGTCAGTCATAATAGTAGCAGGGTTGGAATTGACAAGGACTACTTCCACACCTTCTTCTCTTAAAGCTTTGCAGGCTTGAGTTCCTGAATAATCAAACTCTGCTGCTTGTCCTATTACAATAGGACCTGAACCTATGACCAAAATTTTCTTATACTTTTTCTCCAAGAATGACCACCTCTCTATACAATAAGTCTGTAAAACTCATCAAATAAGTATCTTGTATCCAATGGACCAGGCGATGCCTCAGGATGAAACTGTACTGCTATAATTGGTAGAGAATCATGTTTTATACCTTCTACAGTATTATCATTTAGGTTATAGTAATTTACCTCAAAGCCAGAAGGTAAGGTGCTATCATTTATGGCATAGCTATGGTTTTGAGAAGTAATAAATACCCTTCCTGAATCTGTATTGTAAACAGGATGGTTTGCACCACGATGTCCAAATTTTAATTTATATGTCCTTCCTCCTACACTTAAGGCTAAAAGTAGAACCCCAAGACAAATACCTAATATAGGTTTCTCCATTTTTAAAATGCTTCTTATTGTTTCTTGCACATAAGGAACATTAGCAGGATCTCCAGGTCCATTGGAGAGCACTATTCCGTGAGGTTTGTAATTTTTTATATCTTCAAATGAGGTCCAAGCAGGAAAAACTTTTATTCTAAAATTATATTTTAAAAGCTCCCTTATAATTCCTCTTTTCACACCAAAATCAAGAAGGGCTATTCTTTTTTCCCCATCAGGATTTATTTCATAAGGCACAGTGGTAGTTATCCTCCTTACTAAGTCCAAATAATTGAAATCATAGTTTGCAAGTTTTTTCACAAGGACAAAGGGATCTTTTTCTTCTGTAGAGATTATAGCCTTCATAGTACCAAATTTCCTTATCTCTCGCACAATAGCTCTGGTATCTACATTATGAATTCCTACAATTTTATTCTTGATTAAAAATTCAGAAAGGGTAAACTCACTATCCCAATGAAATTTATAGTCATTAAACTCTCTTGCTACAACTCCTGCACTATAAATTTTATTGCTTTCCAAGCGTTCCATATCTATCCCATAATTTCCTACTAAAGGATAAGAAAAGACAATAATTTGATTGGTATATGATGGATCTGTCAGCTCCTGTGGGTATCCAATCATACTGGTATTAAAGACAATCTCTCCTACTTTCTCCCCCTCATATCCAAAACTTTCACCTATATATGTATGTCCTGTTTCTAAGACAAGAGTAGCCTCTTTATTCTGCATAAGATTCACTCCTCTTTAAAAGAACTTCTTCAATCTTTTTAATCCCTAAATCTAATTCTTCTTTTGTTATAATTAATGGAGGAAGAAGTCTTAATACATAGTCTCCTGCAGAAAGCACTAAAACTCCATTTTCAATTAATTCTTCTATTACTTCTCTTACTTTTATTTTTAATTCTATACCCCACATTAATCCTCTTCCTCTAATCTCTTTTATAATAGGGATCTCAGTTTTTAATTCATTAAGCTTTTCTTCTAAATAAATTCCTTTTTCTTTAACTCCATTAAGAAATTCTTCTCTCCCAATTAAATCAATTACTGCCATACCTGCTGCACATGCTACTAAATTTCCTCCCATTGTAGTGCCATGAGCACCAGGACCCATAGTACCGGCAATCTCCTTAGTAGTACAGACAGCACCTAAGGGTAATCCTCCTCCTAATGCTTTTGCAAGAAGAATCATATCTGCATAAATTCCATAGTATTCTTCTGCAAGGAAATATCCTGTCCTTCCTATACCAGTTTGTATCTCATCAAGAATAAGAAGTATTCCTTTTTCTTTTGTAATACTTCTTACCTCTTGTAAATAATCTTTATTTGCAGGATAAATCCCTCCCTCTCCTTGAATAGGTTCCAAAATCACAGCACATGTTTCTTCATCAATAGCTTTTTCAAGAGAGGAAATATCATTAAAAGGCACATAGGTAAATCCAGGTACCAAAGGCTCAAAACCTTCTTGATACTTTCTCTGCCCTGTAGCAGAAAGAGAGCCATAAGTTCTACCATGGAAAGAGTTTTCCATGGTTACAAACTTCCATCTTTTGCCGTTAAAAAATTTCCTTGCAGTTTTTATAGAAGCTTCTACTGCTTCAGTACCACTATTAGTTAAAAAAAATGCCTCCCTTTTTGTAAGGGAGGCAAGTTTTTCAGTAATCTCTAATTGGGGTAGGTTATAAAATAGGTTTGAGACATGTGAAACCTTCTCTATCTGCGCTTTTACATTCCTAATAATATCTGGATGGGCATGCCCTAACGCATTAACTCCAATACCACTGGTAAGATCTAAATATTTATTACCATTATCATCAAAAAGCCAAACTCCTTCTCCTTTTACAAGGACAGGTTTAAATCTTTTATATACAGGGAAAAATCTATCTTCCATCTCATCACCTCATGTCCTATAATAGGCATTAATCTTCACATAATCTTCCGTTAGATCACACCCCCAGGAAACTGCCTTATATCTTCCTTCGTTTAATTTTACCCTTATCAAAATTTCCTCGCCTTTTAAATATTTTTTAACTTCCTGAGAATTATAACTTAAAGGTTCATTTTTTGCAAAAACTAAAAAATCTCCCAAATAAAGCTCTATCTTAGATAAATCCAAAGGATATTCTGTCTGTCCCATACTTGCTAAGATCCTTCCCCAATTATCATCTCCACCAGCGAAAGCAGCTTTCACTAAGTTAGAAGTTATTACAGATCTTGCCAACATCTTCGCCACCTTAAAACTTTTAGCTTTTTCTACACTTACATTAATAAGTCTCTTAGCACCTTCCCCATCTTTTGCAATTTTCTTAGCAAGATCTTGAGAAACCATATTAAGTCCTTTTTGAAATAATCTTAGAGGAACATCTTCTTCAGATGTTGAAAATAAAAGCACTGTATCATTAGTACTGCTACAGCCATCTATACTGACTTGATTAAAAGAGATATCCACTGTCTTTTTCAAAGCTTTCATTAATTCCTCTCTTGGAAGTTTTGCATTAGTCCCAATAAATGTAAGCATTGTAGCCATATTAGGATGGATCATCCCTGAGCCTTTTGCCACTCCAGTAATAATTGCCCCTTCTCTTTTTACCGATGTAATCTTAGGAGAAGTATCAGTAGTCATAATAGCCTCTGCTACTTCTCTCCCAGTCCCTTTATCTAAACGTTTAAAAGCCTCTTCAATTCCATAAGATATCTTCTCTTTTTCCAAATAAGCTCCAATCTTTCCTGTGGATGCTATAAATACCAATTCTTTTTCTATTCCCAAATGTTTTGCTACTTCTTTAGCCATAAATTCTGCATCTTTTAAGCCTCTCTCTCCTGTACATGCATTGGCTTGTCCACTATTTATAATCACAGCTTGTATAAGTCCATATTTCTCAAGATACCTTTGGGAGATAATCACAGGTGCAGCCCTTACTGTATTTTTTGTGAACATAGCTACTGCAGATACAGGCTTTTCAAAAACAATAAGAGCAAGATCTAATTTATTATCCTCTTTTAGCCCACAAGAGACCCCTGCTGCTTTTACTCCTTTTAAATCTGTCAATGTATATTCACTAAAATTCCAATCCATCTCTTAAAACCTTCCTTTATTTATGGATATAGTGGTAAAAAGTCAATACCTTCCTCTTCAGAAAAGCCAAAAATAAGATTCATATTTTGAACTGCTTGCCCTGCAGCACCTTTTATAAGGTTATCAATAGCCACAAAAACCACTGCATTTCCTGTATTCTTATCAACTTGAGCACTGATCACAACAAAATTACTACCTCTTACTTTTTTTATCTCCGGAGAACATCCAGGAGGAAGAATTTTTATAAAATATTCTCCTTTATATGCCTCTTTATAAAGCTCAAAAAGATCTTCAGAGGAGATACTATCTCTTAATGGAGCATAAATAGAAGCAAAAATCCCTCTAAATGTTGGAAGAAGTTGAGGAATAAATAAGACCCTCAGATATCCAATCTCTTTCAAAATCTGCTCTATCTCAGGTTGATGTCTATGATTTAGTATAGAATAAGCCTGAAAATTCTCTGCTATATTTCCATATATATTTTTATCCGAGGCTCTCCTACCCGAGCCAGAGATTCCTGATTTTGCATCTATAATGGCTGATCCTAAAATCAAGTTATTTTTTACTAAAGGATATAAGCCAAGAATAGAGGCAGTAGGATAACATCCTGGATTTGCTATAAATTTATTTTTTTTAATCCTTTCTCTAAATACTTCTGGAAGTCCATATTCTGTCTTTCCAACAAGCTCTGGAATTGGATGCTTTATCCCATAAACTTTCTCATAAACATCTGGATTTTGAAATCTAAAATCTGCACTAAGATCAATAAAAGCTTTAGGAATCTTCGCCTCAGATAAAAATTTTGCAGTCTCTCCATTTTCAAGAGCAAAAAAGAATATATCAATCTCTTCCACAAAATCTTTATAAGCATCCCTTGAAAATATATTAATCTTTTTATCATCAAAAATATCTACACTTTTTAAATGGTCACTAAAAAGATATAATTTCTGCACCTTAGGATGCTTTACAAGAATTCTTGTCAATTCTTGCCCTGTATATCCAGATGCTCCCATAATCCCCACATTGATCATGACTTCGGTCCCTTCTTTGCATATAAATAATTGGGAAGTCCAAAAAGTTGTATAAAACCTATAGCAGACTCTGTTGAGAATGTACTTCCTTTATCATAAGTAGCAAGACCATGGTCATATAAAGAGTAAGGGGATTCTCTCCCTACTATAGAGAAGTTCCAAGGCTGAAGTTTTATTCTTACTTTACCTGTAACCCTTTCCTGAGTTTTATCCATAAAAGCTTGAATTGCTTCTCTCAGTGGATCAAACCATAATCCGTAGTAAACAAGTTCTACATATTTATCTTCAAGGGTTCTCTTAAAATGCAGGAGTTCCCTTGGAAATACTAAACTCTCAATAGCCTCATGAGCCTTTATTATTAAAACTGCTGCAGGAGCTTCATATATCTCTCTTGATTTAATACCTACTAACCTATTTTCAATATGGTCTATCCTCCCTATTCCATAAGCCCCAACAGTACTATTCAGTTCTTCAATTATTTCTACAGGAGATTTCTTAATTCCGTTTAATGCTACTGGAACTCCCTCTTCAAAGCTAAGTTCAATATAACTTGGCTCTTCTTTCTTTAATTTTGTCAATTCAAAAATCTCCTCGGGAGGTTCCTGCCAAGGATCTTCTAAAATTCCACCCTCTATACTTTTCCCCCAGAGATTTTCATCTATACTAAATGGATTTTTCTTTGAAACAGGTATAGGGATATCATTCTCCACTGCATATTCCATCTCTTCTTCCCTGGAAAAATTCCATTCTCTAACAGGAGCAATAATCTCAAGATCTGGAGCTATAGCCTTCACTCCCAGATCTATCCTTACTTGATCGTTTCCTTTTCCTGTACATCCATGAGCCACATATTTTGCTCCATTTTCTTTTGCAATTTTAGCTAAATACTTTGCAATAAGAGGTCTTGAGAGAGCAGTGGCAAGGGGATAGACCCTCTCATACATAGCATTAGCCTTTATAGCAGGAATTACATAATTTTTAACAAATTCATCTTTTAAATCTAAGACATAAGCTTTTTCAACACCAAGATCCTCAGCTTTCTTTTTAACCTCATTCAGATTAATACCCTGCCCAATATCTACAGTAAGGGTTATAACAGATAATGAATATTTTTGCATAAGCCATTTTATAGCAACAGAAGTATCTAATCCACCAGAATACGCAAGGACAACCTTCTCCATCTATTCTTCCTCCTATCAATAAATTTGTAGAATTATATCATAAAAATGAATAAAAATACAAAATTAAATTAAATTTAATTCAAAGCATGTTTCTGGTATAATGAAAAATAAATTTTAAAGGAAGGGGAGGACTTTTTATGAACATTTTAATATCTATTCTCTTGGTATTTTTTATAATCTTACTATGTGTGGATATTTATTTACGAACAGCTAAAAAAGAGGCAAAGAATATCTCAAAAATAGAAAAGTTTGAATCTATCCAAAATCCTTCAAATACTATAAAGTTAGAAGCAGAGCTTACTCCATTAAACTGGGCTTACTTAATCATAAGACATGGGGGGGAGAGAGGAAAAGACTTCAAAATACTTAAAAACGAAACCACCATAGGTAGAGAACCTGACAACGATATTACACTTATTCATCCTACAGTATCAAGATTTCATGCAAAGATCATTAAAAATGATGATAAATATTTTATAGAAGATACAAATAGTGCTAATGGGACTTTAGTAAATGGAATTAAAGTTACCCGTGAATTACTTCATGATGGAGATATTATTCAAATTGGAGATATAGTTTTAGTGTTTAAATGCCTCTAATTTTGATCTTCTCTGTCTTTTTTGATGATAGTTTCTTCTGAAATAATCTTCCCCTTTTCATAAGGATGAAGAGGATAGCCTCTTTTTAAATCTTCTAAAAGCTCCTTAGGAGTTTGATATCTAAATTCAGGGAATCTTGCAGTCATTTTTTCAATAATCTTTGCAATACCTTCAGGAATATTAGGATTAATCTTCCTTATATCAGGAAGATCTTCTTGATACCTTTTTAACATTAGGGATATAGTAGTATCTTCTGCATAAGGAATGATACCTGTAAGAGTTTCGTAAAAAACAATACCCAATGAAAAAATATCCGATCTAATATCTATTTTTTTACCTTCCAGCTGTTCAGGAGATGCATATTGAGGTGTACCCATAAATACTCCTGTTTGAGTAAGAGTAGAAGTCCCTCCTATTCTTGCAATTCCAAAATCCATGAGTTTTACATTGCCCTCATTAGTTATCATAATATTCTGAGGTTTTATATCCCTATGTATAATATCTTTAGAGTTTGCATAAGACAAAGCTTCAGCTACTTTTTTAATAATCTCTGTAACAAACTGGACAGGTAGAGGACCTTTTTCTTCTAATATCTTCTTTAAATCCTTTCCCGATACATACTCCATAACCATAAAAAGATAATCTTCCTCTTTCCCATGATCTAAAACTTTAACAATATTAGGATGATCCAAAATTTTACAAGTTTCAATTTCTCTAATAAATCTTGCTATGATCTCTTTATCTTCTGAAAATTGCGGATGAAGTATCTTGATAGCAACCTCTTTCTTTGTAGGAAGATCTAACGCAAGATATACTGTAGCCATTCCTCCAGATCCAAGTTTTTTAAGTATCTTATAACGTTTCTTTATTACCATTCCCTCTAATCTTTCCTTAGGAATTACATTCTGATATATAAGATTTCCTACAAACCCAAGGAATAGCCCTAAGGAAGGAGAGATAAAAGGTAAGATTAAATTTTGAGTAAAAGCAAAATATGAACCTCCTAAATAACTTAGCATAACAAATATGGTTATAAGAAAATTAAAAATTAATTTTCTTCCCAAAGTTATTCCTATTAAAAAAACAGAAAGGAAATTAATTATCATTACAAACGGATAAGGTAGAGTCGTAAGAAAATTACTATTAATCAAGTTGTTTAATATGTTTACATGTATCTCTACTCCTGGCATATAAGAGTAAGAAATGTTACTACCCGCTGCTCTATATCCTGAAAAAGGATGAAGAAATACATCTTTCAAAACAGGAGAAGTCGCTCCAATAAATACAATTTTATCTTTAAAAGTTTCAGCAGGTATATTCTTATTTAGTACATCAATATAAGAAAAATACTTAAAGCTTCCTTCCCCACCTACGTAATTTATATAAAAACTATCTGGAAATTTTAAGCTTAAACTATATAAACTTCCCCCATTTAAACTTGCATAAATAGTTAAGGGCAGAGAGTAATATCTTATTCCCAAAAGATCTTGCTCAAAAGTTTCTCCTCTTCTTATTTTATTATCATTATCTACTAATAAATTACTAAATCCCGTTTTCAACACAGATGATTTAAGAGGTTCTACAGGTTCTTTGATAGAAAATACGTTAACTCTTAAATTCTTATCATAATAGACTGATATATAATTAGCAAGGATTACATTATTCATCTCTTTTAATTTACTTGAAAAAATTTCGTCTTCAGGAGTACTTGTATCAAAAAGAGTATCAAAAACTATTAGCTTAGGATTTCCTTCTTTTAAAACATCTAAAAGTCTTGCGTGTAAACTTCTCTTCCAAGGCCAGTTACCTATCTCAAAGATAGAGTTATCATCTATACCTATTATAACAATATCTTCTGGGACCTTCTCTTCTCCCCTAATTTGAAATCTCAGGTCAATAGACTGGCTTTCTAAATTCTTGAAAAAACTAAGGGAATTAAGCCCGGTAAGAAGTACAAAGAGAACTAAAAGAATTCCAATCTTTATAAAAACTCTTCTCATAGGCCCCCATTTTTGACAAAGACTTTTATAAGTAAAATTTTAGCATAAAAAAGCTTTATGCTAAATAGCTAATATTTTAGAAAAATTTAAATTAATGAGGCCATTATAGCTTTTTGTACATGAAGTCTATTCTCTGCTTGGTCAAATACCACAGAGAAAGGTCCATCCATAACCTCATCGGTAATTTCCTCTCCTCTATGAGCAGGAAGACAGTGCATAACGATGACATCTTCTTTGGCTAAAGAAAGGAGCTTATTATTCAGTTGATATGGAGGAAATACTTTAAGTCTTTTCTCCCTTTCCACCTCTTGTCCCATACTTATCCATACATCTGTATAAATGACATCTGCATTTTTTACAGCCTCATTAGGATCTTCCACCACTTCAATCTTTGCACCTGTTTTATGTGCTATTTCTTTTGCCTTTTTCAATATCTCAGAATCAGGATAATACTCCCTTGGAGAAGAACATACTACGTCCATGCCTAAGATAGCACCTGCCAGAATTAATGAGTTTGCCACATTGTTTCCATCCCCTAAATAAACAACTTTAAGTTTACGATCTCCTTTCCTCTCTCGCATAGTAAAGTAATCACAAATTATTTGACAAGGATGTTCTAAATCAGAAAGTCCATTTATTATAGGTACATATGAGTATTTTGCCAATTCTTCTAAAGTGCTATGAGCATAAACTCTTGCTATTATACCATCTACATATCTCTCTAAGATCCTTGCAGTATCAGCTATTGTTTCGCCTCTTTTAATTTGCATATCTTGAGCATTTAAGTAAAGAGGATAGCCACCTAATTGATAAACTCCCACCTCAAAAGAAATTCTTGTTCTTGTGGAAGGCTTTTCAAAAAATAAAGCTATAGATTTACTTTTTAAATAATCACTCTGTTTTTTCCCAGCCAAAACTTCTACTTTCAGGTTTTTTGCAAGGGCAAAAATCTCCTCTATATCTTCTCTGCTAAGATCAGAAACAGAAAGCAAATCCCTTCCTTTAAGCCTCATTATTCTCCTCCAAAAATAATTTATTATATTATATACAAATTAATCTTATATTACACTCTTACCTATTCTTTTAAAATCTGATATTATTAACTCTATCATGGCTTTAACAGAAAAAGACTATAGACGAAATTTTATAGTAGATAGTATAGATATGGCATTTTTCAATTTAGGAATGACCTTTGGTTCAGTCCTTACTCTTTTACCTCTTTTTGCTAAACATTTAGGAGCTGGAAATTTAGAGATAGGGCTCATACCTGCTATATCAAACTTAGGTTGGGCAATACCTGCTATTCTTGGAGCAAAATATTCAGAGAAGTAT